>DATLRW010000097.1:0-2470 GCA_035534495.1 Candidatus Dormiibacterota bacterium | reverse complement strand
GAGCCGGAACCTGTTTCAGTACGAGTTGGCTTCGGGAACCTTCGGAGTGATCTCCGCCATCATTGGGATTGTCGCCGCCGTATTCACCGGCCTGCCGGCCGGTCCTCTGGTCATTCTGATGGGCGGGGTCATTTTCTCGTTGACCATACCGGCCGCCAAGGCATGGACGTAAGGGACCGGCCGTTCACCCTCATCGCCAATCGAATCGCCTGAAAAGGGACTCAAAAGAAAAGATGTGTAACCAGGCTCCGGCCCTGTTACCCTTGCGCAAGCATTGTTTCCGGCACCTGTGTGACCCCGGCACGGCTCAAGACGCTACCTGAAAAAGGAGACTCCACATGACCGGTGGGTTCAAGCAGTTTCTGCTTCGCGGAAACGTGGTCGATATGGCGGTGGGCGTGGTCATCGGCGCCGCCTTCGCGACGGTCGTCGGCGGTTTCACTAAAGGCCTGCTCACTCCCCTCATCGCCGCGATCTTCCAACAGCCCGACTTCTCCAAATTCTATTTCACGATCAACAACAGCAAGTTCCTTTACGGGGATTTCGTCAACGCCTTGATCTCGTTTCTCATCGTCGCGGCGGTCGTTTATTACTTTGTCGTCGTGCCGATGAACGCCCTGGTCGCCCGTTCCCACAAGGAACCGCCCGCCGACCCCACCACAAAGAAATGTCCTGAATGTCTGAGCGAGATTCCGATCGGGGCCAAGCGCTGCGCCTATTGCACCTCGGGACTGAGTTAACCGCGCCAGGCCGCGCGCTTTTCCGCGCGGCCTGGCCGCCAAGACCCTACACGGGAGCGGTAAGGCGGCTGGCTTTCTCCATCTGTTTCCCCTCCACCGCCAGTATCGGCCCGAGCGACGCCGCCAGGTGCGCCATCCCGGCCGCCCCCAGCGCTGGTTCCCCGATCTTCGGATGGAATGAAAACGGGACCACGATTCCATCGGCTCCGGCCGCCACAGCCGCTCGCGCCAGCCTCGTTCCCAAAGACAGGCTTCGGCATGAGGGAAATGGATCGACGACCACCGGCAAATGAGTCATTTCGTGCAAGCGCGCCACCGACGCCAGGTCCAGCGTTACGCGGCCCGTCTCCGGCGCAAAGGAGCGGATTCCCCGTTCGCACAGAATCACCCGGTCGTTGCCCGTGGCGGCCAGATATTCAGCGGCCAGGAGCCATTCTTCGAGCGTCGCGCTCAACGCGCGCACCAGCACGACAGGCTTTCCCGCCGCTCCCACCCGCTGCAGGAGGCGATAGTCCTGCATTCGCTCGCCGGCCACGCGAAAGAGATCGGCAACCGCAGCAAAATCGTTCAAATCGCCGTCGGCAGTTACCTCGATTCCGACGCGCATTCCGGTCGTGCGGCGAACCTCTTCCAGGGCCTCGATGACCGCGGACCTCTGCCGCTCTCCATGCGATCCCTCGCTGTCGGGCAGGCGGGCAATCAGCGCCGCGCCGTGGCTCTCGGCGAGGCTGCGGGCCACAGGCAATAGAGAGCCTGTTTCGGCCGGGTCCACCAGATCGGCGATGAGCCCGAATCGTCCGCCTCCGATCGCCACGCCGTCCCCCCAATCGACAAGAGTACCCTCCGGATGAAAAGCTCGATGCACGAGCGGATAGGGCCCGGGCGCGTCCATGACCCGTTCAACGCCCGCGATCCCGGCCAATTGCTCCTGATCGGGATCGATTTTTGCGCCGGCCAGCACAAAGACGGTTTGGCGCGCGAACCGCACCTGGACGGCGTCGATCCCGCGGCGCCGGAGTTCCATCCCCACATCGGCTGCCGCGGGGGCCTTTTCGAGCGTAATGATCACTGTCACGGTTGCTTCTTTCCCGGCCCATCAAATAAAAAGCCCACTCCCGGGTTCGGGAGTGGGCTTGGATCAGGCCTTTGGATTTGCGATCGGCTTACCCAGTCACTCCCGTGCCGGCGAAGCAGGCGTAGAAATACCACTGGCTGCTAAATCGAGTGCCAGCCTGCCCTGCTCGTACGGGTTGTGAACCGGGATTGAGCATCGCTCCTTTATCTTTACCCAACCCCCGGCAAAAGTCCACAGCATGTTGACGGCAGAAGCAGAGGGGCGGGAGCCCGGCGCGAAATTCCTTGCGGTCGCGGGGGATTCGGAATGCGGCCGACTTGCCGGGTGGCATTCGGAACCGGGCTCTCCTGGCGGAGTGGCCCTTTAATCTTCCTGGACCACCCACTTAACGGCGATGTTCAGAATACTGAGCAGGAGCGCTCCCCAAAACGCCGCCCAAAAGCCGTAGACATGGAAACCGGGCACAATCCACGAAGCCAGTTCCAGAAGCGCCGCATTGATGAGGAGAAGAAGCAGGCCAAAAGAGAGCAGAATCAGCGGGAAGGTGATGACCTTGAGCAGCAGGCCGAGGGTTGCGTTCACCAGCCCGATCACGGCGGCCGCAAAAATCGCGGTCAGGAAGCTGCGAACCTCGAAGCCGGGCACCACGCGCGAC
>DATLRW010000096.1:0-16941 GCA_035534495.1 Candidatus Dormiibacterota bacterium | reverse complement strand
GACGCAGGCCGCGCAAACGATGCAGAAGGTGCTGGGCGGACCGAAGACGCGCGGCGTGCTGGGAGAAGCGCAACTCGACAGCCTGCTGACCGACGTTTTGCCGAGAACCAGTTACCAGACCGATTACCGGTTGCCCAACGGGGAGACCGCGGCCGCGGTGCTGCGCGTCGGCAAAAAATGGATAGCGATCGATGCGGATTTTCCCATGGACGCTTACCAAAAGGTGGTTGAGCAGGGCGAAGTGGCCCGCCCGTCGTTTGCCGGAGCGGTGCGCGGACACGTGGACCAGGTTGCCGCGCAGGCGATCCTGCCGGACGAGGGAACGCTGGAGCTGGCGCTGATGTTTGTGCCGTCGGAGAGCGCCTTCTACGAGCTGCTCGTTACGTCCGACGGAAACGGGCGGCTCGACGATTATTGCCGCCAAAAACATGTTCTGCCCGTATCCCCGAACAGCTTGCACGGATACCTGAGCGCCATCCTCGTGGCGCTGAAGGGAACCGAATCGGAAGAGAACGCCCGGCGGATGCTCGCCCGGCTGCAGGACGTGAAGAAGACAGTCGAGGAATTCTCCGAAATTCACGCCGCGCTCGGCCAGCAACTGCAGAAAATGCGGGTGCAATACGAGCAGGCCGGCATGCAACTCGACCATACCCTGGCGGCGATCACCGATGCGGCCTCGAACGTGCCGGCGGAGACCGGCATGGAAGAGAAACCGGCCGAGCCGGCGTCGGCGCTCGCCGCTGTGGCAACATCGAACAACGGCGCCTAGAGGTTTTTTCGGAAACAGGCTTCACGCAACAAGCAGGGCGATCGGGTTAGCGATCCAGGCGCACCACGAAGGTCGCCGGGAACCCGTCTTCGCGGCGAAGCTGCCGTGCCAGCAGGATCGCAGCCTGTTCGCCCTGTACCTGTCCCACGCGAACCCGGTACAAAAGCCCGCCCGGCGAATCGTATTGCTGAATGAAGATCGGGCCCCAGCGCGTTCCCAAACGGCTCCGCAACTGTTGGGCATGGGCGAGAACCGCGAAAGCGCCCACTTGAACGCTAAAATCCCCATTTGCCGGATTGACAGGGGAAAGCAGTTCGAGGCGGACCGGCGCAACCCCCACGCCCACCATATTGAGCGCGCGGGCGGCGGCGAACGAGAGGTCGATGATCCGATGGGCCACGAAGGGGCCTCGGTCGATGATCCGGACCACGACCTGGCGGCCATTCTGAAGATCGGTCACCCGGACGAGGGAATTGAAAGGTAACGTGCGGTGCGCCGCGACCATCTTGTACATGTTGTAGATTTCCCCATCCGCCGCCCGATTGCCGTTGAATGGAACCCCGTACCAGGACGCCAATCCATTTTCCGTCCAGCCCCCGGGTACCGGCGGCGGGAGCGGCGCGGGCGCGGGAGCGGGGACCGAGGGAACGCCCGGCAAACGATGCTGGCAGCCGGAGACGAAGGCAAGCGCCACGAGGATGACGGCAACCGGCCACTGACGCTTTTTGAAGGGGAACCGCCGGGCGGTCAATGCGTCACGCCTCGCCCGCAAGCGGACAGGAACACAACGGAAAGCCCCGCCCCGATGGCAGCGGAAATGCGGCGCGAGCTGGGCAAGCTCTCTGCACGGCAAACACAGACCTTAAAACTTTTGTTGGGTATTATAGGAACCTCGGAAGCATCCGACAAGGAAACCGATTGCCACTGAGCGCTCGTTGGAGATGGAAAATCGATCGATGGAAGGAAAAGTGGCTTGGCTGGCTCGCGCCGGGCGAGTCGCAGGCCAACCGTCCCCGGCTATGTCCTTCCTGCGGGCAACTGGCGGGAGTGAACGCGCGGCGCTGCCCGAATTGCGGCGCCAGCATGACATTCTCCCTGGCCGCCGCCACGCAGACTTTTTCCCGTTTTCTTCCCGAGACCTCGCCCGCCACCTACGCCATTCTCTTTCTCTGTTGCTTGCTGTACGGCGTCAGCCTGTTGCTGACGATGCGGATGGGCCAGTCGCCGGCGGCCGGGAATTCGATCTTCAGTTTCGGCGCAATCAGCCCCCAGGTGCTTCTCGCACTCGGAGCGCGGCAAGCCTACTACATTCTCGCCGGCGAGGTGTGGCGTCTGGTGACGTCGATCTTCCTCCATGCCGGCCTGCTCCATATCGGGTTGAATATGTGGGTGCTGATGGACATCGGACCGATTGTCGAAGAGATTTACGGCTCGCCGCGATACCTGTTCCTGTTCGTTTTGACCGGGGTCCTCAGCATGGGAATCAGCATGGGCTGGAATCTGCTGGCGGGCGGCGGCTACGGGATGGCGATTGGGGCGTCGGGCGCGCTGATGGGGTTGATCGGGCTGATGCTGGCGGTGACCACGCTCCGGCGCGGGGCGGAAATGCGGGTTATGCGCAGCCAACTGATCCGGTGGGTGTTTTACATCATTCTGTTGGGCGTGCTCGTTCCCAATGTCGATAATGCCGCTCACCTGGGCGGGTTGGCTACGGGTTTTCTCCTGGGGCGAGTAATGAAAGACCGCCAACCGGCCGACCCCGTCGAGCGCAAGCGGGCCTACGCGCTCGGTTGGCTCGCGGGAGCGGTCGTCGCCCTGAGTTTCGCCGCCATGGCTTTGCAGTTTGTCCGTATCCCTTGAGCGGTAAAAATCGGGTTACTGGCTGAGCCGCCGGGCGACGGTCAGGCTGTAGTGCAGCCCGGAGAAAACGGTGAGAGCGGCGACGACCCCGATGCAGGCGTGGCGAGCCAGCCGCAGGAGCGGATTTTGGACCAGCGCCAAAACAACCACGACAAAAACCATCAAAATCTGGAAGGCGGTGGTCAATTTCCCCCAGATGCTGGGCGGAAACGCGGAGTAGCCGACGGCGAGCAGGATGACGGCGGCGCTGGTCAGCATCAGCACGTCGCGGCCGAGAACAATGATGGCCAGCCACCAGCGGATTTTGTGTTCCACGGCCAGCATGAAGAAAGACGACGAAAGCAGAAGTTTATCGGCGATGGGATCGAGGTAGGCGCCGATGGCTGTTTTCTGACGCAAGCGGCGCGCGAGGATCCCGTCCAGCGCGTCGCTGACGGCCGCCGCGACCAGCACGCCGAGCGCCCAATCGTAGCGCCGGTATTCGATCGAGATAATCAGGAACGGCAGAAAAGTCAGGCGCAGAAACGTGAGCTGGTTGGGAACCGACAACAGATCGCGCAGTTGCGAGACGCGGGCGGCTTCGGCCATGGATCAGCCATCCATCACTTTGAGATCGGGCGCAACGGCCAGCTTTGACTCGGTGGAGCGCTGCACGTCGGCGGGGGAAAGGCCCGGGGCGATTTCGCGCAGCAGCAGGCCTTCGCGCGTCACCTCGATGACAGCCAGTTCGGTAATGATCAGATTGACGACGCCAACGCCAGTCAGGGGCAGCGTGCAACGGTTGAGAATCTTGGGCTGGCCGTCGCGGGTCGCATGCTCCATGGCCACGATGACGCGGCGCGCCCCGCCCACCAGGTCCATCGCCCCGCCCATGCCTTTGAGCACCTTGCCCGGAATCGCCCAGTTGGCCAGGTTGCCGCTCGCGTCGACCTGAAAGGCGCCGAGAATCGTGGCGTCAATGTGGCCGCCGCGCACCATGGCGAAGGATTCGGCGCTCGAGAAATAGGAACTGCCGGGCAGTTCGGTGACCGTCTCCTTGCCGGCATTGATCAGGTCGGGATCGGCCTGGCCGGCCGGCGGGTAAGGCCCCACGCCGAGCATGCCGTTTTCCGATTGGATCACGATTTCAACGCCGGGCGTGAGGAAATTGGGGACGAGCGTTGGCAAGCCGATACCGAGATTAACGTAGTCGCCGTCCCGCAGCTCGCGGGCGGCGCGGCGGGCGATGATGGCGCGCTTGTCAGCCCCGCCGGCGGGCGCCGTGGCGCTCGGGCCATCGCTCTGCACGGTCAGGCGCTCGATGCGCTTCTCGTATCCCGCGCCCTGGAAAACCGCGTCGACATAGATGCCGGGAACATGGACGCTGTCCGGTTCGATCTCGCCCACATCGACCAGGTGCTCGACTTCGGCAATGACGTGGTCGGCCGCCGTAGCCATCACCGGGTTGAAATTCCTCGTCGTTTTCCGGAAGACCAGATTTCCCCAACGGTCTCCCTTCCAAGCCTTGATAAAGGCAAAATCGCCGCGCAGCGCCGGCACGAGCAGATAATCCCGGTCGCCGAAGCGGCGCACCTCGAAACCCTCGGCAGCCGCGGTCCCGCAGCCCGTCGGAGTGTAAAAGGCGGCAATGCCGGCGCCTCCGGCGCGAATGCGCTCGGCGAGGGTGCCCTGCGGATTCAATTCGACTTCGATTTCGCCGCTCATCGCCAGCTGCCCGAACCTCTTATTGGCGCCGACGTAGCTGGCAATCATCTTCCTGACCTGCCTGGTTTCCAGCAGCAATCCGATGCCGTAATCGTCCACGCCCGCGTTGTTCGAGGCGACCGTCAGATTCCTCACTCCCTTGCGACGGACGGCGGCAACCAGATTTTCGGGAATCCCGCAGAGACCGAAGCCTCCCATCAGAATCGTGGCTCCGTCCTTGAGATCCCGAATCGCTTCGTCAGCACCGGAAACGCATTTGTTCACTGTTCACTCCCCAGGATGGCGTAAATAAAAATGCGCCAGTTCGAGTCTACTCCATACCGCGCAGGATCTTGTATAGGCGCGCGGATTGCTGGAAATCTTCCGCCAGATCATCGGATCGCAGGCGGGAGCGCACGTGTTCGAGCGAGCCGACGAGCCGCCCGATCGCCTCGTCCAGGCTGGGACTGGTGCGGCAAATATCCGCCCAGAGCGCGTACGGGCTGCCCGCCAGGCGCAAGGAATCGCGCAGACCCGGACCGGCCAGCGAACCCGCCGCTTCACCGGCTCCTTCGAGAACGGTTTCGGCCAGTGCGACGGCGGCGATCTGCGGCAGATGAGAGAGAAAGGCGATCAGGCGATCGTGCTCGGCGGCATCGAGCCAGACCAGGCGCGCGCCAATCGTCTCGATGACGCCGGCCAGCCGTCCCGCGCGCGCATCTTGCGAAGCGGGCTGCGAACCGGGGTCCTGAATCAGCACGTAGGAGGCGCCGGAAAAAAGATCGGCCGAGGCGTGCTCGCAACCGCCCAGTTCCTTCCCCGTGACAGGGTGGCCGCCGAGAAAGAGGCGCGGCGGGGGAAACGCCTGCCGGGCCGCGTCGCAAACAAAGACCTTGGTGCTGCCGGAATCGGTGACCAGAGAATCGGCGGGCGTGGCGGCGGCAATTTCCGGCATCCGCCGGATCGATTCTTCGACCGGCAGGGCCAGATAGACGAGGTCCCGGTCGCGGCAGGCGGCCGCCAGATCCTCGAAGGCTTGATCGATGATGCCGCGCTGGCGGGCCCGGTCCAGCACTTCGCGCCGGTCCCACGCGGCGACATGCACGTCGGGAAAGGCGCGGCGAAGCGCCAAAGCAAACGAGCCGCCGATCAATCCAACCCCGAGAATGGCAACGCGATGAAAAGGAGCGGACATTGGTTAGGCCAGGCTCCGGCCCGTGGCCTGAGCGATCATCGCCCGCTTCCCTTCTCCGAACCCTGCGGGTCGATGGGGGCGGACTCCATGATGCTGCGTTCGACCGAACGGGATTCCTCAAGGATGCACTCGAACAGGCGGCGAATGGCGCGGCCCGAGAGCGGCCCGGGATTGGCCGATACGACGGCATCGAAGATTTCGCGTTCGCGTTCGGGCTGATAGAGAGGCATGCCGCCGGCGTCCTTCTTGATTTGCCCGACATTGGCAACGCAGCGCGCCCGCGCGTTGAGCAGATCGAGCAGGCGGCGATCGATTTCGTCGATCTGCTTCCGGAGGCGATCGATCGCTTCCTGCCCGCCCGGCTGCTTATCGCTCACGAGCGCCTCGCTTGAGCGCGGCGATGCGCGCGGCAACGTTTTGCGCGGCGGCGCCGGGCGACGGCGCCCGTTCGATCTCCGCGACCAGGGCCGAGCCGACCACGGCCGCCTCGACCTGCCCCACAAGGGCGCGCAGGTGCTCGGGCTGCGAGAGGCCGAAACCGACAGCCAGAGGAAGGGACGTGACGCTTCGCGCGCGCGCGATGAGAGAGGCGAGATCACCGGGCAGGCTGTCGCGCTGGCCGGTGACGCCGGTTCGCGATATGAGATAGAGGAAGCCGGTGGAAACGGCGGCGATTTGCTCGATCCGCTCGGGCGGCGTGGTCGGCGCGGCCAGAAAAATCGTATCGAGCCCGGCCGCGCGGATGATCCGGCGGTAATCGACGCCCTCCTCGGGCGTCAAATCCGTTGCCAGGACCCCGTCGGCGCCCGCCTGGGCGGCGCGACGGGCGAACTTTTCGAGGCCCATCTGCAAAATGGGGTTGAAGTAGGAAAAGAGAACCAGCGGAACGTCGGACGAGCGGCGCAGTCGCGCAACGAGGTCGAATATCCCCTCGAGACTGGTTCCCGCCCGCAGCGCCCGGTCGCTGGCGCGTTGAATGACCGGGCCGTCGGCGATCGGATCGCTGAACGGCACGCCCAGTTCGATGACGTCCGCTCCGGCCTCGGCTGCCGCTAGAACAATTTCCCCGGTCGCTTCGAGCGACGGATCGCCCGCGGTGAAATAGGCGATCAGACCGAGCTCCTCGCGGCGGCGCAATTCGGCCAGCCGGCGGCCAATGCGCGTGGAAGGGGCGGTTTCCGGTTGCGTCCTCGCGGATTGTGGAGTGTGGCTCATGGCACTTGCCGGGATTCAGAGGTAGCGCGCCAGAATATCCATGTCTTTATCGCCGCGGCCGGAAAGATTCAAAATGACCAGCTCGTCTTTTTTCATTCCGGGCGCGCGGCGAATCAGCTCGGCCAGCGCATGAGCCGATTCGAGCGCCGGGATGATGCCCTCGATGCGCGCCAGCGTGCGCGCGGCCTCGATGGCGGCTTCGTCTGCGACGGCCGTGTATTCGGCGCGCCCCTTTTTCGATAGCCAGGCGTGCTCGGGGCCGACGGCGGCGTAATCGAGCCCGGCGGAAATCGAATGCGTGGTGGCAATCTGGCCCTCGGGCGTCTGCAGCACGTAGCTGAATGTCCCGTGCAGCACGCCGGGCCGCGCCCCCAGGTAACCGGTGGCGGCCGAGAGGCGCGCGGCGTGCTCACCGAGGCTGTGGCCGCGCCCGCCCGCTTCGACGCCCAGCAAACGCACGTTGGCGTCGTCGAAAAAGGGATAAAAGAGGCCGATGGCGTTCGAGCCGCCGCCGACGCAGGCCACCAGAAGATCGGGCAAACGGCCTTCGGCGGCGAGAATCTGCTGGCGAGCCTCCAGCCCGATCACCTTGTGAAATTCGCGGACCATCAGCGGATAGGGATGGGGACCCAGCGCCGAACCGAGCAGGTAGTGGGTCGTGCGGACGTTCGTCACCCAGTCGCGCATCGCCTCGCTGATCGCGTCCTTCAGCGTGCGGCTGCCGGCGTCGACGCCGACCACCTCCGCACCGAGCAGCTTCATGCGGAAGACGTTGAGCCGCTGCCGCTCCATATCCTCCGTGCCCATGTAGACCGTGCATTCCAGGCCCAGCCGCGCGGCGACGGTGGCCGTGGCAACGCCGTGCTGGCCCGCGCCGGTTTCGGCGACCAGGCGGCGCTTGCCCATGCGAAGGGCGAGCAGGCCCTGGCCCAGGCAATTGTTGATTTTGTGGGCGCCGGTATGGAGCAGGTCTTCGCGCTTCAGGTAAATGCGCGGGCCGCTGAGGCGCTCGGTGAGCCGTTCGGCCAATTGAAGCGGCGTGGGCCGGCCGGCGAAATTGTGGAGCAGATCGTCGAGCCGGCGGGCGAATGCGGGATCGGTGCGAGCGGCCTCGAAGGCGCGCTCAAGCTCCTCGATCGGCGCCATGAGGGTTTCCGGAACGTAGCGCCCTCCAAAGTCGCCAAAGCGGCCGCGGGGATCGGGCCATGCGTTCTGAGCGGCGCTCATTTCCCGGACCTCCTGCTGCGTTTCACCTGGCGCATAAATTCGCGAAGTTTCGCGGGATCTTTTTTTCCCGGCTGCGATTCGACCCCGCTACACACATCGACCGCAAATGGCCGCGCGCGGGCAATCGCTTCCGCGACGTTGTCCGGGCGCAGGCCGCCGGCGAGGATCACGCGGCCGTAACGAGCGGCTCGCCGTCCCAACTCCCAATCGAAGTGGCGGCCCGTGCCGCCGGGCCGGCCGGGAACATACCCATCCAGCAAAAAGGCCGTTGCGGCGGGATACCGCGCAAGCCGCGAAAGGAGAAACCCGGGCCGCACGCGAAACACCTTGATAACGGGCCGATAGGCGGCCATCTCGCCGACGCGCGAAGGGCGCTCCGCCCCATGAAGCTGAACGGCGTCCAGGCCGACCGCATCGACGGTCCGGCGCACGACTTCGGGCGATTCGTTGACGAACACGCCCACTTTCGTCACCTTCCGGTGCAAGCGGCGGGCGATCCGCGCCGCGGCCCGCGGCTCGATGTAGCGCGGGCTCGGCCGGTAAAAATTGAACCCCAGCGCGTCGGCGCCGGCTTCGACGGCGAGCCGCGCATCGGCCCAGCGGGTAATTCCGCAAATCTTGACGCGCGGCGTAGGGCCACGGCCCAGCAGCATTTCAGTTCGCCTCACGGCCGAGAAGAGCGCGCAGCGCGGCGCCCGGGTCTTCGGCGACCATCAGCTGTTCGCCGACCAGAAAGGCGTCGAACCCGGCCTCGGCCAGCCGGGCGATCTCAACGGAGGACCGCAAACCGGATTCAGTAACGGCGATGCGGTCCTCGGGGATGGCTTCGATCAACTCGATCGAGGTTTCCAGGCGCACGCTGAAATCGCGCAGGTCGCGATTGTTCACGCCGACGATCATGGCGCCGGCGGCGAGCGCGCGATCCAGCTCGGCGCGGGTGTGGACCTCGACGAGCGGCTCCATCCCCAGCGTGCGGCCGAGCGAAATCAGCTCAGCCAGCAAGGCCTCGTCGAGAATCGCGGCGATCAGGAGAAAGGAATCGGCGCCGGCGGCTCGCGATTCCCAAACCTGCCAGGGATCGAACACGAAGTCCTTGCGCAGGAGCGGCACCGAGGTGACAGGTCGCACCAGCCTCAGATGCTCAAGCGCGCCCTGAAAAAATTCCTCCTCGGTGAGCACAGATATGGCGGACGCGCCGGACAGATCAAGCCGCTGCGCGAGCCAATCGGGTACGTAGTCGGCGCGCAGCAGGCCGCGCGAGGGCGAGGCCTTCTTAACCTCGGCGATGACGCTCACGCCAGGCCGCCCCAGCGCGGCGGCAAAGTCGCGCACCGGCAACGGTTTGCCCTTCTCGACGGCCATGCGCAAGGCCACCAGCGGCAGCACGCGCTTGCGGTGCTCGACCGTAACGCGGCGCGCGGCGACAATTTTATCGAGAATGGTTCCCGTCGTTTCGATAGCCATTTGTCTCGATCACTCGGGCACGAATCAGGGAAACCGTTATGCTATTCGCCCGCCGAGGCGGAAGTCAATTTTACCGCGGGGTCTTCAGACGGGGCCGGCGACCTCGTCGAGCAGCAGCGGCAAGCCCAGCTTGTTCTTATAGTTGGGGCGGAAATGTTGGACGTCGTAGAGGCGCTCGATATCCACGTGGCGCGCCGGGACCTTGGGAAGTCCCACGCAGGCGTAGCGGCCGCCATTGACGGCCATCATCAGGCCGCGCTTCCCCTCCCGAATCCGGTCGACGGCCATGCTGGCGTAGGTCAGCGAAACCATCTGGTCGAGCATATCGGGCTCGCCGCTGCGCAGATCGTAGGTCAGGTCGCTCGTCGTCGATTCCTCGCCCGTGCGGGTCTTAATCTCCTGCGAAAGGGCAAAGCCGATGTCGGTTTTCTTGCGATGGCCATAGGCGTCGGCCTCGCCGAACTCGCTCACCTGGCTGTCCTTCCAAATGGCGCCTTCCGAGGCAATCACGAAACTGTAGTGGCTGGAATTGCGCCGTTTGTCCTCGACCAGCGCGGCGATCAGGCTTTCGAGATCGAATTCGATCTCGGGTAGAACGCAGCGGCTGAAGGTGACGTAGGCGGAATAGAGCGCCGTGAAGCCGGCGTCGCGGCCGAAAATGCGGAACACGCCGATGCGCTCGTGCGAGCCGAGCGTCGAGCGCTGGCGGTTGATGAGCTCGCGGGCGCGGGTGATGGCCGTGGAAAAGCCGATGCAGTATTCGGTTCCCGGAACGTCGTTGTCCATCGTCTTGGGAACGGCAACGACCGCAACGCCCTTCTCGTCGAGGACGTGGGCGTAGCTGAGCGTATCGTCCCCGCCGATGGCGATCAGATAATCGAGGCCGAGCGCCTGGATATTGTCGAGCACAACCGGCGTGAGATCGTAGAGATCTTCCCCCGTGGCCATTTGCGCGGCCCTCTGGGCATCGATGTGCCCAGGCAGGGTCTTCCGGCGGATGCGGCGCGGATTCGTCCGGGAGGTATGCAGAAAGGTGCCGCCGGTCCTGTCGATGCTGCGCGTGTTGGACGAATCGAGCGGAATCAGGAATTCCGAGCCCGGCTCGTCGCCGGGTCGCATATGCGTCAGGCCCATCCAGCCGCGGCGGATGCCGACGACCTGGTAGCCGAGCGGCTCGGTTTCAGCCACGACGCCTTTGATGACCGAGTTCAGGCCGGGGACGTCGCCGCCGCCGGTCAGGATTCCGATTCTGCGTTGTTTAGCCAAGATTCACGAACCTCCTCATCACGATACGACGCTGGTTCAGGATGGGCAAACTCCGACGGCCCGGCGCGCCGTGGGCCGTCTGCCGGAGCGCTGCAATTTCTTCGTAGCGATGGCGGCATCGTTCGGATACAATCGCCGCTGTCCGCCGATGAGACAATTGCGCCGGTCGACCCAGCATTTTACCCTCCTCATTTCGACCCTCGCCACTCTTGCCCTGTTCGGTTGCGGCGGCGCGCCGCAGCAGCAACCACTGCCTCCCACGCCCACTTCCCTTTCCGGACTGCAGCAGGCGATTCAGACGATCCTGAGCCGCGACGGGGTGCCCGGCGCGGGGATCGCGCTGGTGAATCAGGACAAGGTCATCTGGGCAGGCGGCGTAGGCGTGTCCCGGCTCTCCACGGGAAAGCCGATGAGCGCCGATACCATGTTCCGCGTCGGCCCGGTCACGCAGACCTTCGTCTCCCTGGCCCTGCTGCAACTGCAGGAACAAAAGAAGATCGATCTGAATGCCAAACTGGCCGACATTGCCCCAACCCTGCCGTTTCAGAACCCGTGGCGCGCGACGAATCCGGTCACCGTGGCCGACGTTCTCGAAAATACCGCCGGATTCGATGCCACGCCGGCGAGCGAAGCCTACGACTTGAATGGGCCCGAGGGCATTACGCCGTTCGATCTCTGCCTGCGCTTCCCCGAGCCCCTGGTTTCCCGCTGGCCGCCCGGCACGCGAATGTCCAATTCGCAGCCCGGCTACGGCGTCGCCGGCTATCTGATCTGGAAGGCCAGCGGGCTGCAGTTCGATCAGTACATCGACCTGAACATCCTCCAGCCGCTCGGGATGACCCAGAGCGGCTTCACGCTGACCGACAAGATATTCGCGCAGTTGGCCCAGGGATATCACGGCAACCCGCCCCGGCCGGCTCACTACCTGAACATTTATCTGCGCCCGGCCGGCGACTTGAAATCCTCGCCCGCCGAGATGGCCAAGCTGGTGCAGATGTTCCTGAACGGCGGCAAGGCGGGCAAACAGCAGATTGTCAGTCCGCCATCGATCGCGCGGATGGAGTATCCGCAGACGACCCTCGCCGCCCGGGCCGGATTGCGCGACGGCTACGGCCTGGCCAATGAATCCATTCTCAACGGTCCCGTCGTTCAACACGGGCTTGCCGGCGGGCCGGCCAGGAATGCCGACGGCTACCTTTCGAGTTTCGGCTACATGCCCGGCCAGGGCGTCGGCTACGTCGCGCTGATCAACAACGACAGCGGCGCGAGCGCCCTGCGCTCAATCGACGAATTGCTGGCCAGATACCTGGTCGCCGGCCAAACGGTTCCGCAGCCGCCATCGGCCGCCGTCGCGCCGCTGCAGCTCCAGCCGCTCACCGGCTACTACGAAAAGGAGAATCCGCCAAGCGGGACCACCGCATTTCTCGAGCGGCTGCTCGGCGGCGCTCATGTTTCGCTTTCGGGCGATCAACTTTATTTGAAAGAGGGATGGTTTGGGACCTGGCACGCGCTGATCCCCACGGGGAACAATCAGTTCCGGCTGCAAGACCAGGCCGCCGCGAGCATGATTTTCTTCCCCGGTCCGTCGGGAAACGAAATTCTGGCCAGCGGCGCCCCCAGGGGCTTTTTCGGCCGGCAGCGCGGAGTCCTCTGGCCGCTCATTCGCTTCATCCTGGTCGATCTGGCGCTTTTGGCGATCCTCAGCTCGTTCGCGTTTGCGCTGTGGTGGATCCCGCGAAAACTGATGGGAAAAATGAAGGAAACGGCAAACCTGTCTTTGCGCGCGATGCCGCTGCTGGCCGGGCTCAGCCTTCTCGGGGCGGCTCTGGTGGCCGCGTGGACGCCGGTTTACGTGCTCGGAACTTACAACATGGCCTCGGTGAGCATCTGGCTGCTGACCTGGCTTTTTGCGGCGTTCTCGGTGCTCGGATTGATTCTGGCCTGGCCGGCCCATTGGAAGACCGGCCGTCGCGCGGTGTTCTGGCATTCGCTCGTCGTTTCGGCCGCCTGCTGCGGCCTCACGATCTACATGGCCTACTGGCACCTGCTCGGCATCCGGCTCTGGAACCCGTAGAGCGATACGGGATCAGCCTGGGACGGCATAGGCCTGGCGGCAGGATTCGTGTTCGCGGCAAGTGGACGGGCAATTCGTGTAGTCGATGACGATGTAGTTGTGGCAGGCGGAGCAGACGACTCCGTACATCGTTTCGACGTAGTCGCCGTGGCCGGTTTGCTCGGAATGCCGGCGACGTGTTTCCTCGCGCGAAATGGGCATGGCGTCACCCTCCCTTCCAGCGACACGCGGCATGGAAAGCGATAGTGTAACGCAGCCGCGTGCCCGGGCCAGCCAGGCGGTCATTCGATATTGGCCATCGTGGAGTTCACCTGAATGGGAATGACGTTCGGATAACCGGAACCGCCGCCCCCGGTGGCCAGGCCGGCAATGCGGTTGAAATCGAACGGCCATCGAAAGGGGAACGTCAATATCACTTGCGTTGACGAGACACTGCCGCTCCCTCCGGAGGATGAAACGCTGACCGTCCGCGAGATTTCCAGGCCGTAACTGCCGCTGGAATAATAGGTCCAGCCGAGCGGCACCGGATTCGCCACCGCCGAGGCCGAATCCGGGATCACGGTCGGCGTCGCGCATCCCGCCGCCGGATTCGCGCTCGTGCCATTCATGAAAGTTGTGTCTACGTTCGCCTTCGCCAGATAGTCGGCCACGTCCTGACAGACTTTCTGGATCGTTCCCGGATCCGTCGTGTTCAGGTCGAGCATCGGCTGTGTCGAGGCCAGCCGCGCGCCTTCGCGCGCCGCATTGGCGAGAATTTGCCGCGTACTCCACGCATTCGCGAAGTCGACCACTCCCGCCACGAGCATCAGCAGAATCGGCAGCCCCAGCGACAGCTCCAGCAACTCCACCCCCCGCTCACCGCCGCGGGTCTTGGCCTTCCGGATTTTTCTCTTCATCGCTGCGCTCCTCATGGGCAGGTGCCGTCGTTTGGCGGATTCTCCAGCCTCATCTGGACATCGGTCTTCAAGGTGATGCTGGCAATCGATACCGGCATGTAGGGAACCGTCAGCTTGTACGGATACTGAAAGCTGATGTACGCCCCGCACACACTGTTCGCCGAATCCAGCCACGTGTAGCCCTGCGTGTAGTTCTGTATCCCGGAAGTGTTGATCCCCGCGGCCTGCAGGGCGGGATACACGAACAGGCTCTGCACATCCGTGGCGGAATAGCTCGTATTACCGCAGGTCGCGCAGTTGGTCGTCACCGCCTGCCGCACGCCCTCGCTCGCCGCCCGGGTCATCGTTTGATAAATGTCCCAGGCGCGGCCGAGCGAATACAGCCCGAAGATCAGCATCAGCACAATCGGCACGGACAGGGCTACTTCGAGGACTTCTGTCCCGCTTTCGCGCCGGCCTCTGCCGCGTGTTCCGAGTCGTGTTGTCATTCGTGTCAGCATTTTCCCGTCCCGTTCGCGTTGACTTACATTCCGCTTCCACTCATGTTGCCCGCGGGCCGACGACGGCCCGCTAATCGTGAATCAGGCGCACAACCACCGGATTGGCCCACGCATCGAGTGTGCTGGCCTGCGAATTGCCGCAGCCCCCGGCGTTCAGCACGTAAGAAGTCACCGTTGCCGACGGAGGGTATTCCCCTTGGATAAAGACCTGGAGAAAACCCTGAATATCGACCGTGGTATTGCAGGAACCGCCCGGGCAAAGATTGGATCCGTCATAGAGGGGGACCACAACCACGGAATCGCTCGAGGTGATCACCTGTCCCTCGGGGTAATACGGATTGTTCGCGCCGGCCAGGAATTGGAACGGCGCGACGGACAGATCGATGGTGTCCTGACCGGTAGTGTCGCTGCCTTGGTGAATCAGGACATCAACTCCCTTCGAGGTCGGCCCCACCATATTGCCGCTGGCCACCTGGATCGTCTCCTGACCGCACGTGAAGGTCTGCGGCGTCCAGCATTCGATATTCTGCTCGTACAGTGACGAACTGCCCGTGCCATCGCTGCTCGTACTCGTGCTCGCCCCGAGCGGGCAGACGGCGGAATAACTTTGCGGCAGATAGAGCGGATAGAACTGGCTCGGCGCGGGAGCGGCGCTCGGGCTGCCAGGTTTGAGGATGAATTGCTCGCCGACCACCCCGTCCGGCGATTGTCCGGGAAAAACGACCTCGCCCTCGTTCTGCGATCCCGGTGGATAGATGAGGTAGCTGTCATCGCCGCCGGAAACCGGGCAGTTCGGATTGGCGCGGCTGTCGGTGGTCGCAACGACATGTTGCGTGTCGCAATTGGGCGTCAGCCAGGGTTTTAAATTCTGCATATTGATCGGCGGGCCGCCGCCCGTCGACGGGTTGTAGGCTTCCGCCGTGGCCGTGGCGGAAACGTCGCCCGTTTCGACGCCGAACATTTTCATGAAAAAGAGAGGCACCGGATTTCCATGGGCAACGGTTCGCTGGGCGACGACCGTGATGCGGGGATCGTTCGACGTGGTCAGATCGAAGCATCCGTCCGCGCCCGGCGGCGGCGGACAGGAATCGGCAAACGTGCCGGAGTTCAACTGCGGACTCTGACCGAGAATCGGATTTTTGTTGC
Organism: Candidatus Dormiibacterota bacterium; assembly: GCA_035534495.1. Classification (GTDB taxonomy): domain Bacteria; phylum Acidobacteriota; class Terriglobia; order Acidiferrales; family UBA7541; genus JAKASX01. The sequence continues at coordinate 1,646 of DATLRW010000096.1, read as the reverse complement.
CGACTGCGGCGGCGTCGGCGGCCGCCAGGATTTCGACCTGCCCCGCCGTCAGCAACCCGGACGTGTAGCCGGAATTGGCGAAGTCGTTGGCGCCGGCCAGAGCCGCGGCGTCGGCCGCCCGCTGGGCCTCGCCGCGCGCCGTGTACAGGCACGCCAGATCCACCGCCAGCCCAACCGTACCCATCAAAATCATCATGGCGAATGCCAGCATGACCAGGGCAATGCCTCGGGAAGACGAACGCCGAGGGGATTGCGCCGCGTTGGAAAAGCGGAGTGAACTCATCGATGGGCTCCCTTTGGATGGGCCGTCCGCCGCCGCGCTCTGGCGGGATTCCACCACGCCGTTTTTCAGAGAACCGGTCCTTCGATATCTATAAAAAATGCCGTCAAGAAGTCTCACAGACTCATCCCCGATCTTTGATCTTCGATCCCTTTGTCCGCCGGGATATTGCCCAGCCACCAACCTGAAGCAGCTTTGATGCCACGGGAAGTTTTCTGCCGTGTCAGAAGCCCTACGTTGTCAGGCAAATACAAAGAGAAAAAAATCATATTCAGCCGCGCCACCGGCTTCTTGCACGCCGGCGTTACAACGTTGCAAATTCCGCTATGGAAGACAGCTCCGGCAGGGGCAACTCGGGGCTGAAATTCACCGCACCCGAGCGCCCGGCGCCGCGGCTTACGCGACCGTCCCATGGCGGCTCGAATCGGCTATGATGGTTTTATAGGGGCTGCGGTATGTGGGGCGGGAGCATTCGCTGGCATTTGGACCGTCAAGTCTTCGCCGACCTGATCGTTTCCTGGTTTGCCGTTTGGATCGCGTGGTGGTTTCGCCGGTGGCTGGGGCACGGCGCTGCCGACTCGCCCGTTCTCACGAATCCTGCCGCGCTTTCCTACTACGCTCTGGCCATGCGCACGCTGGCGCGAAGCCTCATGCAAAGTTTCGTCATCGCCTGCCTGGCCCTGGCCGCCTGGCGCCTATATCGCCGCCGCGCGCCGAGGGGCAATTGTCGCTCGTGACGATCGGGGCATGTGACGCTTGGGGCGGGAACTTGTGCGCCGCGAGGCCAACCCGTAGAATTTCTATAGAGGAGCGGAGCAATGCCCATCTACGAATACGTTTGCCAGAACTGCCAGACCTCATTCGAGCATCTCGTAATCGCCAAGGACAGCGATATCTCCTGTCCAAAGTGCGGCGGCCGCCAAGCGACCCTCCAATTTTCCGTTTTCGCCGCGCCGCATAGCGGCGACTCCTCCGCCGATGCCGCTGCTTCCTGCGGCGGCGGCGGCTGCTCGCCTTCGGGCTGCGGCTGCGACAACTAAAGCCCCCGCAGCCGCCCAACACCGGGCCCGGTTGGGCTCACTGGCCGGCGTCTTTACCCAGCGGTTTCGGATATGCAGGCCATCCGTGAACCACCCTGCTCAGAAGCGCGGCAGATCCCACAGCGGCGGCCGTGAACGGAAGCACGACGAGCAGCGGAAACCAGTTGCCAGGGCGCAACAGGATGGGATAAATCGCCAGGGCGATACCGGGCGGGTGATAGGCGCGGGCAAGGCCGATGACGGCGAACGCTGCGACCGCCGCGAAGACCGCCATGCCGATTCCCTGCCCCCACAAACTCGCTATCGTGCCGACCGCGGCACCTAAA
>DATLRW010000095.1:0-5838 GCA_035534495.1 Candidatus Dormiibacterota bacterium | reverse complement strand
GATTTTCCATCATTCTCGACGGCGCCGACAACTTCGAAACCCGCTTCTTAGTAAATGACGTGGCGGTTCGCCTCGGCGTTCCATGGGTTTACGGAGCCGTGGTGGCCAGCTACGGTGCGACGATGCCGATCGACCCCGGCCGCAGCGCCTGCCTGGCCTGCCTGGTCGACGACCCCTCGGAAACCGGTCTCGAACAGACCTGCGATACGGTCGGGGTCCTCAATTCGGCGGCCGCCGTCGTTGCCGCCCTCGAAGTGGCCGCTGCCCTCCGCCAAATCGTGGGCGCCGAGCCTCCCAGCCGCCCCCTGACCGCCATCGACGTATGGACGGGCCGGTTCCAGTCGCTTTCGGTTCGCCGCGATCCCAACTGCCGCTCCTGTGTTCGCGGCGAGCTGCGGTACCTGGAAGGCCGGGCGCAACCTCATATCACCATGTGCGGCCGCGATTCGGTCCAGATTCACGAGCGGGAGCGGCACCTGGATCTGGCCGCCCTGGGCCGTCGTCTGGAGCATTCGACGGGCGAGGTGACCGGCAACGCCTATCTGCTCCGGTTTCGCGTGCCGCCCTACGAAGTCACGGTTTTTGCCGACGGCCGCGCGATCGTCAAGGGAACCAAGGATCCGGCGGTGGCCCGTTCGCTCTACGCCCGCTACATCGGCGCGTGACCAAGCATCTCGTCGCCGCCCGATGGGAGTTGGCCGGCCCCAATTGGGAGACTGCTCCGGGCGTGCCCGTCAGTAATTGCCGCATCGCGGGTACCCCTTCACCATTCGCGCTTAGCCACGTGGTTTCCTCGTGGTAACATCTGCGCCGCATGACGCTCAAGGCGTTTCCACGGAGGATTCGCGAGAAGTATCGAATCGAGGAACGCGGACACGCTTCCGCCATCCTCTCCGGGGACTTTCCGGACGAACTCTTAGACGCGACGATTGAGATGCCTAAACGGGTCCGTGCCCAGGGGCCAAGAAGGAGGATGGAGGGGGCGCTGGCGACCCTTTAAGCACGTAGTTCCCTGCTCCCAAAAACTCTACAAATCCCATGTCCCTAAGGCGTTGTAGCTGCTGGCGAATCTTTTCCCGAACGTGGAGATTGGCCGGATGCAGACGCCGCAGCTCGCCGCTGTGCGAATAGACGTCTGAGAGGCTGAATTGCCGCCTTTGGAGTGATCGCACTACCCCGAGGACATCAAGAGCCCAGCCCCTTGTTTCATACCCAAGCCCCTCCAGCGGCTGCAGTCGTGCGAATTGGCGTCGCACCAGGGGTGGGCTTGCGGGCTCGCCGTTGGCTATAACCATGATCCTGGCATCCGCCGGAACACCGGAGAGCAGGATGTTGCAGCCGACCCAACCCCGGCGGCGCGCCGTGGAACGCAACGGTTTTCGTCTTTCGAGACAGGAAAGCGTCAGAGCGAAGCTCGGAATGAGCATGAGGTCTCGCACACGCCAGGAAGCTGGAGCATAGTGAAGGGCAAACAGATGCGGGGTTTGGCCCTGCTCAATAGCGCGCCGCATCACCGCGTACGCCGAGTCAACTATCCGACGCGAAAGCGGGCGTGATTGACTTTTCAACTGGAAGCACGCAGCGCATTTGGGGCAGATAAAATCGACGGCTTGCGTGTTGGCGCTGGAAGCCTCTAGCCTCGGGGAATCGCAACGAGGGCAATACAGATTGCGATCGCCCCAGCCTTCGCTGATTACCCTCGCCCGCTGACTGGGGCTGCGGAAGCGAGCCGCAAGGTCGTACGGCATCTCGACAAGCATAGGCTGCTGTTACGGGACAGGTCGCGCAACCTCCGGCCCAGTCTCCGGCGGGAGCTCGCTCTTGTACGGAACTATCTCGCGATTGCACCGCGGACATCGATCATCGCACATGCAATCCCACGTCATGCTCCACTCTGTCCCGTCACAAGGACATCTGTAAAAGTTAGAGTAGGTATCACCCACGCCCCGGAGCGTAACATATTGCATGCCATTCCGGAAGATTGCTCCTGAGTCTATCGGCAATTTCTGTCCGCCGATGCGTTACATGGGCTTTGGCCGTTCCCCGGGGCTGTGATAGACTCTCTTTCCCGCCATTTTTCGTCTGTGAGGTTCGCAATGTCTGGTCACTCGAAATGGGCGACGATTAAACACAAAAAGGCCGCGGCCGACGCCCGCCGGGGCAAGACTTTTACCAAGTTGATCCGGGAAATCAGCATCGCCACCCGTGTCGGCGGCGCCGATCCCGACTCGAACCCGCGCCTGCGGTCCGCCATTCAGACCGCCAAGGCGGAAAACATGCCCAATGAAAACATCGAGCGCGCCATCCAGCGCGGCAGCGGCCCGCTCGAAGGGGAACATTACGACGAGGTGATGTTCGAAGGCTATGGGCCGGGTGGCGTCGGCGTCCTGATTCAGGTGGTCACGACTAATCGAAACCGCGTCGTCAGCGACATCCGCCATATCATGTCCAAACATGGCGGCAATCTGGCCGAAACGGGCGCCGTCGGATGGATGTTCCAGCGCAAAGGCGATCTCGTCGTGCCGAAAGAGGCGGTCGAGGAGGACAAGCTTTTGGCCATCGTCCTCGAAGCCGGCGCCGAGGACGTGCGCGACGACGGCTCCGCTTGGGAAGTGCTCACCATGCCGGAAAGCTTCGACGCCGTGCGCGAGGCGCTGGTGGCCGCGGGGATCACGCCCAGCTCGGCCGAAGTCGGCTGGATTCCGCAAAACTACATCACCCTGACCGGGTCGGCCGCGCAGCAGATGGTGCGGCTGGTCGAAACCCTCGAAGAGCACGACGACGTTCAGCACGTCTTCGCGAACTTCGATATCGACGAGAAGGAAATCCAGGCGGCCGTGAGCGCCGAGTAGGGGAGTTGTTGCAAGAAGCACTGTTCTCCGAGGCCGCTTTCGGGTCAAAATGTGGCGGGATGAATCCCGCCACTCAGCCGAAATCCTGCCTGCGCGTCCTGGGAGTCGATCCCGCCGCCTCGGGTCCCACCGGTTACGCGGTGCTCGAAGGCGACGAGCGGATGGCGCATACCCTGCTGTTCGGGGAGCTGCGGCACCCTTCGCGCGCCCCGTTCGGCGAGCGGCTCTGCGAATTGCATCGCCGGATGGCCCATCTGCTTCGGGAATATTCACCCGACGCTGTGGCGCTCGAAACCGTGTTCGCCGCGCCGAATATTCGCACTTCGCTCAAGCTCGCCGAGGCGCGCGGCGTGGTCCTGCTGGCCGCCGCGCAGGCCGGCGTGGCCGTTCACAGCTACACCCCGCGCGAGGTGAAATTCCAAGTGACCGGCTACGGGGCCGCTTCCAAGACGCAAATACAAACCATGGTCTGCGCGCTGCTCAAGCTCGCCGAGCCGCCTGGCTCGCACGACGCCTCCGACGCCCTGGCCCTCGCCCTTTGCCACATTTTCACAGACCGCGCCCGGCGCCGCGTTCGGGAGGCCGGTGACCGGCTCTACCCGGCCCGGATCGAAGCCTGAGGATGAACCTTCGACGCGTACTCGTGCTCGTGCTGCTCGGCGCATGGATCGGCCTGCCGTGTCGCGCGGCCGCGCAGACCTCCGGCCGGAACGCGAGCGGCAAATCCTCCGAGGCCGTTGCCCCGCCCGCAGGCGCCTCTTCGGCCGACCAGGCCCTGCCGGCCATCACATACCGCAAAATTTTCAAGGGGAGCACGCCGGAGTACGTCGAGATCAAAGTCGATGAGCGCGGCGCGGCCACCTACGACATCCGCCAGCTCGACGACCGGCCCAATCCGCAGCCCTTTGAGGTGTCGGCCGCCCTGACCGCTAAAATCTTTTCACTCGCCGCCGCCCTGCACGATTTCAGCGGCGTGCAACTCAACGTGCGGCGCCTGATTGCCAATCTGGGCGAGAAGACTTTCCGCTACGAGGGCGGCGGCCGGACAGGCGAGGTTTCCTTCAACTACACCGTGAATCCGAAGGCGAACCAGTTGATGGGAATCTTCGAAGGGCTTTCCCTCGAGGACCAGTACATCGATCAGCTCCGCCGCTCGATGCGCTACGATCCGCTCGGGGTGAACGACGTGCTCATGCGTCTGGAATCCGATCTGGAATCGAATGCGATCGCCGAGCCGCAAGTCCTGGTCCCCGTGCTGAAGAAGATCGCTTCGAGTCCGCAATTGCTCGACATCGCCCGCGATCGCGCCCGCCAGATCCTCGTCGCGCTCGGCCAGGCCCGCTAGCGCGCCGGTCGCGGCTTCGTTGGCGACTCCCCGCGTTCCCTTAAAAGACCACGACCCCGGCATAGCCCACAACGGATTCACGGTCGCCGGTCACATCGCCGCTGGTCGCGTAGCTGACCAGCTCGGCGCCGGTGGCTCCCATCCGCCGCGCGGCAAAAAGCATGGTGACGGCTGCGGCGAATCCGCACATCGAAATGTCGTGTTGCCGCACGGTTTCGAACAGGCCGGCGGGATCGATCTGGAGAATCTTTTCGATCGCCAGCCGGTCCTTGTGGCGGGTGAGGGAATCGCTTTCGTAGTGGTTCATGTCGGAGCTGGCCAGCACGAGCAGCGGCTCGCCCTGCGCCGCGGCGACCTCCGCGATCGCCTCGCCCAGTTCCTCGAGCGCCGCCAGAACGATCGTGCCCAGCGCCACCGGTACGAAACGAAAATCGCCGGCCAGTTTCTGGAGAAAGGGCAGATGAACTTCCAGCGCATGCTCCCGCTGGTGCGCAACGGCGTCCTCGCGCAGCAAGGGGCAGGCGCGCTTGAGCGCGGCGGCGAGTTCGCTATCGATCCGCGCGGGCCCGAGCGGCGTGAGCCATTCCCCCTCGGAGAGAATCGCCATGGGCTGGCCGGCCGGATCGTGCCGGGGGCCAAGCAGAATCATCCGCGAGGGCAATTCGATCCGTCGATAGACCGCGCCTGACACCCGCCCCGAATACGCGTAGCCGGCATGTGGCATCAGGCAGCCCTTGGCGCGCAAGCGCGGTGTTTTCGCCTCTTCGCCGCCCAGGCAGAGATCGAGCGAGCGTTCCAGCTCCGCCGCGAGCGCAGGGTAGAAATGTCCGGCGACAACCGGCTGGCGAATCATTCCCGTTTCCTCGGTTCACGAACCCGTTTCGAAGGCTTGCCCCGAATGGCCAGCGCCACGCCGGTCCCGGGCCGGTAACGGTTTTTCACCCGGTCCCTGTAGCGATAGCCGCCGGTTTCGAGCTTCTTCTCTATTTTCTCTCGTAATGGGGGCGCGTAGGCAAATGTGCGGATGATCCGGGGATGATCCAGGCTGCGCATGGTGATGGCCGCGGCATCGAACCGGATCGCTTCGCGGCGCAGGAGCGCGGTCTTGGGTTTTCGAGCCGATGCCCGAGCGCCGACGGGCATCGCGAGCGCCGCGGCGAGAAGCAACCACCGGCCGGATTTACGGGAGGTCCTCAAGGGAGATCTTGAGCGACCGCAAAAACTTTATGTCCTGCTGCGTGAATTCGAAACGTGGGGGAAAATCGTCGTCGTCCAGCGTTTCGTCGTCGACTCGTATGCGCAGCGACTCGAGGAAACGCCGGTCGCCCAGGCTCAGGCGGCTTGGCTTCGAATCGCGGCGAGCCAGCCCCACCGTGGCGTCCAGTTTCAGCACCACGTCGAAACCGGCGGCCCGGACATTGGTGATGGCTTCGAGAATCCGATCGGAATCGGATACCGAATCGTTGATCGCCTGGCCCAACTCCCGCAGTAGTTGCTTCAGGTGATCGTCCAGTTGCACCGGCTTACCTCCGCGCACTCAAACTTTAATTGTAGGGCGTGGCCGGGAGGGAAACAAGGGCTCCGGCGCTGCGGTAGTGGGCTACTTTGAATTAGGCGGCCTTGGGTTCTTCGGATTCCCAA
>DATLRW010000094.1:0-3739 GCA_035534495.1 Candidatus Dormiibacterota bacterium | reverse complement strand
AGCTTGCCGGCCAACGAGCTGCAGAAGCAGAGCCATGCGCGGCTGATGGAGCGGGAGCGGCGGGCGGTGATCGCCAAGGTGATCGAGCGGCTGAAGGCGGAAAAGCCGAAGGGGCGGGAGGAGGACTGAGCGCGGGGGGGGGTTGTTTGGGGCGCCCGCCGACGTCTCGGGTGCGAAATCGCGTCCAACTTTGACCCCACCCGAGAATTCTCTACTGCATTGATATTATTCGGTAAAATAGGGATCGGCGGGGTCGCTTTTCGGGCCCAGGCGTGGCCCCCCGAACGGCTGGATTCACTGGGAGAATCAATCAGGCGATCGAACCTTTATCGGGGTCGAAGTTGGACGCGATTTCACAGCTAAACGGCGCCCGCGGCCTCAAAATGAGGGGAGGCATGAGGTCACACAGCCGATGGAAAGCGGGGCGACCCAGCGGCGCAAGGCCGAAAGAACGGGTGACGAAATCCGCCTTTCGCTGGTGGTCGACGGGGGCGAAGAACTCGCGTCCGTATCGACATGGATCGTCAGCAAGGCTAGCGGGCAGATCAGCCTTTCGATTAAGGAGGCGCGGTACGAGCAGGTTCGCGACTATGGCCGTGTACTGCTGAACCAAGTCATTGAGGCCACCGGAACGGTGCGCTAGGAGGCAAGAATGCCTCGGCCAGCACGACCGAAGAACGTCCGCGTTGCCCGCATGCGGGATGCCAAGGCCATCTTGGATTTGCTAGCGACCGCCGCCGAGCAGATACCCTACGCCCGGCAATTGCAGGATGCAGACTTCGCGACGAAGGAACTGCCACAGGTCGCATGGCAGTGCAAATCGCGCATGTGGTTCGTCCTGGACGGGGAATCCTCCGTGGCGGGAGCCTTGCTGCTGTTGGGCAACGAGATGCGGTATCTCGTCGTTGACGAGAAAAGTAGGCGACGGGGAGTCGCAGGCGGTCTCGTATTCTCTGCAAAATATCGCTACGACACTTCGTGGGCAAAAACCAAGGAAGGCAATCTGGCGATGATTGCGCTGCTCAGAAAGAAAGGCTACCAACCCGACCATTGCAGAAGTTCTGAAGGTTGGCGCGCTTTCCAGTGGACGCGGAAAGCTTGAACCACGGACGGCAAACCCATGACGTGGCGTGACCTAGTGGCCATACGGCGGCAAGCGCAGCCATAATCGGGGGCATCTGCAAAAATCAAGACTTCTGAATCAGATAAAATCGCAGGATATCACCTGCGAGTTGGCGAAATTGACCCTCGTTTCTAGCCGCTGTTACGTCCGCTCCCGACCCAAGTCTGACGCTCGGCGGCGCGCCGTCAGATCCCGATAGACGACATTCCGATTGGAACGAAAATCGGGACAGATGCATCGAGGACCAACCGTTGAATCAGTGCCGCTCTTCCGATGCAGAATTCTGATGCGTGACAGCCCACGTCACCACCACGGGAAACGTCGTGCCGACCGGCTGCGCCGATCAAGCGTGAGGAACGGCCGGAACCTATCCGCCAGACCATCAATCTGCTGCATCAGCCATATGAATTGCTCCCCCGCCGCCGCCGAGGCCTGCGCCTTTTTGTCGCCGGCCGGGAAGTTCTCCATCGCCATGGAAATGCCTTGCGCTTTCTTCGCGTGGCCGCGCATCTCTGTGAGATACGCGGCAAGGGCATCGTCGAAAAGGAACGCCGCATCGGCGGTGCCGAGGGCGAACGAGCGGAAAGTATCGTCAGACACGATTATGCGAACGCTTGCCTCATCGAGGAATTGCCGCGTCGCCTGGAACACCGCGTAGCGCCGATCATAGAGATCGTGCCGCAACTTCGTCCGGGCGATATACATCTGTTGCGACGCGATCCATACGCCGACGCTGGCGATCACTGGGACGGCGAGGGCTTGAAGCACCCGCACCCAGAGCGGCAGCGAGGAACTTGGCATCTAAGAACGCGGGCCCGTGGCCGGCGGATGAGGTGGTGCAAGTTTCGCCACCACATCTTCCACCAGAGCTTCGACGACCTCGGGCTTACAAAACGCGTAGAGATCGAACAGACCCCGCTGAATCAGGGCGTTCAGCACTTCGACCCGATTCCACCCGGTTTTCGCCGTGATAGCCTCAACGTGGTTGAAAATGAACTCATCGAGTCTGATCGAGACTTGCGTGCCGCCTGTGCGTGGAGGCGACTGGTATTCCGACGCAGGACGACGCTCAAGCGCATTGCGCAGGGCGATGACGTAGGCGGGACCGCTCATCGGATTCGGACGAGACAAAGCTTAGTTCCTCGGAGGGCGATCTTCGTATAACACAAAACGCATTGCGTTTGCAACTCCCTTTTGTATCCTGCCCGTGCCGCGAGGTCCAACAGGCCAGCCAGTAAGTTATATATGACACTGTCCTCTATCACATATAGAACCGGGATAGAATCGCCGCATGTCCGACGCCCGCCCGCCCACCCCGTTCTTCCTGGTCGTCATCGACCACGCCCGGGGCTTCTTCTGCGTCGAAGGCCCGATGACCGACGATGCCCCCTGGCAGGCCGCGACCCGTCGCGCCTGCGACCTCCACCAGCGCCAGGTCGAATGTGGCCCGGCAGGCCCCGAGCGGGACGCGCTCGCGGCCGAGTTCCGGCAGACCCACCACCTGGCCGGGGTCCCGCCGGGCAGTATCGTGCGGCCGATCGGATGACCGCGCAGCTCCCCGCCACCACCCGCCCGGGAAGCGACGGTGGCGACCAGGCGCCCGCGGTGCCGGCGCTGGTCGCCGCCGCCGGCGCTCGCGCCTGCGTCCGGTTCCTGGAATTCTTTGCGGCGCAGATCCGGAACCCCCACACGCGGCGAGCCTATGGCCGTGCGGTGGTGGTGTTTCTGGGCTGGTGCGAAGACCACCAGGTGGCCTCGATTGCGAAATCGCGTCCAACTTTGACCCCACCCGAGAATTCTCTACTGCATTGACATTATTCGGTAAAACAGGGATCGGGGGGGTCACTTTTCGCGCCCAGGCGTGACTCCTCGAACGGCTGGATTCACTGGGAGAATCAATCAGGCGATCGAATCTTTATCGGGGTCGAAGTTGGACGCGATTTCACAGTCAGGCAGAGTTGCGCTGATCCAGCCTCATTGAGATGCCGGAGAGGTCCTAGGGCAACAACTCATGGAACCGCTTGACCGGATGATCGGCGATGTGTTCCAGCACCCGGCGGAAGTAATCGCGGGGATCGAGCACGTAGACCGCGGCGGCTCTTTCACACCCTGCGTTGAATCCCGCGAACAGTTAGTTTTTCCGCCCGAGCCTGATCGGGCGCGTGGTGCGTTTGGCGGCGTTGCTTTCGCGGCAGGCGCGGCCGTCGCGCAAGCCCAGGGTCAGCGAATCCTAGCGGCTAAGCGTGTAGCGTATCGCTCCGGTGCAGGGCCTTCTGCACGAACGGCGAGCCCGCTGCCGCGTGCATGGCGAAGAACTTGCGCTGGGCGTGCGCCTAGCAGGCGGCTTCGGTAACGCCGCGGCGACCGATCGCCGAACGGAAGAGGGGATCTCCTTGATTCCAGAACGAGTTAGGGGCACGTTCATCCGCGACAACGATAAATAGTACGGAAGCCATGCTCATTAACAATTTCCCAGGACCCGTCAGCATTTCTGTGTGCGGGGCGTTCATCATTTTGCCCGCACTGGGCAACTGCTTGTAGCCCCTGGTTGACGGTGTCGGCAAGCGTGTGATGCGTCCCGGCGGATGTTCCTTGGTTCGATCAAGGCGCCTGTTC
>DATLRW010000093.1:0-2497 GCA_035534495.1 Candidatus Dormiibacterota bacterium | reverse complement strand
GCGCGCGTCGAAGGCACGGTGGTGGGCGACGGACGAAGCAAGAAAGTGTTGGTTTTCAAGTTCAAGAAGACCAACCAGTACAAGATCTCCCGCGGCCATCGGCAGAATTTCACCGCGGTGAAGATCGGCGAGATCAAGGTCTAGTCAAAGGTTTAGTCCATGGCACATAAAAAGGGCGGCGGCAGTTCAGTTAACGGGCGCGATTCCCAAGGGCAGCGCCTAGGCGTCAAGCGTTTCGGCGGCCAGATCGTCAGCGGCGGCAGCATACTGGTGCGCCAGCGGGGCACGCGTTATAAGCCCGGCGTCAATGTAGGCCGCGGACGCGACGACACCCTATTCGCGCGCATCCCCGGCGTCGTGCAGTTCGAGGACAAGGGACAAATGGGCAAGTTCATCAACATCGTTCCGCTCGAACAGTCCAAGCCGAACTGACCGCGCTACATCCACATCCTTCGACCCGCAAAAGACCTTCGCACAAGGCTTCCTGCCACCGTCAGGCTGACGTATGCTGTCGGTGAGAAGGTGAACCCGTGTTTGTCGACGAAGCGCATATCTATGTGAAGGGGGGCGACGGCGGGAACGGCTGCCTTGCGTTCCGCCGTGAAAAGTACGTTCCCCGCGGCGGTCCGTCGGGGGGCGACGGGGGCGACGGGGGCGACGTGGTTTTCGAGGCCACCGTCCAGGAAAATACCCTCCTCCGCTACCGCTATGATCGCGAATTCCGCGCCGATCGGGGCCGTCACGGCGAGGGATCGAAGCGCCATGGCCGCTCGGGCGGCGATTTGCGTCTGCTCGTGCCGGTGGGAACGGTGATCTACGACGAGGAGACGAAGGAACCCCTTGCCGACCTCGCCGAGCCGGGCGCGCGCCTCATCGTGGTTCGTGGCGGGCGCGGCGGTAGGGGGAACGCACGGTTTGCCAAGCCGTGGCACAGGGCCCCGAAGGAATTCGAAGTCGGGCAGAAGGGCGAGGAACGGCGGCTGCGGCTGGAATTGAAGCTGCTGGCCGACGTGGGCCTGGTCGGGTTCCCGAACGCCGGGAAATCGACCCTGATTTCGCGCATCTCGGCGGCGCGGCCCAAGATCGCCGATTATCCGTTCACCACGCTCGAGCCGCAGCTCGGCGTCGTTTCCGCCGACGGGACGCCCTGGGGCAAAACTTTTGTCGTGGCCGATTTGCCCGGCCTGATCGAAGGGGCCAGCGGGGGCGCCGGGCTCGGCATTCGCTTCCTCAAGCACATCGAAAGAACGCGCCTGATCGCGCACCTGGTGGACGTGAGCGACGCGAATCCCCGCGATCCGGTGCGGGATTTCGAGATCATCTCCCGGGAACTGGCCGTGTTCAGCGAGGAACTGGCGGCCAAGCCGACGATCGTCGTCGCGACCAAGATCGACGCCGCGACCGACCCGGAAAAGACCGAACGATTGCGGGCATTCGCCGAGTCGCGCCATCTGGTATTCCATGCGATTTCGGCCGCCTCCGGCGCGGGGATTCCGGAACTGATGCGCAGCGTCGCCGAAGCGCTCGACCGCCTGCCGCGCGCGCGCCCGGCCGGCGAAGAGGCCCAAGCCAGTCAATCGATTTCACCGGAGAGTCCTCACACGCCGTGAATCCTTCCGCTTCGCCCACGCCGGCCGTCGCGCTGTTCGGCGGAGTCTTCGATCCCATTCATGCCGGCCATCTGGCCGTGGCCCGGGCGGCCTGCCGCCGCTTTCATTTGGACCGTGTGTACTTCATCCCCTCCGGCTACCCGCCGCACAAAGCCTCGGCCAAGCTGACCGCTTTCGAGCACCGGTACGCCATGGTGGCGCTGGCCTGCGCCGGTGACCGGCGATTTGTCCCCTCCCTGGCGGAAGCGGGCGTTTCGGGCCGGCGCCATATTTTTTATACAATTGACACGGTGCGGCAATTTCGGCGCAAGCTCGCGGGCACATCGACGCGGCTCTACTTCATTGCCGGCGCCGACGCCTTCCGGCAAATCGGAACGTGGAAGGAGTACCGCCGCCTGCTGGGGGCCTGCGAGTTCATTGTGGCTCACCGGCCGGGCTTTGGGCTGGAACAGGCGGCCGCCGGAAGCATCGGCGAGATGGCCGCCGGCGCCATGCACCTGCTGCGCGCGGTTTCGAGCGGGGTTTCGTCGACGGAAATCCGGCATCGCCGGCAACAAGGCCGCTCGATTCGAGGGCTCGTTCCGGCGCCTGTGGAGGAATATATTGAAAAGCAGGCGCTCTATTGCGAATGATTGCTGATCTTCCCAGCCCCCGCCTGGCGGCCGCGGTCGAAGCGGCCCTGGCGAAAAGTGCGGGCAACGTCGTCGTTCTCGACCTGCGCGAGATGGGCGCCTTCACGGGACACTTTCTGGTTTGCACCGGCTGGAGCACGCCCCAGATTCAAGCGATCGCCGACGAAATCGACCGGCGGATGATGGACGAGGGCCTGCGGCGGGCGCACCGCGAAGGCTACGACAAGGCCGAGTGGGTCCTGCTGGATTACGGCG
>DATLRW010000092.1:0-4075 GCA_035534495.1 Candidatus Dormiibacterota bacterium | reverse complement strand
CGTGGAACGACGCCGCCAGCGCCGCGCACAAGGCGTATCCGACGCGCCTGTTCGGCTTTTTGACGCTGCCGATGCTCTATCCCGGTCGCGCCCTTGACGAGCTCAACCGCGCCAGCCGGCTGCCCGGAATGCGAGGGGTTTATCTGGGCACGCACATCGACGGTCATGACCTGGACCATCCGATGTTCCAGCCTGTATTCGCCCGTATCGAAGAACTCGGCCTGCCCATTTTCCTGCATCCGATTGAGACGGTCGGCGGCAAGCGCATGGAACCTTTTTATCTTACGAATCTGCTCGGCAACCCCTTCGACACCGCGATTGCCGCCTGCCACCTCATTTTCGGCGGCGTTCTCGATCGCCATCCGAAACTCCAGATCGGCTTGGCTCACGGAGGCGGCGCGCTGCCCATATTGATTGGCCGAATCGATCGCGGCTGGAATGTGCGCCCTGAACTTCGGGCCTTGCATCTGCCGCAATCCCCGAGCGATTACCTTCAACGTTTCACCTACGACACCATCGTGCACTCCAAGTCCGTCATGCAGTTCGTCATCCAGGAGGTCGGGATCGAGCGCGTCATGCTCGGCAGCGACTACTGTTTCGATATGGGGTACAACCGGCCTGTTCAGTTCGTGGACCAGCTGGAACTGTCGAGGGCACAGCGACGGATGATCCTCGGCGGCACCGCCGCGAAACTTCTGAAACTGTGATCCGGAGTGCCGGCCGGCCGGAACCTAACCGTCGGATTGCTCCTCGATACCATCTACGGCGAACCGGAGGGAGGAAAGTGTGAATACGAATACCGGATTCTTGCGCCCGTCTGCTTTTTTTCTGCTCGTCTTTATGCTCGCCGGTGCGCCCGCGCGAAAAGCGATGGCCGCCGGGAGGGGGGGGCGCGCGCAGGCGCCAGCGCAGATCCGCCTGCCGGGCTACCCAAGCGCCTGGAAGGGTGAACGAACCCTGTCCGAAATCAAGGCGGAAGCGTTGCGCCGCGCCAAACTGGATCTTTATCCCCTCACCGGCATCAGCCCGGCCGACCTTCAGGAAGCTTTTGCTTCCATCCATGCGCTCGGCAAGGATCAATGGGGACCGGCATTCATTGCCGTGGGCGATCGCTACATGGCCGAAGCGAACCGACTCGCGAAATCGAGTCCGGCCGAAGCGAACAAGGACTATTTGAAGGCATGGCGCATCTATTCCTTCGGGCGCTGGCCAGTCTCCTGGTCGGAGGGAAGAAAACGCTCCTACCAAAAATCAATAGCGGCCTTTCTCGATTATGCGCGCTCCCTCCATCCCCCGCTCCAAATCGTCCGCATTCCCTACGCGGGATCGGAGATCGTGGCCTACTTGCGCCTGCCAAGCGAGCGGCGGGGTCCGGTCCCGCTGGTCATCGGTATCAGCGGCCTGGACGGCCGGAAGGAAGGGCAGGTGCTGCAGTTCGCCCCGCTTCTATCCCATGGAATCGCCTTTCTGGCCGTGGACGGGCCGGGAACCGGGCAGGCCCCGGTGAAATTCAGCCCGACGGCAGACAAAATGTTTTCTCGGATTCTCGACTACCTCGAAACCCAACCGGAAATCGACAAGAGCCGAATCGCCGTGTATGGCGCGAGCCTGGGCTCGTACTGGGCGACAAAGCTCGCCTTCACCGAGCGCGCCCGGCTGAAATTCGTCCTGGCGCAATCGCCGGGCGCCAATGATCTATTTCAGAAAAAATGGGTGGAGGACAATATCGTGGGCAATCACGAATACCTCTACGGGTTTGCCCCTGCCCTGATGCACATTATGGCCGGCGATGTGGATACCCTCAGCCAGTTCGAGACGGCTTGGGCGGCCAATTCGCTGGTCGCTCAGCATCTGATTGAAAAACCCTCCGCCCCGATGCTGATCATCGGCGGGGCGAAGGATTCGCAAGTTCCGATCGCCGATACCAGTTTGCTCCTCGAATCCGGCCAAACCCCCAAATACGCCTGGGTCAACCCTCTCGGCGGGCATATGGGACCGGACATGATCCACTGGCCGCGGCCGCGGATATTCAAAGAAGTCACGCTTCCCTGGCTCGTGCGAGCGTTGCAAGAGAACTCCAGCGGCGAAAGCCGCTGAACGGATCGGTCCGTTTTGGCGACCCGGCCTTCCGCCGTGTTCGGCAAGCCGCGCCGTTCAGGCTCGAGATGTTGCAAATCCTGTTCAGCCTGCCGGGCCGGCAGAACGGATTTTCTTCTGTCTTTTCACACGCCTGAGCCCTTTGCGCTTTCGGGAAGCAAATTCCAGCTGTGTTTAATCCCCGCTACACATAATTCATTTTGCTGAGGCGCTGCCACGCAGCCGCGCCAGCGCCTCGCGGTTGCCGAAAATTAGGGCGATTCGGGCGTAAACGCTCTGTTCCCGGCTGCCGGCGGGCCGCTGCTCAAGCGGCCGCCTCCCGGCGCGCCAGCTCCGGAACTTGCCGCTGATAGAGTTTCTTCAGCGCGAGCATTACGTCGTCATGGGAAAGCGCGGGTGTTTTGCCCGGCGCTCTCGGTTCCGAGTGAAGAACCAGATCGTCCATGGAAACCAAACCGACAAGCTTACCCTTGGCGTCGATCACCGGCATTCGGCGCACCTGCATCTTCCCGATCGCCGTCAGCACGGTCTGAAGGTCGTCCTCCGGGCCGCAGGAAAACAGTTTTCCCGAGATGACCTCGCCGACGGCAATGTCCGCGGCCAACCGATTCCGCGTTCCCAGGGCGATGCACATGTCCCGATCCGTTATCACGCCCACTACCTTGCCCTTGTCGTTTGCGACGGGCAAGATTCCGCAGTTCTGGTTCCACAGCATTTCCGATGCGGCGGCCAGATTCGTCTCCAAACGACAGCTTACTGGCGTCCCCGTCATTACGTCTTTTACTCGCATTTTCGCTCCCCTCTTCGAGCACCCCCGGGACGTCGATGCCGACGTTGTTCGCGGGGCACCGCGCCCCCATCGCCATCGGATCCGGGCAGCCGGCTCTTTTGCAACGGCAAGAAGCACGTCATGCACCAATGCCATAGCTATCGACAGAGAGCCTAACTCTCGGGGAAAATGTGGGTTAGGACCCCGGGCCGGAGCGATGCGCGGTCGGTCCTGGTCAAAAAACACAACGAGGCACGTCAAAACGCCCGAACTTACCGCAGGCGTCCTGCTTGGCCCTGATCGCCGCAGGGTGCAGGCCGACGATGCTGCACGGGCCGATCTCGTTGAACCTACCGATATGCCCAGCCCCGCGCGCCATCAAGAACCTAGCAAACGGTCGCAGAGCCGCGAGCAGGCGAATCGCCTGGTTTCCCAGCCTGTCGTTCGGCGGCGCTGACAGTATGAAGGCGAAATTTCTCTCTTCGTGGGGTAGAATCTCGCGTTGGTTGGAAAGGTGATCGACTGATGAAACGAGCGTTTGGGATAGGCGCAGTTACAGTCCTGATCCTCCTCGCTACCCTGCTTCACTCATCCCACATAAAACACTTTCTGTGGACGCACCCGTGGTGGCACAGTTTTTTTGTCGCGTTGCCTGCAGTCATTCTTGCGGTCCTCGATCTGCTCCATCGTCGCGAAGCGAACAAGTTAAGCTCCGACGCGAATGCGCTACACGCTGAGGCGAACACACTCCAACTTCGAAATGACACACTCGTCGCTGAACTCGACGCCGAGCGAAACAAGCAGCTTCAACAAATTGCAAGGAACACGGAGAGATCGATAACCAGAGCCGACAGAAATGCCAATATTCTTCGAAGACATCTCGGAGAGAAGGTCGCAGTGAGCGAAGAGCATGGGACGTGGCCAGGCACGCCGCAAATCGTGGAAGTTGGCGACGACTACATATTCACCTTATTCACACCACATGGTCAGTCGTCGTCTAGCGCGCACCTGATACAAGCCCATTGTGAGGACGTTGAAGTCGTGGAGGCTCCTCAAGGTGCCTGCCCCTTGCACCT
Source organism: Candidatus Dormiibacterota bacterium (assembly GCA_035534495.1). Taxonomy (GTDB): domain Bacteria; phylum Acidobacteriota; class Terriglobia; order Acidiferrales; family UBA7541; genus JAKASX01. The sequence goes on along the minus strand of DATLRW010000092.1, from coordinate 133 downwards.
CAAGGTGCTTAAGCGATATGGCCCTGTCGTTGAGCTGGGCGAAATCACAAAATGGGAGGACCGTTCGCAGCCATCGGCCACCCCGACCTTTGCCAAGGGTCGCGTTGCCTATTATGCCATGTACGCTAAGCCT
>DATLRW010000091.1:0-35429 GCA_035534495.1 Candidatus Dormiibacterota bacterium | reverse complement strand
GCCCCAAGCTTCCGCCCCGATGCAGGCTCGGAGCCCGTCGGGGAATGCGGTGCTGATGGTGTGACGGCCAGGCAGGCCATTGTGGGCCTGCTAGGCTGGTCGGCGGCAATCAGAATGTTCTACGGACCGCCCGAGGACAGCTACATGATAAACATCGCTACATTACCCTATCGTGAGCCGCCGCGGCCCCCCACCCCGAAGGCGATCCCGGCGAGGATGGCGCCGCCCCGCCCTTACTATCCCTCCACCTGGGCGGGGTTCAGTCGTTTGCCCAAGAGGATTCACGAGATTCAGGGGGCGCTCGCGGAAGCGGGTTATTTGCACACTGCTCCATCCGACACGTGGGACGCCAACGCGGTCAAAGCGCTTCGGCGCTTCCAAACGGCCGAGGGCCTTCCGGTCACAGGAAGGTTCGACCCCTTGACTGCCGGCAGACTCCTGCCGTTTCTGCCGGAGGCTCCAGCCCGCATGGTGCCAGCCAAGCCGGCGATGGACCCTGCTCTGGCGTATTGGCTCGAGAGCACGCCGGATGGCCGAAGGGAGATTGCGGAGGCGCTCACGAGGGCCGGCTTCTATCACGGGCCCGTCACCAGTTCGTCGAGTAACCCCGCTGCTGCGGCGGCCCTGAAGGCATTCCAAAAGGCCAACGGTCTCCCGCCGAACGGTTGGTTTACCTACCAGACGGCCGAGAGGCTCGCCCCCTATCTGCCAAACCAGAAGAATTGACCGGGCGGCGGCTCCGGGGGAGTTCAGGCCGGAAAAGTGACGCCGTTCGTAATTCGGTTTTTAGCTGCCGGCTTCGGCGACCGAGGCTTCCGGGGCCGTTTCCGCGGGGGGTTCCTTGGGGGCGGGCTTTTCGACGAAGTAAAGGATGCGGGTGCAGGTCTCGCAGTGGAAGACTTCGCCGCTGCCCGATTGGCGAAGCAGTTGCATCACGTGGGGCCGGATGCGCACGCTGCACATCGAGCAGGCCTCGTCGCTGACCGCGGCCAGGGCAATGCCCCCGTGGCGCCGCGCGATCCGGTGATAGTGGTCGACGATATCGTCGGGCAGGTCGGCGAGCAGGACTTTCGAGGCCGCATCCGCCTCGGCGTATTCCTTCTCGACCCCGGCCTTGCTGGCCAGCAGGCTTTCCCGTTCGGCGCGGGCCGCCCCTTCCACTTCGGCGAGCGCCTTCTCGGCCCGCTTGACCTCGCCTTCGGCCTCTTCGCCGCCGACCATCTCCTCGAGCAGCCGGTCTTCGGCGCGAGTCATTTCGGTTTCGGCGCCGCGAATCTCCTCTTGCAGGGCTTTATAGGCGTCGTTGGTCTTCACCTGATACAGCTGATCCTTGTACTTGCGGATCTTGCCGCGCCAGTCCTCGACGTCGAGTTCCAGCTTTTTGCGGTCTTTGTGGAGGTCGGCCACGCGCTGCCTGGCTTGGGCAACAGCGCCTTTGGCTGTCTGGATGGTCTGTTCGATTCGACCGAGGCTTCCCGGGAAGGCGTCGATTTTCTGCTGAAGCTCCGCTTTTCGTGAATCGACGTTCTGCAGCTCGATCAACTTCTGGATGAGCGCATTCATTCGCTCGACAATTCTAGCACAGGACTCAGCGAAGCTGCGGGCCGAGGGCGCGCCGGCATGGCTTGCCTTCGCCCAGCCCTGGAATCCATTGACGGAATCCCGGGCGGCACCTAGCATTAACGGAATTATCCACCCGGAAGTAGCAGGAAGCGGGAGGCTGACCTTGTTGAACCGTCTGGGGCTCGTTCGTGGGCCGCGATTTCACGTCTCAACCCGATTCGGCGCGCGCAGGATCGAAGCGGGGGCGGACAGGGCTGTTTGGAGTCTTCGCGGTTGGATTTCGCGCGGCACGGGCGTTTTCCTTCCGTGGGTTCTCCGAGGGGTGCTCCTGGGAGCTCTGCTGAGCGGCTGCGCCGCCGTAGCGGCTCCCCGGCGTTCGCGCCCGCAAGCCCGGCCGGCCCCGCCCAAGCGCATGGCCCCGGCGGTATTCACGGCGCGGGCCACGCCCACGCGTCTGGCTCACGGACGCTACCTGGTGGAAAACGTCGCCAGCTGCTTCGATTGCCATTCCCCGCATGAGTACGTGAACGGAGAGTGGCTGGGCAAGAAGGGAATGAAGGGCGCAGGCCAGATTTTCCCGTCAGGTCTCATCCATCTTCCACCGGGGTCGGAAGTTGTCGCCCCCAATATCACTCCCGACCGGGAAACCGGCATCGGCTCCTGGACAGACGCGGAAATCGAAGAAGCGATTCGCGGCGGCGTGGCCAAAGGCGGCCGGCCGCTCTTCGATCTGATGCCCTACTGGCAGTTCCGCGTTCTGAGCAACGAAGACGTGAAATCAATGATCGTTTATCTGCGTTCGCTTCCGCCCGTGCACAACGCCCTGCCAACGACCAAACTGCCGTTCCCGATTCATGTGGACATGCATGACGCCATCGTGCCCCCGCTCGCCCGGGACGCCTCGGCCGAGCTTCGCCGTGGATGGTATCTGGTGCGCATTGCAGGCTGCGAGGATTGTCATACGCCCGTTCTGCCCAATGGCAAGCGTCTGCCATCGCAGATGTTTGGCGGCGGCATGGAATTTAGCGGTCCCTTCGGCGTCGCCGTCAGCCTCAATATCACGCCGAGCGCCGAGGGCATCGGTTCCTGGACCGAGGCCATGTTTTCCCGCACGCTCCGCACCGGGCGCGTGGATGGCACGGGACGCAAGCTCAGTCCCATCATGCCCTTCCACTCCTATAAGAATCTGAAGGAGGCGGATATTCGAGCCATCTACGCCTACCTGCGCACCGTTCCGCCCATTGCGAGCAAGTGACAGCATCTGTTTAGCCGCCCGCGGCATCTGCCCGCGAAACCAGGCGCGAGCGGCCGGAGAACTTTTCGAATGCGCGCCTGCTTGAGCAATTCGTTGAAAAGCCGGTTCCCGGCCTTTGCCGGCAAAGCCGCCCTCGCCGCGCTAACCCTCGCCTTGCTTGTGGCAAAGCCTCATCCGGCCTTGGCGCAGACGCGGCCTGTGCCACCGGCGCTCGCCAGGGGCCGCCGCGCTATCGAGGCCGCCGCCCGGGCCGCGGGCGGTTCGACCATCGCCGAGGTGAAGACCCTCCGCGTGGCCGAAACCAGCCAGGTCATTTCGCCGAGCGGGTCGATCACCTACGAGGAAACCTATCTGATTGCCTATCCGAGCCGCATCCATGCGGATTTGACCATCCTGAAACAGCATCTCCGGCAGGTCTATGACGGCAGGAATGGCTGGATGGCGTCGGCCAAGGCGGTCGAGCTGTTGCCGGCCAGGCTCGTTCAGAACGTCCGCCGCCGCATCCTCGTGAATGAAGGAATCGGCATCTATCGGGCCGTCCTGCGCGGCGGCGAGTCGGCCGAATGGGTCGGCGAGGAGACGGTCGAGAGCCGCCAATTTGTCGCGCTCGAATGGAAGAGCGAGATTGGCCCGATACGTCTCTACATCGATCCGCAAACCCGTATGCTCGCGGGCGCTCGCTACACCGCTACGACGGACGCCGGCTCGATCGACACCGTCGAAATCTGGAACGATTTCCGGCCGGTAGCGGGCCTCAAACTGCCCTTCCACGTTGTCACCTATCAGCGAAAACAGAAGGTAATGGATGTCGCCGTCCGGGACATCCGGGTAAACGTCGCGCCCGACCCGAAATCCTTCGCCAAGCCCAAGCCCGTCCGCCTGCCGCGGCAATCGTCACAAAAATAGCGAAAACGATGGACCGCCGGGGACGGGATGCGGCTAGCGGGACAGGCCGGGCAGGCCGTCGATGCTCTGCCGGTTGTTCTTTTCCTGATAGTCGTTGAGGCCCTGCTCGCCGAGCTTGCCCGCCCAGGCAAAGTATTGATCCCGTTCCCCCTCGTAGCGGAATAGCGGAACGCCGTAGCCGCAGGAATCGGAGATGTCGTCCACCTCGACGAGGACGATCGCCCTCGCGCCGGCGATTTCCGGAAAGTGGGATCGGAGACGGGCGAATTCGGGGCCGGGCGGCTCGATGGCGCGTCCGCGGCCGCGCAAGCGCAGGATTTTCGGCGGGCCTTGCAGGGCGCAGAACATCAGGGTGATCCGGCCGTTTTCCTTCAGGTGCGCAACGGTTTCGGCGCCGCTGCCGGTCAGGTCGAGATAGGCAACGCTCTTCGGTCCCAGGATGCGGAACGTGTCGAGCCCTTTCGGCGAGATGTTCACGCTTCCTTGCGGATCGAGCGGCGCCGTGGCGACGAAAAACATCTTCTGCCGCTCGATGAACTCCCGGATCGGTCCTTCTATCGCCGGGTGCTTTTTCCCCATGCCATCCCCCCATCGGAATCCCGTTATGGTTTCGCCCTTCGGGCGGCCGCTCAGAGGGGCCGCTCGATCGCGGGAAAACTCTGCCACACCTTGATTCCGCAAAAATGGGAGCCCTCGGTGCAGATGGGCGTGGTGACCGCTGCGCGCAGATAGCAGGGCGGCCCGAGGTAGCGGCCGAGCGCGGGATAGTGTTCGCGCACCTGCTCGACTTCCTGAATGGAGGCGTCGTAGATCTCTTCCTGGGCGTTGAAGCAGGTGCGCATCGTCCATTTGTGGAGCAGGTGGAGCAGGGAACCGGATTCCACGATGCGGATGGCCGTCGCGTTGGGCAACAGGTAAAGCGCCAGCTCGCGCGGCACGCCGCGATCGATCAGCTCATTCTTGGCCGTCCAGGCCTCTTCCATCGCTTGCCGGTAAAGCGCCAGCGCCTGGGGATTGCCGGCGATCAGACGAGGCGTGACGTAATCGGGCGATCTCCCCGCGGTCAGCGTGAGCAGGGGCCGCGAGCCGGGCACCATGCGATGCCGCTGGTCCTGGCTGTCGGCGGTGTGGCTGATGCGCTTGGCGAAGGTGAAATGGGCGTGATCGAGGGCACGCATCATCGGCGAATGAACCCCGACATTGAGCGTTTCCAGGCGATAGGGATTCCGCGCGGGATTCAGCAGGCGATCGATCGCTTCGGCGTCCGGGCAGGCGCAGGCGGGCAGGCCGACCGTGGCGCGGTAGGCGGCGGCCACCGTTTGGATTGCCTGCGGCGAGAAATCGATCAGCCGGGAGACGCGGCCGGCGAGCCGGCCGTCGAATTCCCGGATGAAGTCCTCCCCGCCCGCCGCCGATGCGCCGGGGAAATTCCATTCGGGAAGATTTTCGAGCGGCTCGCTTTCAAAGCGATCGAAAAACTGGGGATCGACCTCGTGGACCCGTTCGACCATCGCGCCGATCACCTCGCGTCCTTCGGCGGGCGTGTCGGAGGCCAGGGCCATGCGCCAGAGCCGGTGCAGCACGATCCCGGAAAGCGTGTGAACCATCGTGGTGAAGGCGGCGACCGGCAAAACGTAGCGCGCCACCTCGATGGCCCGTTTTTCCGCCTGCCGTTCCACTTTTTGCGTCCGCTTCGGATGCGACATATCGCCGACGTGCCAGATTTCGCCCAGGATGCGCCGGGCATCGGGCTTGAGCATCTCGGTGAGCTGCCGATAATGCTCCCAGGCGCGGGCGACGGCGCGCTCGTAAATTTCGCGCTCGGCGGGGCCAAAGGCTTCATTCGCTTCGGGAACATAGGCCTGGGCGCGATCGAGCCGCACATAGCGCTGGCTCTGCTGCTCGGAATTGTAGAAAGGGTGCGCGTGCAGAAACGACCAGACGAATTGCCGGCTCACGTTTTCCAGGCCGAATTCGAAATGGGCGTGCTGAAATACGGTGTGATGGCCGCCGTAGAACGTCCCGGCGCCGATGGTCAGGCGCTGTTTATCGGTGACCTCTTCCGGCTGGACCAGGCGCGGCGAATAGCATGTGCGGGCCGCGGCAATGGCCGAATCGTAGGGGTGCTGGAACCAGTTGCGCAGGCTGACGCGCGGCCGGGCGGTATCGACCAGGGGAGCGATAGCGGAGGAGGGTTCACTCGTCATCTACGAGCGATTCTACACTGCCGCCCGGGGGCGTCAACGGGCCGGAAACATCCCGACCATTCCGGGGTTCGTCCCGCGCGCGTTCATTTTGGATTCGCCCGCGCATGGCCGGTGATCGAGCCGCCGGACGTCGCTGCGGCGCTTGCGCCGGCCTGCGCGGCCGCCCCCGGCATTCAACGGGAATGAATCTAATTAAAGCGGCGGAAGAGTTGACCGGCGACGATCATGCTTGCGATCCCAATCACGGCGAGCGGCCACAATTGCGCCCATAAGAGCGATATCCCGGCGCCCTCGAGGAAGGTGGCGCGGAGCACGATCAGAAAATAGCGAAGCGGATCGAGCAAGGTGATGTATTGCACGGCCGGCGGCATGTTGGCGATAGGCGTGGCGAAGCCGGACAGAACGATCGCCGGCACCATGAAGAGAAAGACGCCCAGGAGCCCTTGCTGCTGCGTCATCGCCAGCGAAGAGAGCATGAGCCCGATTCCGACCGTTGCGAGCAGGAAGCAAAACATGCCCAAAAACAGCGCCAGAAAGCTGCCGGTGAAGGGCACATGAAACCAGAGAATGGCAACCAGAATAATCAGCGATCCTTCTGCCGCGCCGATCAGAAAGCCAGGCAGCGCCTTTCCGATGAGGATCTCCGTTGGGCCCATGGGAGTCACCAGCAGCTGGTCGAACGTGCCCATCTCGCGTTCTCGGGCGACCGAGAGTCCGGCGGCGAGCATGCTTTCGAGAAGGGTCAGGATGCCGCAAATGCCCGGGATGATGAACCAGTGGGAATCGAGATTGGGATTGAACCAGGCGCGATCCACCAGCACGGCCGGGGGTGGTATTCCGTTGTGCTCGGCGGTTTCCGACTCGTTGAACGCGGTTACGATGGATTGGGCGTACCCGATGGCCAACCCCGCCGTATTCGAATCTCTTCCGTCGAGGACGATCTGGACGTGGGTGGTTCTTCCGCGCTGCAGATCGGAGGTGAAGTTGGGCCCGATGTCCATCGCCATGAGTGCGTCCTTGTCGTCGATCGCCCGCTGCAGGGCTCTCTGACTATGAACGGGGCGCAAAAGCGCGAAGCTGGGCGAGCCGGCAAAGCGTGCGATGAAGTCACGGGACAATTGTCCCTGGTCCTGGTTATAGACGACGAACGGAACATGCGACAGGTCGAAGGTGGCCGCATAGCCAAATACCAGGAGTTGGATGATGGGCGGACCGATCAAAACGGCCCGGCTGGCGGCATCGCGCAACAAGGCGAGAAGTTCCTTGATGCTCAGGGCGAACACGCGCTGGAGGGTCAAACGCATCAATCGAGCCTCTTGCGAAAACGTAGGAGCGCGATGCCGAGAAAAAACATGCAGAGAACCGCCAAGCCCATGGCATTGCGCAAGATCACCGGCCAGACATCGCCGGCCAGAAAGATGCTTTGCAACATGGCCACGAAGTAGCGCGCCGCGACCACGTGGGTCAGAAGCTGAATGACCCGGGGCATGGAACGGATATCGAACAGAAAGCCGGACAAAATGAATGCCGGCAGAAAAGTCGTAACGATCGCCAACATCGCGGCGACAAACTGGCTGCGCGCGAGAACGGAAATCACAAGTCCCATGCCCAGGGCCGTGAGCAGGAAGAGCGCCGCTGCGCCAAGCAGTACCCATAGAGACCCTCGCAGGGGGACGTCGAACAGGAAGACGGCCATGGCGGTGGAGAGGATCATTCCGCCCATTCCCATGACAAAGTAGGGGACCAGCTTGCCCAACAGGATTTCCGCCCTGTTAACCGGCGTGACCATGATGCCTTCCATGGTTCCTCGCTCCCATTCCCGCGCGACAACCAGGGCGGTCAACAATGCTCCGATGAGCGTCATGATGATGGCAATCAGCCCGGGGATCAGATAGTCGCGGCTCCGCAGCGCAGGATTGAACCAGACGCGCGTGTTGGCGACGACGGGTACGGCCAACGGCGCGCCTTTCCGGATCGCTTCTTCTTGCAACCAGGCCAGCCATGTCCCATTCACGTAATTCTTGATGATGCGCGCCTGATTCGCATCGACGCCGTTCACGACGAGACCGATCGGGGCACCGCCGGAGTAGGAAAGACGCGTGAAATCACTCCGCAGCCATAGGATCGCATCGGCGCGCCCATCGAGTAGCGCCTGTTCGGCCGAAGCCGGGTCGGGATATACGGTCGGGTGAAACCACGCAGAGCGTTCGAGTTCGGCCAGATAGGACGCGGTCAGTTGGGAGGGATGATCGACGACCTCCGCCACGGGGATGCGCCGGGCGTCAAGCGACACTCCATATCCGAAGATCAGAAGAAGCGCAAGCGGCAGCACGAACGCGATGGCGATGCTCGACGGGTCGCGGAGAATCTCATACGTCTCTTTCCGGACCAGGCCGCGCAGGCGCATCCCATTCACGATGCTCTCCGGGCACTCTGCTCGCGCCCTTCGATCAGCGAGATGAAGGCATCTTCCATCGTCGGCTGGGGCAGGCCGGGCCGGCGGGCTTTATCCTTGATCTCCATGGGCGTTCCCTGCGCCAGGATCTCGCCAAGTGACATCAGCACGAGTCGGTCGCAATATTCGGCCTCTTCCATGAAATGCGTCGTGACAAGACAGGTCGTGCCCCCGTCCGCCAGCGCGTTGAGCCGCGCCCAGAATTGCCGCCGGGCCAAAGGGTCTACGCCGGAAGTGGGTTCATCGAGAAACAGAATGGCAGGTTCGTGCATCAGCGCACAGGCTAGAGCGAGGCGTTGCTTGTATCCGAGGGGCAGTTCTGCCGCATTCATGGCGACGTAGTTTTTCAGCTCGAGTTCTTCGAGCGCCCATGCCATCCGATCCTTCTTGCGACGGCCCTGCAAGCCGTAAGAAGCCGCGAAGAACAACAAATTTTGATGGACGCTCAACGACCCATACAGGGAGAACTTTTGTGACACATATCCGATGCGGGCTCGGGCTGCCGCGGCCGCGGTACGTAAATCGACCCCGGCGACCCTCAGCGTTCCGGAAGAGGAAGACAGCAATCCGCAGAGCATCCGGAAGGTCGTCGTCTTACCCGCTCCGTTGGCCCCCAGGAGTCCAAAGATTTCGCCCGGACGGACCGAAAAGCTCACATTTTTCACCGCTGCGAAATCCCCGAAGAAGCGGTAGAGGTTCTTGACCTCAACGACTTCGCGATTCCCGTTCGTTCGCTCGCGCTCGGGCGGCAGCGGAATGGAATCGTGTGGAGTCCGGCCAAAGAGAAGACTGACAAAGGCGTCTTCCAGACGCGCCGGAACAGGCCTGGGCGTTCCGCCGGCAGCGAGGTCGCCGGGCAAGGCTGGCGGTGCGGACTGTTCCATTACGATTCGCAGTCCATCGCTCTGAACGACCGTATCGACCACCCCGCTCAGTTGGGCAATGTGGCGCTGTAAGCTGTGCCGCGCCGTGGGAATGTTTTCCAGGAGAAACGCATGACCCTCCCACTGGGCGGCGAGTTGCGTTGGATTTCCCTGCGCAAGAATTTCTCCTTCGTGCAGCAGGATGACGTGATCGCAGCGTTCGGCCTCGTCCATATAGGCCGTACTCAGCAGAACGGTCACCTTCCGAGTGATGACCTGCTGCCGGATGATGCTCCACAGTTCGCGCCGTGAAATCGGGTCGACGCCGACACTGGCTTCATCCAATAACAGCAGTTGGGGAGGATGGATCAAGGTGCATGCCAGTCCGAGTTTCTGTTTCATGCCGCCGGAAAGCCGCCCCGCCTGCCGTTTGCGAAACGGACCGAGCGCCGTCATGGCCAGCAACTCTGCGAAGATGTTTTCCCGCAGCTTGTGCGGCATGCTGTGCAGGTCGGCGAACAGTTGAAGATTTTCTTCTACCGTCAGATCCTCATACAGGCCAAACCGCTGCGGCATATAGGCAATCTGGCGTTGCAATGCCAATGCTTGCTCCGGCAAGCGATATCCGAGAACGTGAATCTCTCCCGCCGCCGGTGTGAGGATGCCGGCCAGAAGGCGCAGAAGCGTGGTCTTGCCGGCGCCGTCTGGACCAATGAGGGCTGACATGCTCCCTGTGGGAATTCTTAAGGAAACGTCCTTGAGCGCATCCCTTCGCGCGTGTCGCTTTCCGAAGGACATGCGCAGGTTCTGGACGACAATGGCATCCATTTAACTCGCCCCACACGGGCGGGCAGGAATTGCATGCGGAGGATTGTTGTGGAGCGGAATGAGCACCGTGGCCGGCATGCCCAGGCGCAACCGATGATCCGGGTTGCACGCATAAACACGCACGCGATAGACAAGCTGCGAGCGCAACTGCGTCGTTTCAACGTTCTTCGGCGTAAACTCCGACACCGGAGAAATGTAGCCGACCCATCCTGGAAAACGCTGCCCTGGGAAACTGTCCGATTCAATCCACGCGCGCATGCCGAGCGCGACCTTCCCCATTTCCGGCTCCGGCAGATAGGCACGCACCCAGAGCGGATTGTCCAGGGCGAGAGTGAACACGGGTTTCTGCGGATCGGCCATATCGCCCGGCTCGAGAATCCTGTCCTGAATGACCCCGCCTGCCGGAGCGTAGAGCCGCGTATCAGCCAGGTTTCTTTGGGCTAAAGACAATGCAGCCTCGTCCCCCTGGAGCGTGGCCCGGGCTGCGGCAATATCTTCCTTGCGTGGACCGATGACGGCTAGTCGCAAGGACTGTTGCCTGGCCGCCAGCGTCTGCTGCTTGGCCGCCAAGGCGGCCTGCGCTGCCAGATAGGAGCGCTCGGCATCATCGCGGATCTGCAAGGAAACGTACTGCTGCTTTGCCAGAGTGTCCTGGCGACGATAGAGCAAGCGGGCGTTGGTGAGATTGGCTTCCGCTGCATCGACATCCGCTTGGGCGGCGGCAACCTCGGCCCGGGCTTCCGCGATCTCCTCCGGGCGGCTCCCGGCCAAGAGCCGCGCGACGGATTGCTGCTGCGCCGCCACTTTTGCCTCCTCCTGCGCCACTTTGTCGAGGAATCGCTGCTGAACCAGTTGCCCGACAAGCTCTCCGGCATGGACCGCCTTTCCTTCCTCCACCATCAACTTGGCAATGCGGTCGCTGTCGTTGAAGGCCAGCTGCACTTGGCGGATGTCGACGTTGCCGTAGAGGGTCAGCATGTCGCTCGGAGCCCGCTTTGGGAACAACCGGCGACGCCCGAAGAAAATCGCAGCGGCGATCAGAGCCAAGACGGTCAAAATGAAAGCCCTTTTTTTGGCTGAAGCCATCCTGTTCCCCCCAACCTGTGGCTTACTGGGAAGGCCTTGTTTGCAACAGGTCATTGATGGCCCGTATGTCCATGGGCGTGAGTATCCCCGCTGCGGCCTTGAGCTGAGTCCGGTCCACAATTTGCGTGTAAAGAGCAAGATCGTAATTGCGTTGCGCGGCGGCGTAGTTCGTCGTGGCCGTCAGCAGGTCAATGATGGATCGGGTCCCGATTTCATATCCCTTACGCGTAGCTTCCCAAGAGACCTTCGCGGAGGTGACCGCTTGTTGCTCCGCCTGAAATTGGGCGACGCTGTCTTGCAGGTCGTAGAACGCGGTTTGTGTGTCGAGAGTGATCTGATCCTGAAGATTGGCGAGGCTTGCCTGGTTCGCTTTGGAAAGGGACTCGGCCTGATGAATTTTTGCCGCCGTGCTTCCCCCTTCGTAAATCGGTACCGACAGGTTGAGTGAAGCGCCTGCCTGATTCACTGCCAAAGGCGGGATCAGCGTGCCCGTAGCGTGCTGGCCGATGCCGCTCAGGGTCAGGGTGGGCCAGCGCGCCCGTTTTGCAAACTGCACTTGCTCTTCCGACACTTTCAAGGTCGCCTTGGCTTGCTGCAGAAGCGGCTGGTTCTTGAGCGCGGTCGCCAGCCAGGGACCGACGACGGCCGGCCGTGGGCCAATGGCCTGCAAGGTTGTCACGTCCGCCAGCGTCCCCGTGGGATGGTGCGTCAGGCGTTCCAACTGGTTCTTGGCTATGGTGACAGCGTTATTGGCGCGAATCAGATCGGCCTTCGCGGCATCGAACTGCGCTCGCACTTCCCGCACCGAGATAATATCCCCGGTGCCCACGCGCAGGCTCGTTTTCGTCTGCTTCTCGATGTTCTCCAGCAGGTTGGTCTGCCGCTGCGCCACGCTCCGGTCGGCTTGCGCCTGGAGGACGCCAAAATACGCCTGCGTGACTTCCAATGCGACAATCTGGCGCGCATACGCCAGCGCCGCTTCGCCCGCTTGAACGCGGCTGTCGGATTGCTTTACGGCAGTAAACGCCTGACCGTTGAAGAGGGATTCCGTCAGACTGACGCTGAAAAGATCGGAATGATACCCGGTGGAGATCGGCTGCGCGCCGAAGCCGGTCACGCGAGCTGTGTTCATTCCTCCGCTGGCGCCTGCGTCGACATGGGGAAGCAGCGCCGCTCGAGCCAATGGTCTGCCGGCCAAATCGGCATGCAACTGCGCACGCGCTTGCGCAATGAGGGGTGAGGTCGAAGCGGCTTGCCGGTAGGCCGTTTGCAAGTCTTGGGCCATGGAGGGAACGCTTAGGAGGGTCATACATCCCCAAAGCAGTGGTCGGGATATGGCGCGGGCCAAGAAGCGGCGCTTGAGCCGATTGGCCAGTCTTCTTTTCATCCGGCGATCAGGCCATCGCTCCGTCGGCGGCATTTTCGTTTTGTCCCGAAATGTCATCCTGGGTTTGGGACCGAATGAAAACATACGCTTGATTGCTTCCCAACGCGATAGCCGATCGGCTCTGATCGATGAGGTTTCTGAAGGATACCGTTTTCTCCTCACCCTGTCACCACCGGGGTTGACCTCCTTGTTTCCCTTGGCACGGCACCGTTGCGTATCGTTCTTCCCGGTGGTGTATAGCAGCCCGGTTGCCGACGGCGAACCACGGGGAAAAGGGGAAGCGAACCTATGCGGACTAAATCAGTTGCGGGAAAAACGGCCGAGCGCGGGCGTCGCCCGTTCTGCCTGTATGGATAGGGAAATTGACGCAGACTGGCGTCGAATGACCCGGCGAGACAACACATTCGGCGCAAGATTGGAAGACGACGGGGAATACAGGCGCCATCATTGCTACGGTTAGCGGTCAGTCCTCTGAATTCCCAGGAGGCGGCTGAGTTTCCGGAGAGGAGCCTGGCTAATTTTTTTAGTGGCCTTTGGGTGCTTTCGCTGAAGCGGCAGTGGCCGTGCGTGCCTGGGTTATTGCCGCCGCTGCCCGTATATAATGAAGCGCATCCGTATGCTTGGACTCCGGTTCTGTCAGGACATCGTCTCTCTGCACGGCAAGCCTTTCCGGTCGCGCTATTTCATTTTTCTGCGTGACAAAACAAGACCCGTGGCCCCGGAAAAGGCCGGTCTGCGGCGGGCAGCGCGGGTGCTCGCTTTGGTGGCAGCCGCCTTGCTTTCATGGCCCGCCTGGATCTCGCCGACCCGCGCGCAAGGAGCCTCTGCGGGAGCGATCGCCGGCACGGTTACGGCAAAGCCCAAGGGAGCTGTGCCGGGCGCGCGCGTCTCGATCGAGGAACCGGCGACGGGGCTGGCCAGAACGGCCACGACCAACGGCAACGGGCTGTTCGCAGTTCAGGATCTGCCGGCTGGAACCTACCGGATGACGGTTTCCATGGCGGGATATGCAACGCAAGTATGGTCGCAGATCGTTGTCACCGCAGGGGCTGGGCGGGTTCTCAACGTCGTCATGCGGCCGGGAGATCCCCGGCGGGTTATCAGGGTGACGGCCCCTCCCGCTCTTGTCAGTGAACCGTGTCCCACGGTGTGCGGAACGGCCAGCTCTTCAACTGCCAGCAACGTGCCGCTCAATGGGCGCGACTGGGCCGCCCTGGCCACTCTGCAGGCCGGCGTGACGGGCGTGCAAACGGGATCGGCGACCGGAGCCGGCAACACGGACATCGGATTCGGCGCGCCGATCAGCGTTTCCGGCGCGCGGCCCGACCAAAACGATTACCGGCTGGATGGAATCAGCATCAGCGACTACGCCAACGGCGCGCCGGGCAGCGTGCTCGGCGACAACCTCGGCATTGATGCGGTGCAGCAGGTGTCCGTGCTCGGAAGCAATTATCCGGCCGAATATGGCCGGACATCCGGGGGCGTGATCAACGTCGTCACCCGCTCCGGTACGAACTCGTTTCACGGGTCGGTGTACGAATTCCTGCGCAACAGCGCCCTGGACGCCCGCAATTTCTTCGACGGTTCCAGAATTCCGCCGTTCAAGCGCAATCAGTTCGGGGCTTCGGCGGGACTGCCCATCCAAAAAAACCTCACATTCCTGTTTGGCGACTACGAAGGGCTGCGGCAGTCGCTGGGCGTAACCACGGTCAACACGGTGCCTTCGGCAAACGCCCGGCTCGGCATCGTGCACGATGCCAGTGGAAACCTGCTCGGCCCCGGTGGAAGCCCGGTGAGCGCTCCCTGGAGCGGCCCGTGCCCGAATCCCTCGACGCAAACCAATCTGGCTCCCGGCCAGGCGGGTTTTTGCGTCGACAATTTCATCGCGGCCGGGACGCCGCAGCATCCCCCGTTCCTCGGCGCCTTCTTCCCGTCGACCAACGGGCCGCTGATCGGAAACGGAGATACGGGGATTTTTTCCTTCGCCGCGCAGGAAATCACCACGGAGAATTATTTCACGCTGCGACTGGACCACAAATTCACGGGCGCCGATAGCATCCATGCCACCTATATGCGCGACTACTCCACGACGGTAGAGCCCGGCACCTTCGGCGAACTGTCTTTCGATGTCGTGTCGAACCGTCAGGCGGCCACGCTTCACGAGGAGCATATTTTCAGCGCCAATCTGCTGAACTCGGCGCGAATCGGGTTCAACCGGGCCGTCGGAATCAGCGGAAAGGTGGACCGGATTCTGAATCCGTTGCTGTCCGATTCGTATTACGCATTCGTGCCGGGAGGTTTCGCCGGCAATATCCAGAGCATTCCGGGAATCACCAGCTTTTCAGGCGCTCCGACCGCCGATGGATACCTCCCCTCCAGCGACGCGTTCTACTGGAATTCGTATCAAGCCGGGGACGACGCCGTACTCACGCGTGGAATGCATTCCATAAAATTCGGCGGCGAAGTGGAGTTCATGCAGGACAACATGGATCAGTCCGGCAATATCAATGGGGCGTTCCGCTTCGATTCTTTGACCCAGTTTCTGACGAACAGTCCCTCCTTCTTTTCGAGTGCCGGTTTGTCTTCGCCGTCGCGCACGGGAACCCGTGAGACGCGCTTCGCCGCTTACGCGCAGGACGACATACGGGCGCTCAAAACGCTGACCGTGAACGGGGGCTTGCGCTATGAGATGGTGACCGTGCCGACCGAGGCTCACGGCCTGACCGCCGTGCTGCGCAATCTGACCGATCCGCTGCCGGTCTGCGGAATCGCCGCTCCTGGTTGCGCCGGCGTCGGTCCCTTGTTCTCCAATCCCACGCTGCGGAATTTCGAGCCGCGGCTGGGGTTTGCCTGGAACCCGGGCGGCGGAAAAAACATCGTCCGGGGCGGGTTCGGCATCTTTGACGTGCTTCCTTTGCCCTACGAGTTCACCCTGTCCTTTCAACACGCGGCCCCGTTTTATCGAACGGTCGTCGGCAGCAACCCCACGCAAGGCTCGCTGCCGATGGGCGCCTACCAGGAGTTCATCAATCAATCCAACACGAATCTGGCGTACTACGCCCAGCCCCATCCCAAGCGGAATTACGTGTTGCAGTGGAATCTGAGCGTGGCGCGCGAGCTGAGCTCCACGCTCGCGCTGACGATTGGATACGTCGGTTCACGTGGAATCCATCAGCCCTATCGCGTCGACAACATCGATATGGTGCTTCCGACTCTGACTCCCGCGGGCTATCTCTGGCCGAAGCCCAATACCGCCCCTCTCGCGACGCCCACCACCTGCCCGGACGGGTCGGCGCCGACGCCGACCGGCTGCCCCTGGCCCAGGCTCAACCCCAATTTCGGCCGGATTAATGCCACGCTTTGGCAGGCCAGCTCCTTTTATGACGCGCTGCAGGTGGATCTTTTGAAACGGGTGGGCCACGGGGTCCAGTTCCATGCGGCCTACACGTGGGGGAAAAGCATCGATACCCTGTCGGCCACGGTGGCCAACGATGCCTACCCCAATGGACTGTTCAATCAGCTCTTCTTCGACCAGCGAACGACGCGCGGTCTATCGGACTTCAACGTGGCGCAGACGCTCGTCCTGACCGGGACCTGGGAGATTCCGTCTCCTCGCAAAACCTCGATCCTCCCCGAATGGGCGCTGGGCGGATGGCAACTGGTCGCCTTGTACAAGGCGAGCACCGGGCAGCCTTTTACGCCGATTCTCGGCGGCGATCCGCAAGGAACCCGGCTCGACGAAACCGGCGAAGTGCCCAGCATCATCCCGGGCTGCAACCCGGTGAACGCAAACTACAGAAAGAACCCGGGCGGGCCTTTCTACCTGAACCGCTCCTGCTTCATCCTGCCGCAAGCGACCGCGGCGATCGCCGCGCAGTGTCAGCCCTTCGGCTTCCAGCCCGCCTCTTCGAGCGGTTCGGGAAATTCCGGCATTCCGGGCACCTGCGCGAATCTCCGCGGCAATCTCGGACGCAACGCCATCATCGGTCCCGGACTTTCGAAGCTGGATTTTTCCGTTTTCAAGAACAACTACATCAAGCGAATCTCGGAAACCTTCAACGTCCAATTCCGCGTCGAAATTTTTAATATTTTCAACCGCACGAATTACGCCTCTCCGACCAGCCGTCTGACGATGTTCGACCAGAACGGCCAGCCGATCCAGAGCGCGGGACTCGTCGATTCCACGCAGACGACCTCCCGCCAGATTCAGTTCGCCATCAAATTCCTCTGGTGAGCAGGCAGGGGGCGGGCGCGGGATCTTTGCCCGCGCGCTGTTGGGCGAGGGAGACCGGGTACTCCGGGGCACAGGCCATCCGCCGGAAACCGCCTCCGGCGAAAGGATTGGTTTTCTAGGAATTCTTCTTGGCGGCGGTCTTCTGGTATTTCCGCTGAAATCGTTCGATTCGGCCGGCGGTATCCACCAGTTTCTGCTTCCCCGTGTAAAACGGATGGCAGTTCGAGCAGATTTCCACGCGCAGCAACGGACCATTGAAGGTCGAGCGCGTTTTGAAGGTGCTGCCGCAAGCGCAGTGCACGGTCACTTCGTGGTAATCGGGGTGAATCCCTTCTTTCATGGAAATCCTCTTTGCTCCTTGGAATCGGGCCGGCGAGCGAAAAGCTCGAACCTGGCAAAACAGCCGTGCGCAAACAGCAATCATAACTGCGGCTTGCCTCCTCTGCCAAGCCGGACCCCTGGCCGCCCCGAGGAATCGGGCAAGTCCGGCCATGCCGGGGCGCGGCGCAATGCGCGATTTCAGCCGTCGCCGGAGGAGATTCGGCGCCAGCCATTCGGTACTCTGGTTATAGGACCAAGGCGCCCATTCCCGCAGGCCATTGTTCCGTAAATTAACCGGAGTAGAATCAGGTAGATATGATGCTTCGTCTGACCGACCCTCGAAAAGTGAAGATTGCAGGGGTGTGTTAACGGGGAACGAAAACGGTACTAGATAAGCTATTGACACTGTGAGAAACAACGTCCATCTTGTTGATTGGGTTGAGTGCCCCATGACCACAGAGCGAAGAAATTTCCGGCGCTACGACCTTTCCCTTCCCGTTACGGTGCGCCGAGCCGATACAGGTAGAACTTCCGAAGGACACACGCGCGACATTTCATCCCGAGGCATCTATTTCCTGGTGCCGAGCGACTTCGCGTCGGGATGCCGGATCGACATGACCGTTTCGCTCGCGCGCGCCGGAATGGGCGAGGCGGGATCGTTTGTGACTGCTCGCGGGCGCGTGGTGAGGGTCGAGCCCCGGTCGCACAACGGCGATGAGCCGGTGGTGGGTGTTGCCGCGGTGATCGAAAGTTACGACCTGATCCGCAGCGCGCAGGTGGCGGGCTGATCCGGCAGGAAGAACAGGGAAAGCGAAGTAGAGCAGGTTTGTTGATTGATTCGGCCGGCGCCGCCGGCCCCGTGGTCAACGTCAACCGCCCTTTCCGGTAGCCGCCAGCGCCAGCAGCACAATTGCCGCGATGCTCAGCCCAACAGCCGGCCCCGCGTGTCCGCGCAGGCGGAAATCCTCGACCGCCAGGACGAAAAGCCAGACGCCGAACCCGGCGTACACGATCCGGCGAACAAGTGCCATGGCCATAACCAAGCCATTATAGGTCTTTTGTAGGTCTTCCCGGATGCCCGGTTACGCAAAAAAGGGCGTGCCGGACGGACTGCTATAATCGACCGGGTTTGCCATCCCCGCCATGAACAGCTATTACATGGAAAATTTCGGCTGCCGCGCCACGCAGGCCGATGCCGCCGCCATCGAGCGGCAATTCCTCGACCGCGGTTTCCGCGCGGCCGGGCCCGATGAGGCCGATCTGTTCATCGTCAACACCTGCACGGTAACCGCGTCGGCCGACAGCCGGGCGCGGCAGGCGATCCGGTCGTTTCATCGGCGAAATCCGGCGGCGCGGGTTGTGGTCACCGGCTGTTACGCGCAGCGAGCGCCGGAAGAGTTGGCGGGAATAGAGGGCGTGCGCTGGGTGATCGGCAACGCCCATCAGGCGGGGATTCCCCGGCTGGTCGAGGGGGATTCGGCCCCGGCGGCCGGCGGGACATTCGTTCCCGTGGGGCGGCTCGAAGGCCGGCGGCCGGCCGAGGATCTGCTTTCACTCGAGCGCGGGCCGGCAAAAATTCTGGCCGGGGATCTGCTCGAGACGGCCGGCGTGCTGGTGGGGCCGGCGGCGGGCGCGGCCGGGCACACGCGGCCGACGCTGAAGATTCAGGACGGCTGCGATCACCGTTGCGCCTATTGCGTGATTCCGCAGGTGCGCGGGCCGAGCCATAGCCTGGCTCCCGAGCGCGCGATCGAGGAGATCGGGCGCCTGGTGCGCTCCGGGGCGCGCGAAGTGGTGCTGAGCGGAATCGATCTGGGCAGCTACGGACGGGACCTGCGGCCGCGAACCAGCCTGGGCGATTTCGCCCGCCGCGTGATCGAAGAGACGCCGCTCGAGCGTTTGCGGTTGAGCTCGCTCGAGCCGGTGCATTTGACGGCGGAACTGATTGATTGGATCGGTGCCAGCGGCGGGCGCATCGCCCCGCATTTTCATGTTCCCCTGCAATCGGGCTCGGACCGGATTCTGGCGGCCATGCATCGCTGGTATCGCGCCGCGCATTACGCCGAGCGAATCGAGCGGATTCGCGAGCGGATACCCGATGCGGCGATTGGCGCCGACGTGATTGCAGGCTTTCCCGGCGAAACCGACGAGGATCATCGGGAGACGATGCGCCTGGTCGAGCGCTTGCCCTTTACCTACCTGCACGTTTTTTCGTTTTCGCCGCGGCCGGGAACCGAGGCCGCGCAAATGGCGTCCCCGCTCGATGGGGATACCATTCGCGGCCGCGCGCGAGAGCTGCGTGCTCTGGGGGCCCGGAAAGCGGCGGGGTTTCGCAGGCGGCAAACGGGCCGCGCGGTGCGCGCGCTGACGCTCGAAACGGTGCGTGGCGAGATGCGGGACGCGCTGACGGGGAATTATTTGACAGTCGCCGTCGAGGACCGCTGGCCGGCGAACGTGTGGCTCGATCTGCGCCTGCGCGAAACGGAAAGCGGCGCGCTGGTTGGCGATCCGGAAATCAGTCGCTTTCGAAAATGACCTGGGCGAAGGCGAAGCCGGAGCCGTGCGTGAGCGAGAGCGCGATGCGGCGAACGCCCATCTCTTCGGCGAGCTGCTTCGAGCGGCCGTGCAGCTTGAGCGTGGGCCGGCCCGTAGGCAAATTCGCCACTTCCAGATCGACCCAGCGCACCCCGCGCCGCCAGCCGGTGCCGAGGGCCTTCATCGCCGCTTCTTTGGCGGCAAAACGGGCCGCATAGCGCTCGGCGGCGTGCCGGTGTTTTTCGCAATAGCGGATTTCGGCAGGGGTGAAGACGCGCTCGAGGAACGCGCGCCCGTGGCGGGCGATCGCGGCTTCCACGCGTTTGACTTCGGCCAGATCGATACCCATGCCAACGATCATCTGTTTTCCTCGGGGGTTCCCCCCGGGTTTCCCTCCGGGGTCCCCTCCGGCACGTTTTCGCTCGAAGAGCGTGGCGCGATTATACAATCGGTGCGGTGCCCGAAGGACGAGCGCGAAGACGAAGATGAGGCCAAAGAAGGTAAGGCCAAATGACTAACGCGAAAAAAACGGCCGGGCGGCATTCGGCGTCGCGGGTGCGGCCCGCGCCGAAACTGCCGTCCGATTGGATGTTTTCGAGGCGCGGGGATGCGGTGATCCTGCAGGCGCGCGCGCTGGCGGAATTCCCGTGGCTCACGCACGGTTTCAGCACGCGCGTCGGCGGGGCGAGCGAGCGGGACGGCCGGCGAATGCTGAATCTGGGTTTCGTCGAATGGGACCGGCCGGGCCGCGTGGAAAGCAATCGCCAGAAATTCTTTGGCGCGCTCGGCGCTCGGGAAATGGAACCGGCCGCGCTGCGGCAATTCCATTCCTCCATGGTGCGCATTCTGCGACGCGGCGCCGCCGGGCCGGGCGGGCGGCCTTGCCGGGGCGACGCGCTTTTGACGCGGGCGCGCGGGCCGCTATTGACTGTGCAGACGGCCGATTGCGTGCCGATCCTGCTGGCCGATTCCCGCAAACACGTCGTCGCGGCCATACATGCGGGCTGGCGAGGCACGGCGGCGCGCATCGCGGAAAAGGCGGTCGGCGACCTGCGGATGAATTTCGGAACACGGCCGCAGGACCTGTGGGCCGCGATCGGGCCGGCTATCGGAATCTGCTGCTACGAGGTGGGGCCGGACGTGGCTCAGGAATTCGGCAGCCAGTTCGCCTGCGCCAGCGAGTGGTTCGAAGGCCCGTTTGAGCCGCTTTCGATCGGCGACGAGCCAACCCCGTTTCTCTGGCTGCAAACCGATCCGCCAGGCCATGACCGGCCCAAGCGCGCACAGCTCGATCTGGTGGCGGCCAATCGCTGGCAACTGGAAAGCGCGGGCGTGCGCGCCCAGCGGATTACCTCGTGCGGGTTGTGCACGTCGTGCCAAAACGACTGGCTCTTCAGCTATCGCCGCGAAGGGCGCCGCACGGGGCGTCAGATGGCGGCCATTGGAATCAGAGCGGAGGCTGGCCGGTCGTGACGAGTGGCTCGGCGGGGCCGGAGCGGGCCGGAGAGCGCCCGACCCCTCCGCGGTCGATCAGGGCGAGTTGGCCGCAGGCGGCGAAAACATCCTGGCCGCGGGAAAAACGGACGAACGCGTGGATGCCATGCTCGGTAAGCACGCGGCGAAATTGCTCGACGGCGGAGGAATCGGGCTGGCGGTAGGGAAGCTCGCCGGGATTCCAGGGAATCAGATTCACCTTGGCGCGCAAGCCGGCCAGAAGGCGGGCAACGCGCCGAGCGTCATCCCTACGGTCATTTAAGCCTCCCAGAAGAACATATTCGAAAGTGAGCTGTTCCCAGGAGCGAAGCGGATAGCGGCGGCAGGCGTCGAGCAGTTGCGCGAGCGGATATTTGCGATTGAGCGGCATCAGGCGCGCGCGCTCGTGGTCGGTCGTGGCATTGAGAGAGATGGCGAGCTTGGGGCGCACGCCCTCTGCGGCCAGGCGATCGATTCCCGGAACGATGCCGGAGGTTGAGATCGTGACGTGGCGCGGCGCCAAGCCTAAGGCATTGGGATCGAGCAGGATGCGCGTCGCGGCAATCGTCTGGTCGTAATTGAGCAGCGGCTCGCCCTGGCCCATGAAAACGACGTTCGTGCGCGGGGCCAGCGTCGCGGCATTCTCAGCCAGTGCCACAAATACCTGGCCGAGAATCTCGCCGGCGGTGAGATTGCGGACCAGGCCCAGCGTAGCGGTGAGGCAGAAGAGGCAACCCACGGCGCAGCCGGCCTGCGTCGAAACGCAGATGGTTTGGCGGCCGGGCGACGGCATGAAGACGGTTTCCACCGTGACGGGATCAGGAGAGTCCTCACCCGCCGGCGGGCCGGCGAGCGCGAGCAGATAACGGACCGAACCGTCCGAGGAGGCGTAGCGGCCGGCGATGCGCGGAAGCGTTGCCGCGGCTTCGGCGGACAAACGCTGGCGCAGCGGCGCGGGCAGGGCGGTCATGCGGGCGAAATCGAGTTGCCGCTCGGCGTAGAGCGAATGATAGAGCTGCGCGCCGCGCCAGGCGGGCTCTCCCCAGGAAACAGCCAGGGCGCGAAGTTCTTCGAGTGATTTCCCGAACAGTTCCATGGGCATGACAGCAAACGCAGGGCCGAAAAACGTCTCGCGAAGGGTTCAATGATTTTGACTGAAGCGGCCTGTCCGCGCGCCCGGTCTCGCGCGTGCGCAGAGCATCCAATCAACGCCCCAATCAACGCCGATGATACCACGGACGAGCTGGCGAACGGCTTGCGAATCCCTGCACTCTATTGATTGTACGTGACTTATGGGTAATCGGCCCGGCCGCTGCCATTGCAGGCCGGGCTGTGCCACAATAGGGAGCGCCGCTCCTGCCCCCTAGGTGGCGGTTCCTTCAAGATTCAGTTTCAAGTGCTATGACGAACGTAGAGGATAGGCTTCGCAAAACGGTATTGCCGAATGGGCTCGTTGTCATCAGCGAGACGATGCCGCATTTCCGCTCGGTCTCGGTCGGGATCTGGGTGCGCACCGGATCGAGGCGCGAGCCGGAAGCGGTGGGCGGCATTTCCCATTTCATCGAGCATATGGTCTTCAAGGGGACCGAGCGGCGGTCCTGTGAGGAGATCGCGGGCGCGGTGGATTCGGTCGGGGGGATGCTGGACGCCTTCACAACGAAGGAGATCGTCTGCTTCAGCGCCAAAGTGCTGGACGAGCATCTGCCGCTGGCCTTCGACGTGATTTCCGATATGGTCTTGCGGCCTCTTTTTGCCGCGCCCGAGCTCGAACGGGAAAAGCGGGTGGTGCTCGAAGAAATCAAAATGGACGAGGACAATCCGGAAACCTCGATCAACGAGCTGTTTCTGCAAGGATTCTGGAAAGGCCACGCGCTGGGACGGCCGATACTGGGAACGCGCGTGACCGTCGATGGATTCGAGCGCGAGGGCGTGCTCGATTGGTTCCGGAAGTGCTACGTGCCGAACGAAATCCTCATCGCGGCGGCGGGCAACGTGGAGCACGCAAGGCTGGTCGATCTGGCGATGGCGGCCTTCGGGAGCCTGAACCCCGCGACGAACGGCTACCACGAGTCGGTGCCCGAGCCGCACGCCCTGATCCAGGTGCGGCGGAAGCGGTCGCTCGAACAGGCTCACGTGTTCGTGGGAGTGCCGGCCTTCGCCGCCGCCGATCCGCGGCGATACCCGATGGCGGTCTTGAACAGCATCCTGGGATCGGGCATGTCGTCGCGGCTGTTCCAGAATATCCGCGAGCGGCAGGGCCTGGCCTACGCGGTGATGAGCGATACGATGCCGTACCGCGACGTGGGGCTGTTGTCGGTGTACGCGGGCACGAGCGGGGAAAAGGTGGAAGGGCTGGTTCGCTCCGTGATCGACGAGTTCCGGCGGATGAAGCAGGAGCCGGTTAGCGCCGAGGAACTGACGCGGGCCAAGGAGCAGCTGAAGGGCTCCTTAACGCTCTCGCTCGAATCGACCGGGGCGCGGATGAGCAACCGGTCGCGCCAGGAGATCTATTTCGGCCGGTTCCAGTCGCTCGAAGAGATCTTTGCCGAGGTCGACGCGGTGACCCGGGAGCAGGTGCAGGAGTTGGCGCGCGAAATCTTCGTGACCGACCGCATCGCGCTGGCCGCGCTCGGCCGGATGGACGGCTTCCGGCCCGGCCGCGACCTGCTCTCCTGCTGAGCGGGCGCGCCGCGGGCGCCCGGGATTTCCGCAACCTTCCCATTCCACAATCCGGGCGCAAACGGGCGTTGACGCCGCCCGCGCGCTTTGCCATTATGCGAACGAAAGTGTGCTGACGGGAGAGGGACGATTTCGGTTCGCATCACGATAGTGGCGTCGGGCAGTACCGGCAATGTGTCGCTGGTGGAAACCAGCCGCACGCGCCTGCTGGTGGACGCCGGACTTTCCCACCGTCAGCTGTTGCGGCGGCTGAAAGACCTGGGGATTTCCCTCGATCCGCTCGACGGCATCCTGATTTCCCACGAACATTCCGATCATTCCGGCGGCTTGCCGGCCATCGCCTCCCGTTGCGGCTGCCCCGTGTTTCTGACCGAGCCGACGCACCGGGAAATTTGCCGGGCCTTGCCGGACGGGACCGGGAAAAACGTCCCGCGGGTGGAGTATCTGGAGGCGGGCCAGGCGCTGACGATCGGGGACATCGAGATCAACCCGTTCACGATTCCGCACGACGCGGCCGATCCGGTGGGCTATGCGCTTCGCGCCGAAGGGGTAAAGGTCGCGGTGGTGACGGATCTGGGCTATCTGACTGAACTCGTGAAATTCCACCTGCGCGGGGCCGATTGCCTGATCCTGGAATCGAATCACGATCTGGAAATGCTGAAGGTCGGTCCCTACCCGTGGTCGGTGAAACAGAGGGTGATGAGCCGGACCGGGCATCTTTCCAATCACGTCGTCAGCGAATTTCTCGCCGATCCCGAGGCGTTCGACGGCCGGCCGCGCCATCTGGTGCTGGCGCACATCTCGGAAAACAACAACACGCCGGACCTGGCGCGCATTTCCGCCGAAGAGGCGCTCGGCCGCCGGCCGAGCGAAGCGGCATTTCAAGGCGAACTGCTGGTGGCCTCGCAGCACACCCCCCTCGGCCCGTTCGTCTTTTAGCCTCCCCCCTCGAACCCTTTGGCGCTGTCTCCGGCCCCCTCCCGGCCGTCGCGCGGCCGGAGGAAAAATCCCCGCGTTTACGGGCAAAGGTGGGGCCCCCGCAGGCAATCCGGTATGATGGAGCCGGTCGCGGCGCGCGTCTTTGGCCGCTGCGGCGAACCCCAAGGAATGGAGCAATCGAGACGTGATCCCACGCTATACGCGGCCGGAGATGGGCCGCATCTGGAGCGATGAAAACCGGTTTGGCAAGTGGCTCGAAGTGGAGCTGGCGGCGGCCGACGCGCTGGCCGAGGCCGGCATCGTGCCGGCCGAAGCGGCCAGAACGCTGCGCGAGCGGGCGCGAGTGGACGCGCGGCGAATTCTGGAGCTGGAAGAGAAGGTGCGGCACGACGTGATCGCCTTCACGATGGCGGTGGGCGAGACGGTGGGCGACCCGGCGGCGGCGCGTTGGCTGCATTACGGGCTGACGTCGAACGACGTGGTCGATACGGCGCAGGCGCTCATGCTGCGCGACGCCTCGCGCGAAATCGAGCAGGGCCTCGCCCGGCTCGACGAAGTGCTCGAGCGGCGCGCCTGGGAATTCAAGGACACGCCGGAAATCGGCCGCACGCACGGCGTCCACGCCGAGCCGATCACGTTCGGGCTGAAGCTAGCCAACTGGTACGACACCAACCGCCGCAACGCCGAGCGGTTCCGTCGCGCGGCGCGGGAGATGCAGGTCGGGAAAATCGCCGGGGCGGTCGGCAACACCGCGCACCTGGGTCCGGCCATGGAAGAGAACATTTGCCGGCGGCTGGGCCTTACGGCGGCGCCGGTTTCCTCCCAGGTGATCGAGCGCGACCGGCACGCACACTACATGGGCACGCTGGCGCTGGTGGCGAGCGAGCTCGAGCGGTTTGCCCTGGAAATCCGGCACCTGCAGCGAACCGAGGTGCGCGAGGCCGAGGAGCCGTTCGGGGGCGAGCAGCGCGGCAGCTCGGCGATGCCGCACAAGCGGAATCCGGTCGGTTGCGAGCAGGTCTGCGGCCTGGCGCGCGTGGTGCGCGCGAACGCGCAGGCGGCGCTCGAAAACGTCGCGCTCTGGCACGAGCGGGACATTTCGCACAGTTCGGTCGACCGGGTGATCCTGCCGGATTCGACGATTCTGGCCGATTACATGCTGGCGCGCATGACGACGATCATCGACGGGATGCGGGTTTTCCCCGAGCGCATGCGGCGCAATCTCGATTCGACCCACGGGCTCGTCTTTTCCGGGCAACTGCTCCAGGACCTGGTCGAAGCGGGAGCGGCGCGCGAGGACGCCTACAAATGGGTGCAGGGAAACGCCATGAAAGCGTGGGAAAGCGAGGGCGATTTCCAGGCGATGGTCGCCGCCGACGAGCGCATCGCCGGGCAGCTGGGCGCCGATGGAATCGCGCGGGTATTCGATCTGCACCGCCAACTGCGCTACGTGGATGAGATTTTCGGCCGGGTGTTCGGAAAGAAATCGGCGACGGCGTAAGCGAGCCGGACGCGTTGGAACAGCAGATTCCTCGCTCCAGCCGGAACGACGGATTCTGCGCGGGAGGCCGGCCCTACTGGGCGCGCTGCACGTAGCGCCCTTCGCTCGTGTCGACGCGAACCTTGTCGCCGACGTTGATGAAGGGCGGGACCTGGATGGTGAGGCCGGTTTCGAGCTTGGCCGGCTTCATGACGGAGCTGGCGGTGGCTTTCTGGATGCCGGGCTCGGTTTCGACGACGGCGAGATCGACGGTGTCGGGAATCTGGACGCCGATCGCCTTGCTGTCGTAAAACTCGAGCTTGACGTTGAGATTGGGCGTCAGATAGTCGACGGCGTCGCCGAGCACGTCGCGGCCCAGGGCGATCTGCTCGTACGATTCCAGGTTCATGAAGTGGTGCCCTTCGGCGTCGCCGTAAAGGTATTCGTAATCGACCTCATCCACGATGGCGCGCTGGACGGAATCCTCGGCGCGGAACTTATAGTCGATGATCGAGCCGGTGCGCAGGCTGCGCATGCGGGTTTGCATGGCGCCGCGCTTGTTGCCCGGCGTGCGGTGCTCGACGCTGAAGACCGCATACAGCTCGCCCTCGTGTTGGATGATCATTCCGGGGCGCAGTTGTGTTGCTTTGACCATTCCTGACTCCCAAACAATTTGGTGGGGCTTCGCGCGGGAACAGCGCAGGTATTGGCTGCCTAGAAGCCAGCACCAGTATACGGGCGCGGCCAAGCGACGGTCAACTTCTTCCGCCGCAACGAGTTCCCGGAGCGACCCGCGGGCCTGTGCTATGATGCCGATGGGTACGAACGACGGACGACGAGGAGCGGATTTTGCCAGCACGAATTCTCGACGGTAAGGCTATTCGTGATGAAATTTACGGGGAATTGAGGGCCGATATCGACGCGCTGGCCGGGCGCGGCATTCGCCCCGGCCTCGCCGCTGTGCTGGTCGGCGACAACCCCGCATCGAAACTGTACGTGAACAGCAAGATCGCGGCCTGCGGCAAGCTGGGTCTCGGGAGCTTCCTGCTCACGCCGCCGGCCACGATTACGACCGGCGAGCTGCTGGGGGTGGTCGACGAGCTGAACCGACGCGACGACGTCGACGGGATTCTGGTGCAGATGCCGCTGCCCAAGCAGGTGGATGCGAAGAAGATTCTGGAAGCGATCGATCCGGCCAAGGACGTCGATGGATTCCATCCCGAGAGCGTGGGGCGCCTGGTGGCGGGACGGCCGAACCTGGTGGCCTGCACGCCGGCCGGCGTGATGGAGATTCTGCGGCGGAGCGGGATCGCTACCGAAGGCGCAAACGCCGTGGTGATGGGGCGAAGCGACATCGTGGGCAAGCCGATGGCCCTGCTGCTTCTCCACGCCAATGCCACCGTGACGATCTGCCATTCCAAGACGCGCGCCCTGGCCGAAATCACGCGCCGGGCCGATATCCTGGTCGCGGCCATGGGGCGGGCGGCGATGGTGACGAAAGAGTTCGTGCGGCCGGGCGCGACGGTCATCGACGTGGGACAAAACGTCGTTACCGATGCCGACCAGGCAGGGAAAATCTTCGCGAATTTCCCCGAGAAAATCGAATCGTTCCGCAAAAAGAGCTCGGTGCTGGTGGGCGACGTTCATCCCGACGTCGTCGAAATTGCCGGGGCCTACACGCCCGTGCCGGGCGGCGTCGGTCCGCTGACCATCGCCATGCTGATGAGCAACACCGTGCGGGCGGCGCGGATGCGTCGCGCGCGTCCGGCGGCGGAGGCCGCTGGCGTCAAACCCTGATGCTTCGCGTCGGCCTGACGGGCGGCATCGGCTCGGGCAAGTCCACGGTCGTTGCCATGCTGCGCCAGCGGGGCTTGGCGGTCAGCGAAGCCGACGACATCGCCCGCGACCTCGTCCGGCGCGGCCAGCCCGCCTACGACGAAATCCTGCAAACTTTCGGCGCCCAAATCCTCCAGGAAAACGGCGAAATCGACCGCAAACGGCTGGCCGCGATTGTCTTCGGCTCGTCCGAGCGCCTGGACCGGCTGAACCGGATCGTGCATCCGCGCGTGCGCGAGCGCACCGAGCGTTGGCTCGCCGAGCGCGAAAAGGAGGGCGCGCGAGTGGCAATCGTGGAAGCGCCGCTGCTCGTCGAAGCCGGCTCTCACCGGCGTCTGGATCGCCTTGTCGTGGTCTGGTGCCGGCCCGAGCAGCAATTGGCGCGGCTGGCGGAGCGGGGAATGAGCCGGGAAGACGCCGAGCGCCGCATCGCGGCGCAGATGGACGTCGAAAAGAAGAAGGCTTTGGCGGACGACCTGATCGACAATTCGGGCACCGTCGAACAGACGCGGCAGCGGGTCGATCGGCTTGTGCGGAAATTGGAGTCGGAGAAGGCTTAGTTCAGAGCTGTGTGGTGCGGAAGAGATTTCTCCGCTCCGGGACGGCAAGAACGGCCGTCCCTCCGGTCGAAATGACGGCGTTGTTGTAGTTTTTTCAGGGTTGCCTGTCACGTCTGCGAGATATCGGTTTGCCACTCCTGGCGGATGTGCTCGCGCTCTTCCTCCGACATTTGAAACCAGCCCTCGGCCAGATCGCGGACCCGTTCGAGCGCGGCCTGCATCTCGGCCTGCTTGCGCTCCATGGTCTCGGGATCGGCATCTTTCGGGACTGCAATCAGCGGTGCAATGATCATCACGGCGCGGGAAAAGGGAAACGGGATCTGGAACAGGTCCCAGCTCCGCTCGAAGGTATGGCCGCGCTCGATGCCGATGTGAAAGACCAGGATCGAATGGCCGGTTTTGCGCGCCAGCATGACCGGGCCGGGCTTGGCGATGTAGCGCGGGCCGCGCGGGCCGTCGATGGTGAAAGCTACGTCGTGACCCTCGGCGAGCCGCTGGGCCATGACAACTAGGCCCCGCAATCCGCCGCGGCTCGAGCTTCCCTGCGCGGTCCAGAAGCCAAACCGCTCGATCACGCGCCGGGTCCACTGGCCGTCGAAATTCGTCGTGTTCATCACCACGACCTGGCGTTTTCTCCACCACCAGATCGCCGGGAAGATGGACCGGTGCCAAAAAGCGGAGATGACCGGCCGTCCCGCATCCCGCGAGCGCCGGTAGTGCGGGTAGCCGAGGACTTCGAAGCGCAGTGTCGGGCCGATCGTCGCGACCAGCAGCGTGGCCAGCCAGCCGATCACCGGGATCTGCATGCGGCGCGAGCGGGAGAGCTCGGGATAGACGAGTTCGTAGTGGAGGTTGACGCGCGAGGCGGTATCGGAATCGGGGCGCGGCATCGCTCGTCAGTATACCGGGAGGCCCGGCCGCTCTACATTCCCTCGTAATTCGGCCCGCCGCCGCCTTCCGGTGGGACCCAGACGATGATCTGATAGGGATCGGCGATATCGCAGGTCTTGCAGTGAACGCAGTTGGCAGCGTTGATCTTCAGGCGCAGCTTCCCATCTTCGCGGACCATCTCGTAAACCATCGCCGGACAGAAGTACTGGCAGGGATTCCCATATTCGGCGACGCAGCGCGTCACGCAGATGTCCGGATCGAGAACGTGAAGATGGCAGGGCTGATCGTCGTCGTGCCGCGTGCCGGAATGGTAGAGGTCGGTGAGGACGTCGAAAGTGAGTTTGCCGTCGCCGCGGAAACGCTCGAGCGGTTTCCACTGGTTGCCGGCCAGTTTCTGATATTCCAGGTGGCCTGGACCGACGCGAATCGGGTCGGCGAGCCCGCGGCCGCCGGTGATCATTTGCAGGCCCGCGTGGAACAGGCCGGACCGCAACCCGTTGCGGAAACCTTGATGGAAATTCCGCACGGGCCACAACTCCTCATGAATCCAGCTTCCTTCCAGGCGCCGCTCGAAGCTGGCCAGGCGCGTGGCCGAGGTGTCGGCCGCGCCGAGCGCGTCGTAGATGGTTTCGGCGGCGAGGATGCCGCTCATAATGGCGATGTGAATCCCCTTGAGCCGCTGGGAATTGAGCAGTCCGGCCGAATCGCCGATGAGCAGGCCTCCCGCGACGTATGGCCGGGGCATCGAATACCAGCCGCCCTCGGGCAGGCTCTTGGCTCCGTAGCGAACCAGCTTGCCGCCATCGAGAATCGAGCGAACCAGCGGATGGGTCTTCATGCGCTGGAAGGCTGCGTGCGGATCGAAAAGCGGGTTGTGGTATTCCAGGCCAACCACCAGCCCCAGCGAAACGCGCCGCTCCTCTAGCCCATACATCCAACCGCCGCCGTAGGTGTGCCCGTCGAGCGGCCAGCCTAGCGTATGGGCGACGCTGCCGGGCGAAATGCGGCCATCCGGCACGTCCCAGAGTTCCTTGATGCCGATCGCGTAGAGCTGAGGGTTCAGGCCGCCGAGATGGAAGCGGTCGACCAGCGCGCGCGTGAGCGAGCCGCGGGACCCTTCGGCCATGACGGTGATCTTGGCGCGAAGCTCGTAGCCGGCGGTGAAATTGGCTTTGGGCTGCCCCTGTTTATCGAGCCCCTTGTCATCGGTGAGGACGCCGGCAACGCCGTCGTTTTCGTAGATCGGCTGCGCGCCGGCAAAGCCGGTGAAGATGTTGACGCCCGCCTGCTCGACCAGATCCCCCAGCCATTTTGTCAGGCGGCTCAGCGAGACAACGTAGTTGCCCTCGTTGCGAAGCGGCGGCGGGGTGATGGGGAATTTTCTCGCCGCGGTTTCGGTGAGGAAATAGACGGCGTCTTCCGAAACGGGCGCGCCGAGCGGGGCGGAGCGGCGGAAATCGGGCACGAGTTCGGCGAGTCCCCGAGGGTCCATAATCGCGCCGGAGAGCTGATGCGCGCCGATCTCCCTTCCTTTTTCGAGCACGTAGACGTTTTCGGGCAAGACGGCCGCGGAACGCCCCTGTTTGCGATCCCCCTCGGCGAGTTGCGCCAGGCGCAGCGCGCAGGCCAGGCCCGCCGGGCCGGCGCCCACAATCAGTACATCGCCGTCCAGCCGTTCGCGTTCGATCGGCATAGGTTCCGATTGTAGCCCGGCGCTCCTCGGATGAGGCCTGGCTAAAAGTGGGGGAGCTTTCCCTTACGCCTGAATCCGTTGCGGCTCCGGCATCCGCGAGGTCATCACGGCGGCGACGAATAGCCGGTCGTCGAGGAAAATCAGGTCGGCATCGGCGCCCGCGGCCAGAATCCCTTTCCGGGTTTCGAGGCCAAGCCGCCGCGCCGGATTGAGCGTGGCCATTCGCACGGCGTCGAGCGGGCGAGCGCCGAGCGCGACCATTTGGCGCACAGCGCGGTCGAGTGTGAGCGTGCTGCCCGCCAGGCGGCCTTCCCCGTCGCGGCACACGCCGCCCAGGACGCGCACTTCGAAGGTTCCCAGCCGGTAGGTTCCGTCCGGCATCGCCGTTGCCGCGGTCCCGTCGCTCACCAGAATGGTTTGTCCGATCCCCTTTGCCGCCAAAAGGATTTGGAGCGCCGCGCCGTCCACGTGCACGCCGTCGGCAATCACCTCGGCCGTCACTTCGCCGCGGGTCAGGATGGCGCCGAGGACGCCGGTTCCCCGGTGCGAAAACGGACGCATGGCGTTGAACACATGGACGGCGTGGCAGGCTCCCCGTTCGATGGCGCGAACGGCCTCTTCGTAGGAGGCGTCCGTGTGGCCGATAGCCACCACGAGGCCCGCCTTTCGCCCCTGTTCGACCAGTTCGAGCGCCCCATCGAGTTCCGGAGCCAGCGTCAGGATCCGGCCCCATTTCCCCGCCGCTTCGAGCATCCGGCCGAGCAGCGCCGATGAAGGGCGTGCGATCCACTCGCGAGGGTGAACGCCACCGCGGGCCGGGCTGATGAACGGCCCCTCGAAATGGATTCCGAGCAGCTCCGCCGCTGGCGTTGCCTCGTCCGGCCGCGCCGCCTGCCGCTCGGCCGCGCGGGCGATTCTTTCCAGGCTCCAGCAGGTATCGTCGGGGCTGGCGGTGACGGTCGTCGCCACCATGGCCGTCGTTCCGAAACGCGCCACGGTCCGGGCCGTCTGCGCGAGCGCTTCGGCGCCGGGGCCCATCACATCGCACCCGCCCGCTCCGTGAATGTGGATATCGATGAACCCCGGGGCGAGCGTCCATGGCCGGCCGTCGTATTCCCGCGTCCCGGCGGGCAATTCGATGGCCTCGCGTTTGCCGGCGGCTGCGATCCGCCCGTCTTCGACCAGCAGCATGGCGTCCGGGATTTCTTCGGTCGGGGTCAGCAGGCTCCGCGCGCGTATGGCAATCCGGCTCATGGCCTGCTCATCCTACTACAGCAGGCTTCGCGTTCCGGCGCGATGGATGGATGGCACTCGAAATTCCGGCAGCGGGGCCGAAGGCGGCGGAGCGATCAGTTTCGGCCGGCGGCAATGGGAGCGCCGGAGAGCGACGGGGCCCAGTAGCCCTGGCGGGAGCGCACCTTGAGTCCGTTGCGGCCGACGATCTCGATCTGGACGTGGTGGAACTTGCCGTCATTGGGCTCGTTCGATGGCGTGAAGGCGATCGAGTATTGCGTGCGAAGCTCGGTGCTGATATCCGCGAAGGCCTTGGCCAGGTCGTCAACCTGGGAGGGGAAAAAGGCGCGGCCGCCGGTCTGGTCGGAAAACGCCTGCAGGATCCTGTCGCCGGCGTTGTAATGGAGTTTGAGGGGCAGGCCTTCGGCCGTTTGCTGGTCCGGCGAAAGCCAATCCCGGCTCGAACTGATCGTGTAGATGACGACGCCGGCCCGTTCGGCCATATCGACGGCTTCGCTGCGCGTGTCGCCGCTCAGATCATCCATGCCGTCGCTGATCACCACCAGCACCCGCCGCATATTCTGGTTGCCGGCGGCCGGCGGGGAATTCATCAAATAATCCCGGGCGGCCGCGTAGATGGCGTCGTACAGAGCGGTGCCGCCGCCCGCCTGCTGCTCGTCGATCGCGTGGCGCAGCAGGTCGAGGTTATCGGTGAACCCTTGTTGAATCTGGGGTTGCGTGTCGAACGTCATCACGAACGCCATGTCCTTGCCCGGGCGGATGATGTGATAGAGGAAATCGAACGCGGTGCTCTTCTCGAACCGGAGACGCGGTCGAATGCTGTTGGACGTATCCATCAACAATCCGATGCGCAGGGGAAGGTTGGTCTCCCGGTTAAAGAATTCGACGTGCTGGGGAATGTTGTTGTCGAAAACCTCGAAGTTGTTCTGCTTGAGATCGGTGACGAAGTGATCTTTGCTGTTGAGCACGGAAAAGACCATGTTCACCAATCGAACTTCCCGCCGCAACTGCCCGACGGGCGGCGCATTCTGCCCCGGCTTGCCGGGGGCCTTTGCCGCTGCCGTTCCGGACGGGGCCGTCTGGCCTGACGGTGGTGCGGGCGCGGGGTGCCGGCCCTGGGCCGAGGCGGCGATTCCGAAAGCCAAAACCAGAGCCGCCACCAGCGGCGCCGCTGTCTGGAGCAAACTTTTCATCGCGTATTTTCGATTATAGATACCCATGCAAAACCCGGTCAATTTCCGGCCGCTCCCATCCGAGAGGCCGGCCGAGAGCCGCCAGCCAGTTCACGAGCTCGGGCGGCAGCGGGGCGCGGATTTCGAGCGCCTGGCCCGTGCGGGGATGCGCCAGGCGAACGCGCGCGGCATGAAGCCACAGCCGGCCGAGGGGGCTGGCCGCCTCTCCGGCGACAAGGACGCGCCGGGGCGCGCCGTAGCGCGCATCGCCGGCCACCGGGTGGCCGATGGCCGAAAAATGCACGCGAAGCTGGTGGGTGCGGCCGGTATGGAGTTCCGCCTCGACCAGCGTGAACCCGTCCCGGCCCTGCCCGAGCCGCGCCAGCATGCGCCAGGTTGTCAGCGCGGCGCGGCCCTCGCGGCGGCGAGTCGTCATTCGCGTTCTTCTCCGCAAATCGCGGGCGATGGACAGGGAAATTTTCCCGGTGTCTCCCTCCAGCGCGCCGTGGAGCAGAGCCAGGTAGGTTTTCTTGACTTGCCGGTCCACGAATTCCCGCGCCAGCTGGAGATGCGCGGGGTCGTTGCGCGCCACCAGGAGCACGCCGGAGGTGTCTTTATCCAGGCGATGCACGATGCCGGGCCGCGTCGCGCCTCCCACGGTGGACAACCGGCCGTAGCGGTAGAGCAGCGCCCCGGCCACGGTTCCCGACTGCGCGCCGGCGCCCGGATGAACGATCAGCCCCGCCGGCTTGTGGATGGCCACCAGGTCTTCATCCTCGTAAAGAATATCGAGGGGAATCGCTTCGGGCTCGGCCGCGATGGGCGGCGCGGCGATCAGTTCGATTTCGACCGGTTGGCCGGCGCGCAGTCGGAGCGAGGACCGGGCGGCCTCGCCCGCGACGCGGACGCGTCCGGCGGCGATGGCCTGCTGAATATGGGTTCGGCTGGTTTCGGGAAGCCGCGCGGCGAGCCAGCGATCGACACGCTGGCCCTGGTCCTCGGCGCCTACGAGGAAACTCTGAAGCGTCGCGGAAGGTTTTTCCACGTTGGCTAGCGCCGCGCGGGCTCGGGCACGGCGGCGGGCAGCTTTTGCGACCGGTGCTTCAGGAACAGCCAGGTGCCGAAGGCAATCAGAAACAGGCTCACAATCTGCATGAACGATATCGTGTTGTTGAACATCATTCCCCGGCCGGGATCACCACGGTAGAATTCGATGATGCCGCGCTCGAAACCGTACAGGATCATCCAGGCGGCGACCAGTTCGCCGGTGAATTTTTGCCGCCGGCCCAGCCAGATGAGGAACAGGAAATTGATCAATTCCGCGCCCGCCTCATAGAGTTCGGTCGGCTGAAGGCGGACGCCCAGCGGCGTGCCAACCAGCTGAGCGGCCAGGGGATTGGTGAACACGATGCCCCACGGCATGGTGGTCGGCTTTCCATAGCAGCAGCCGGCGCAGAAGCAGCCCATCCGGCCGATCGCGTGGCCCAGGGCCAGCGGGGCGGCGAAGGCGTCGGCCACGGCAAAGTAGCCCAGTTTCTGCTTCCGCACGTAGAGCACGAGAAACAGCAAGCCGAACATGACGCCGCCGTAGATGTCCCCGCCCGATTGCAGCGTGGTGTAGGAGAAGACCTGGCTCGGGTTGTGCCAGTAGTAGGGCAGATCGCCCAGGATTAGCCAGAGTTTCGAGCCGGCCAGCGCCACCAGAACCATGTAAATGCCCACGTTCCATATCTGGTCGGGATTGAGGCCCAGCTTGCGCGCCTGCCATCGCGCCACAAACAACCCCACGATGACGCCGGTCGCCACCAGGAC
>DATLRW010000090.1:0-14553 GCA_035534495.1 Candidatus Dormiibacterota bacterium | reverse complement strand
CAAAAACCGTCATCAGCTTCGGACGTAACCGCAGCACCGCCCCGTCGATGGTCGCCCTTTCCACGTCGGCTCTTCCGAGGGGCTCACCGGATGCCAACCGGCTGTCCATGGCTTCGTGCAGGTAAATGACCATCACAACTGAGGTCTCCACCGCGATCCCGAACAGCGTGATGTAACCGACCGCCGCGGCCACGCTGAAGTTGTAGCCGAGCAGCCACTGGAGCAATAGACCCCCGGTCAGCGCGAAAAATACCGGAAAGAAAAGAATTGCCGCCTCGGCGACCGAATGGAACGCAAGGTAGAGCAGCAAGAAGATGATGAAGAACACGATCGGAAGGATGAACTCGAGCCGTTTCTTGGCGTGCAATTCGAATTCGTATTCGCCGGACCAGTGGTAGGTGTAGCCGGGCGGCAGGCTCAGCTTCTTGCGAAGGAGAGCATCGGCTTGGTTGACGAAGCCGCCGTAGTTGGATGTCTTGAGATCGAGGTACACGTAGCCGGTCAGTTGACCGCCCTCGTCGCGGATCATCTCCGGGCCCTGTGAAAAAGTGATCGTCGCGACTTCGCTGATCGGGATTTGCGCACCGGTGGGGGTGGCGATCAGGACGCGCTCGAGATCGGGAAGATCGTTGCGGAAATCGCGGTTGTAGCGCACGTCGATCGGGAATCGCTCGCGGCCTTCGATATTCTCGGCAACGTTCTCGCCGCCGATTCCCGATTCGATGGCGCGTTGCACGTCCGCGACCGTGAGCCCGTAGCGCGCGGCAATCGCTCGGTCCACCGCGATATTGATGTAAAATCCCTGTGCCACCCGCTCGGCGAAAATCGAGCGTACCTCCGGCATCCCCGATAGAATCTGCTGGACCCGCATGCCCGCCTGCTGGATCCCATCGATGCTTGGTCCCTGAATTTTCATTCCGACCGGCGTTTTGATTCCGGTCAGCTCCATATCAAGCCGGTTCGCCACAGGCATCGTCCAGGTATTCGTTATGCCGGGAAATTGCAGTTTGGAGTCCATCTGCTGAATGAGTTTCGTGTAGGTCATTCCCTGGGGCCATTGGCGGCGAGGTTTCAGCATGATCGTGGTGTCGAACATGTCGAGTGGGGCGTTGTCGGTGGCGGAATTCGACCGGCCGACCGTACCGAACACGCTCCGAACCTCAGGGAACGAGCGGATGATCCGGTCCTGCTCCTGAAGGAGCCCCGAAGCGGAGGTAATAGAGATGCCGGGCAGCGCCGTCGGCATATAGAGCACCGAACCTTCGAACAAAGACGGCATGAACTGGCTCCCGATTCGCTCCGCCAGGGGCGCCACGAGTGCCACAATGACGAGGCTCAGGATCACCGTCGCCGCTCGGTGCCGCAAACAGACGCGCAGTACCCTCTGGTAGAGGGACTGGGAAACGCGTGCGAAGGGATTCCGGGATTCCGGCCGCAGCCGCCCGCGAATGAAGAGCGGCATCAGCACCGGCACCAATGTGACCGAAAGAATCGAGGCGAAAGCGATCGAAAGCGTCTTCGTCCAGGCCAGCGGCCGGAACAGCCGGCCCTCCTGGGATTGGAGCAAGAAGACCGGCAGGAAAGAAACGATAATGATCAAGAGCGAAAAAAAGATCGGCGTTCCCACCTGCTTGGCGGCGTCGAGCATGATCCGCCGGCGCTGTTTTCCGGTGATCGGCGAGATGGGAGCAGTGCGACGGCCGGGATCGGCTGGCCGCTCTTCGGCAGACACGTTCGCGGCCTCGACCGGCCCCTCCGGCGGCACACCCGCCGGAGGATCGCCGTTTTGCGCTTCAGCTAGATGACGATAGCCGTTCTCCACCATTACGATGGCGGCATCCACCAGAACCCCAATTGCCAGCGCTAAACCGCCCAGTGACATGATGTTCGAACTGACGTGGAGGAAATGCATCGGGATGAACGCCGCCACGAGAGCGATCGGTATGCTCAGAATCGGAATCAGCGCCGAGCGGAAATGCAAGAGGAAGAAAATCATGACCAGGCTCACGATGACCGCCTCTTCCACCAAATCGCGTTCCAACGTGTGAACCGACGATTCGATCAGTCCCGATCGGTCATAAGCGGAAACGATCTCGACGCCGGGCGGGAGCGAGGGCGCGATCTGGGCAAGCTTTTCTTTCACCCCGTCGATCACCTGCAGCGCGTTCATTCCGTAACGCATGACCACGATCCCGCCGACCGTTTCGCCTTCGCCGTTCCAGTCGGCCGCGCCTTCGCGGATGTCCGGGCCGAAAGTCACCGTGCCAAGATCGCGGATGAGAACCGGCGTGCCGTTTTTAACGGCGACCGGAACGTTTGCCAAATCGTTGAGCGAGCGCAGGTACCCGAGCCCTCGCACCATGTATTCGGCTCCGCCCATCTCGAGTATCCGCCCGCCAACTTCGTTCGTGCTTTCGCGCACGCGGGCGATCACCGTTCGAAGCGGGATGCCGTACGCCAATAGCTTGTTCGGATCGAGATTGACCTGATACTGGCGAACGAATCCGCCGATCGAAGCCACTTCCGCCACGCCGGGCACAGTTTCCAATTGGTAGCGCAAATACCAGTCCTGCAACGCGCGCAGATCGGCCAGGCTGTACTTGTGCGTGCGGTCGACGACCGCGTATTCGTAGACCCAACCGGCCCCCGTCGCGTCGGGGCCAATCACCGGATGTACGCCTGCCGGCAATTGCCCCTCAATCTGCTGCAGGTATTCGAGCACCCGCGAGCGAGCCCAATAGAGATCGGTTCCGTCGCGAAATACGACGAACACATACGAATCGCCGAACATCGTCTGTGCCCGTACCGCCTTCACCCGTGGCGCCGCCAGAAAGGCCCTCGCGATCGGATATGTCACCTGATCTTCAATAATATTGGGCGGTTCACCTGGCCAGGAGGTGTGTACGATCACCTGCACGTCGGAGATATCCGGCAGTGCGTCGAGCGGGACCTGGCGGAGCGCCCAAACGCCCGCGACGACCAGGGCGATGGTCGCGGCAAATACCAGGAACCGGTTGCGACTGCACCATTCGATCAGCCGGGAGATCACCTCACATCCCTCCGCTGACGTTGACGCTCAGGTGCTTGCTCGCGATCACCTGTCCCGCGCGTTTCGCCACAATCGATACCTGCCAGGTTCCCGCGCTCGGCAGCGCACCTTGTCCTTGGTAAACCCCGCCGCCCTTGTCTTCCAGGTTGAATGCGACTCGCTGCGCCGCCATGCCCATCGCCGGCATGGCCGGCATGAGGAATAGCACTTGAACCTGCGCGCCGGCGATCCCCTTGCCCTGGGCATCGGTCAGCTTCGCCTGGAACGTGTTGCTGCCCTTGCGGGGGGGCGAGGGAATACTGCTGAACTCCACGTTGTTTTGTGGAACGTTCCTTGCAGCGGCCGCGCCCGCTCCAGGCGGTGGCGGCAGAAAGCTGCCGAGAGCGGCCTGCAACTGGCTCTCGGAATCAATCAGGAAATTGGCGGAGGTGACGATGCGTTCGTTCGGCTTCAGTCCTTTCAGCACGATGAAGCTGTCGCCGACCTGCGGCCCTACGAGCACCTCGCGCGGATCGAGATAGCCGCCGCCGCGATCGATGAAGGCAATCTGCCGCGTGCCCGTCTGGAAGATGGCCGATGCGGGAACGACCAGTTGCCGGCCCATCGGGACTTCCAGATCGACGTTCACGAACATTCCCGGTTTCAGCAGAAGACCGGGATTGGAAAACACCAGGCGTACGCGCGCCGTCCGCGTCGCCATGTCCACGTCGGGATAAATGAAATTCACTCGGCCGCGGAACGTCCGGCCAGGATAGGAATCGACGGTAAGACTGGCAGGGTCGCCAACCCGGACGCGGCCTAGATCGTTCTGAAATACTTCGGCATATACCCAGACCGTGGAAAAATCGGCGACGGTATAGAGCCGCGTCTCCGGCTGGACGTAGAGGTTGGGCAGCGCATTCCGCTCGGTGATGAATCCGGAAACGGGCGAATCGATTTCCAGATACTGCTGTACGCTCCCGGCATGCTCGAGCCGGGCGATCTCGCGCCGTGGAAGATTCCACTGGCGCAGGCGTCCGAGCGTGGCCTTCACCAGCGAGCGAGCGCCTTCGGCCACGCCGGGCACGGTGCTCTTGGCCAGCAATCGCTCGTTTTGCTCGGCTAGCAAGTATTCGCGTTCGGTGGCAACCAGATCCTGGCTGTAAATGGTGAAGAGCGGCTCGCCCTTCCTCACGTACTGGAAATTGGCGTTGGCGAAAACCTTCTGAATCCAACCCGAGAATCTCGTCTGGACGTACGCCTGCGTCCGCTCGTCCACGGAAACGCTCCCGACGACGCGAATGTCGTCGTGGATCACCTTTCGCTCCACCACACCGACCTTCACGCCGATGCTTTGCAGCCGTTGCGGGGAAAGTTGCAAGGGAACAAGTGTCGTAGGCACCGGCTGCGCGGCCGAGGAAACGGTTTTCTGCATCGGCCCTTCGGCGACCACTTCCGTTCCGGATCCGCTTTGTGTCGGAGCCGCCGCGGAACGCGAATGCCACCACCACACCCCCAGCGCCGCGAGCAACGCCACGTTGATGGCGAGCACGGCAAGAAACGCGGTTCGATAGTTTTTCATGCGAACCCTCCCTCTCGCCACCTGGCGAATCGGCAAAAGTTTCGATTCCCTAACAACGGCATGCCTTGATCTCACTTCGTGAGTTCGACGCCGACCAGCGGCTCGAGGCGTGCCAGCGAAATCTGGTAATCGGAGATTTCGCGGTAGTAATTCACCCGAAATTCCAGCAGGCTGACGAAGTTGTCGAGCATCGTCAGAAAATCGGTCTTCCCCGCCTCGTAAGCAATCTCGGATGATTCGAGAGCCTGCGCCGACTGCGGCATGATCGCTTGCGAGTAAAGCACGCTCAGTTTTTGAGCTTGATCCGCTTCCAGGAATTGCTCCTTCACCAGGAAATTCACCGTTGTCTCCCGGTTCTCGCGGACGCTCCGTTCGCTCGCGAGATCCCGGCTAGCCTCGACTACTTCCTGACGTTGTTTGGACTTATAGAAGACGGGGATGTTCACCCCGAGGAACGCCCCGTAGAGATTCGGCCCTCCCGGCATCCGCTGGTACATGTAGCTGACGTCGAAGTCGGGCTCGTAGGATTTCCGGGCGAACGCGACCGCATCCTCATCCCGTTCGATCATTCGCCGGTCACCTTGCAAGTTCGTATCGTTCGTCCGCGCCAGGCGGTAGAGGTTGTCGAGCGTATACGTCAGCTTCGTTTGCGTCAGAGGCGAGGGGGGCGCGAGAGGCATTTCCGGATCGCGGTTGAGCAGCGTGTTGATCCGCGCGGCGGCCATGTATTCCTGCTCATTCAGAATCGTGGCCCGCTCCAGGAGCTGCGAAAGCTCCACTTGGCCCTTCAGGATGTCCTGCTGGAGTCCCTGGCCGGCCTCGTAACGCGCTTCGGCGATCTTAATCAGGCTCTCGAGTAGAATCTGATTATTCTCGACGATTTCGAGTGCCTTGTGAAAATAGGCGTATTGGTAGTAGGCAACCTTCACCTCGGAAACCACGCTCCGCCGCGCGGCTTCGTAGTCCCACCAGGCCGCCCGGCTCTCGCGATCGGCAATCTCTCCGCGTAGCTTCAGCTTGCCGGGGAAAGGAAACGTCTCCATCGCCGACACGCCGCGGTAGCTCATCGCGGCCGTCGCATTCACGACGAACGGAGCGGGGTTACCCATCCACCCGACCGTGACGGTGGGATCGGGCAACGCTTTCTCTTGAGGTACGCGCGCCTGCAGCGCTTCGACGTGCAGCTCGGCGGCGCGGATTTCCGGATTCGCGCGCAACGCTTCGGTCACGAGATTGTCGAGATGCAGCACCTTCTCGGGCGCGGGCTGCGTTATTGTTTTCTCAGCCTGACCCGCGGCGGGGAAGGTCCCAAAAATCACGAGCGACATGCCAAAAAACAGCCGGTTTCGAAACTTCATGCGCTTTTCTCCCGCGATTTATCAAAGCCATCGATTGGGTTGGAGTCAGAGCGCGTACAACGCCGCGCGCCGTTGAGGCGAAATCGGACGGGAGGGTTTAAAGCAAAAAGATACAGAGCTGCGCTCGGAGCTTGGGCGGACC
The DNA here is from genome assembly GCA_035534495.1 of Candidatus Dormiibacterota bacterium. GTDB lineage: Bacteria > Acidobacteriota > Terriglobia > Acidiferrales > UBA7541 > JAKASX01. The sequence goes on along the minus strand of DATLRW010000090.1, from coordinate 8,443 downwards.
CAGGGCGGCAACCACGAGCGCGCTCGGGGAATTGGCTGAGGAAGTTACCTGCTTCGGTGTAGAAAGGACGGAGAAAATCCCGGCGAGAAGCGTAGACGGCGAGTTCGTCCCGCCGATCTCGGCCTTGGGAATGGGGGCGCTGGCCTCGATGCAGCGACACGAAATCATCGCTCCGCGGCTCTGGGCCCTCGTTACGCCCTCACCCTGCATCATCATGGGGCACTGGCACGGCCCTTGAAGGCCGGTAAGGACGGCACAGGCGGAAAGGGGCAACGGCACCAGAGTAGCCAGGTTGAACATCAATGCCAGAATCAGGCTACGCCGTGCCATGGCAGACAGAATAGCACGTTTCATGCCGCGACCCATACCCGCCAAGTCGCGCGCGCGCTATAAGTTGAAGTACAGAAACCACCGGCCGTCCCGCGGCGTAGGTCATCTTCCACACTGATTGGGGGAAATGACGGCCGACCCTCAAGCGATCATAAGATCATGAGTAGGATGAATAGGATGTGCAGCCGGCATCTCGGACGGGCTAGGGCTTCGCTTGTGCCCCGAAAACGCGCTCGGCCAGCGCCAGATACTCCCGCACGCGAGCCGACGGGTCCCGGTGGGAAACGACGTCGCGTGCCACGGCGAGCGAATCCGCGCCGGCGCGCCATAACTCCTCGGCGTTTTCCAGGCGAATGCCGCCAATCGCCACCAGCGGTTTTCGCGTAAGCTCCCGGGCGCGCCGCAATCCTTCCGCCCCCACGGTTGGATCGGCCTGCTTTTTGGTTGTCGTGGGATAGATCGGGCCAAAGGCGATGTAATCGGCGCTGGTCGTGTCGGCCTCGCGCACCTGCTCGAGCGTGTGAGTCGAAAAGCCGACCCATCTGTCGCGGCCCACGATCTCCCTGGCGGCCGCAACCGGGAGATCGTCCTGGCCCACGTGCACGCCGCCGGCCCCGGTCAGCATGGCGATATCGGCCCGGTCGTTCACGATCCATCGAACGGGAAATGAGGCCATGCGCCGGCCCAGTTCCCGGCAGGTTTCGTAGAGGCGGAGCGAGGAACCTTGCTTATCGCGGTATTGAATCAACGGCGCTCCCGCCGACGCCAAACGTTCGGCCATCTCCGTCGCGGGGATCGGGAGCAGAGGGGCGTCCACGATGATGTACAGCCGGGGAAAGACAGGCGGCATGATCGCTACTCGTTTGGCGCCTTCAGCAAGCGGTCCAGAAAGCCCGTATCGAAACGGCCGGCGATGAATTCCGAATCGGCGAGCACGCGGCGGTGCAACGGAATCGTGGTGCGCACGCCCTCGATGATGAACAGGTCGAGCGCCCGGCGCATCCGGGCCAGGGCCTCTTCGCGATCGCGGCCGTGAACGACCAGCTTCGCCATCAGCGAATCGTAATAAGGGGGAATGGTCGAACCGGCGTAGGCCGCCGTATCCACCCGCACGCCGGGCCCGCCGGGGACGTGAAATGCCGTCACGTGGCCCGGCGAGGGCCGGAAGGTTTCCGGGTCCTCCGCGTTAATCCGGCATTCCAGGCTATGGCCGCGAAATTCCACCGTCTCGACCACCCGGGAAAGAGGCAGGCCGGCCGCCAGCAGGATTTGCGCTTTCACCAGGTCCACGCCGGTCCGCATTTCGGTCACCGGGTGCTCCACCTGAATGCGGGTGTTCATCTCGATGAAATAAAATTTTCCGGCCGCGTCGCGCAAAAATTCCACCGTGCCCGCGCCGGTATAGCCGATCCGCCGCAGCGCTTCGACCACCTGCGCCCCGATCCGATCCCTCGTCTCGCCGTCGAGCACGGGCGAGGGCGATTCCTCCAGCAATTTTTGATGCCGCCGCTGGATGCTGCATTCGCGCTCGCCCAGATGGATCACGTGTCCGGTCTTGTCGCCCAGGACCTGAAATTCGATGTGCCGCGGTTTTTCAATCAGCCGCTCGATGTACACGTCGGGGCAGCCGAAGGCCTGCTCGGCTTCCGTTCGGGCCATGTGAAACGCCGCGAGCAGCTCGCCCGGCCCGTTGACCCGCCGCATGCCGCGGCCGCCGCCGCCTTCGGCCGCCTTGATCATGAGCGGATAGCCCACCTCCGCCGCCACCCGTTCCGCGCTCGCTTCGTCCTCCACCACGCCCTTCGAGCCGGGGATGATGGGCAAACCCGCCGCGGCCATCTCCCGCCGGGCGCGGTCCTTTTCTCCCATCAGACGGATCGTCTCCGACGAGGGACCGATGAAGGTGATCCGGGACGCCTCGCAGACCTCGGCGAAATTCGCGTTCTCGGAAAGGAACCCGTAGCCGGGATGGATGGCGTCAACGTTGGTGATTTCCGCGGCGCTGATCACCGCGGGAATGTTCAGATAGCTGTCGGCCGACCGCGGCGGGCCGATGCAGACCGCCTCGTCGGCAAAGCGCACGTGCAGGGAGTTGCGGTCCGCCTCCGAATAGACGGCTACTGTTCGGATCCCCAATTCCTTCGCGGCGTGGATGATTCGCAGGGCGATTTCCCCGCGGTTGGCGATCAGGATTTTCTGGAACATTCCGTTTTCAGGCCGCCGGGACCGGACCGGCCGGCCGCATGGCGAAAAGAGACTCGCCGTATTCCACCGGCTGCCCGTTTTCGACGAAGACGCGCGCGATTTCTCCGGCGAGGTCCGATTCGATCTCATTCATCAGCTTCATCGCTTCGATGATGCAGAGGACTTGACCCTCTCCCACGCGGTCTCCGACCTGCACGAACGCCGGAGCGCCCGGCTTCGGGGCGGAATAAAACGTTCCCACGATGGGGGATTTGACGACGTGCAGTTTCTCGCCGTCGGCTTCCGCCGCCGTCACCCGGGCTGGCGCGGCGATTTCCGCCGTCGCGGCCGGCGCCGCTTCGGCGCGAGCAACGGCCGGATGGACGGGCATCTTTTTCAGCCGCACGTGCAAGGCGTCGTTGGAATATTCGAACTCCTCGAGGCCGTGCTTGTCCATCAGCTTCAGCACGCGCTCGATTTCGCCCCAATCGACCTCGGAGGGGACGGGAACCGTCTGTTTTTTCTTCCCTGCCATTCACAACTCCAGAAATTCGCGTGGGGCGTCGGTCAGCATTTCCGCTCCACCCGGCAGAACCAGCAGGTCATCCTCGATGCGGATGCCGCCGATCCCTTCCAGATAAACGCCCGGCTCGATCGTCACCACACTGGATCGGTCGAGCGGCTGCAACTGGCCGCGGCCCAAACGAGGCTCTTCGTGCACTTCGATCCCTAAACCATGGCCGGTGCTGTGCACGAAGGCGCGGGCCAGCCCGTAGCCCCGCAGAACGCGCCTGGCGGCGACATCGGGGGCCTCTACCGGTGCCCCGGCTCTTAAGGCTTCACAGGCAGCCGCCTGTGCTTCGGCCACCGCCCGGTACCAGCGGCGAACCTTGCCTGAGGCATGGCCCAGAAACACTGTCCGGGTAATATCCGAACAGTAGTGGCGGAGTATAGCACCCATATCAATGACCACCAACTCATTGGCCTGTAGCACTTTGGCGGATGGTCGCGCATGGGGAAGGGCCCCCCGGGGCCCCGACGCCACAATCGTTTCGAAGGCCGCCCCGCTGGCCCCCCGCCGCCGCATGCGAAACTCGATTTCCGCCGCCAGGTCGCTTTCCCGCACGCCGGGCTTGATCAGCGGCAACACCTCGACAATGACATCACAGGCCAGCCGAGCCGCCGCCCGTATGCGCTCGATTTCGTCCGCATCCTTGACCCGCCGCAGCCGTTCGACCCACCCGGTAACCGGCTGCCAGCGCAGCCGCCCCTGCGGAGAGGCCTTCCGCAGCCGAGCCGCATCGACAACGGTCATCCTCGCGCCTTCAAACGCCACCCTCCCGCGCAAGCGCCGCCGCGCCAGTTCCTCGGCCGCGGCTGAGGCCAGCGGTCCCTTGACGATTTTCGGCCTCACGCCCGTCCCCTTCAGCTCCTCTTTGGCTTGCGTGGTGAAGCGGGAATCGGTGAGCAGCGTCGCCCGGTCCGGCTCGACCAGCAAGGCCCCGGCATCGCCGGTAAAGCCGCACAGGTAAAAAACATTCGGAAGATGGGTCACCAGAAAGGCTTCGGCCTTGCCGAGCGCCATCCTCTCGCGAAGCAGGGCAAGTCGTTTGGGATTCGCAGAACGATTTTTAGCCATTTTCAGGCCCGCTCGCGTGTTCGAGTCGGGGATTGCATTCGAAAGTGTCTCCGCCGGGGCTTTTGCGGTCAAGTGCTCGGGGCTCTCGCGAGCCGAATTTCTTCGTCAACTGACCGGATTGGGAGACGCAAAGCGCAGCAGGGCCGACGCATTCAGGCGCGGTCCCTGGTACGCGCGAACCTCGCCAAATCTCCGGCGGCTCTGCCAGTCCGACCGCGCCTGCGTGATCTCCTCGGGCATACGCGCCACGAAGTTCCACCACATCAGGATTTTCTCGGGAAATGGCGGACCGCCAATGAGCAGCGCCCGGCACCCGCCCCGGCTCCTGAGCTCCAGGCCCGAGCGATGCACGCCGAGATAGCAGAGGCTGGCGGCGTCGATCGGCTCGCCATCGACATCTCCGTCGCCGGTCAGCAGCAGGACCGCATGCTCAAACGATGGGTCAAACGGGAGCTCCACGCTCCCGCCAGGGCGCGAAGAATTTTCCCTTCGAGCAGCCAGGTAACGGTTTGCAATCCGATGTGCGGGTGCGGCGCCACATCCATGGGCTTGGCCTGGCTGAAGGTCAGCGGGCCGAACCGGTCAAGAAAACACCAGGGGCCGACTAGACGCCTCTGGCGGATTGGGAGAACACGCACAATCTGGAGCGAGCCAAGACTCGTTTCTCGCGCCGGATACTTTTCGAAACAGGAATCATGGACGCCGGAAGCGCCGCATTCCTGTGCCGCTACGTTCGAATCGGCCATGTTTTTCTCTCCCGCGCAGCGTCTCTGCGGCTCATTTTCGCGACCCAGGCGAACGTGTAGTTTATCGCCACCCCCGCCGTCATTCGGCCTATAATTGGATATCACTCGAGTGGGAAGTCCACGGCCGAGGCGATGCACCAGTAGCGATCCTTTGAAAAGGAGACCATCCATGGAAGCGAAAGCTGCGACCCGTCAGGTCACTTCGCATGAAGGATCCTTCGAGCCGATTGGCGAGCTGGCCAGCGAGGGCGTGCAGGAAATCACCGCTACGCTGCGCCAGTTGCTCGCCGATGTTTTCACCCTTTACCTCAAAACCAAGAATTTCCACTGGCACATGACCGGCGGCCATTTCCGCGATTACCACCTTCTTCTCGACGAGCACGCCGAGCAGATTTTCGCCATGACCGACGATATCGCCGAGCGGGCGCGCAAGATCGGCGGAACGACGCTTCACTCCATCGGAGACATCGCCAAACACCAGCGCTTGGAAGACAACGACCGGGAATCCCTCACGGCCCCCGAAATGCTCAGCGAGCTTTGCCGGGACAACCGCGAGCTTACCCGCTTTCTCCGCCTCGCCCACCAGATCTGCGAGAAGCACAACGACGTGGCGACCAGCAGCATGATCGATGTCTGGGTCGACCAGACCGAGCGCCGCACCTGGTTCCTGACGGAAACCCTCCGCGCCCACTAACCCCGGCAGGCGGGCTGCAAGACGGCTATGGCATTCACCAACAGGTGAGTGGAGCGAGGCTTCAGAAGCCGACTACGACTTCGTCGGGGCCGGAGGGCAGGTCAAATTTCACGCCGCGCTCCCGGTTGAGTTTCAACGTGGCCGGCACATTCAGCGCGGCAATGGGGATTTTCTTCGTCCAGGACCCTGTCTTCCAATATTCCGCACTCGCATAGAGGATATTGCCCTGGATCACATATTTTTGGATCGTTTCCTGGCGGCCGTCGCGAAACACCAGGATCACGCTGCGCATTTTCGGCCCCGTTTCCGGAGCTGACGCCTGGACCGTTTTATTGCCACTGGCCGCGCCCGTTTGCGCAGTTGCCGCCTGAGCCGTTTCCGGTTGCGCCGCCAGAGGACCGGCAGGCAGCTTGTTGCCGGTTGCGACCCGAACCCATTGGCCATCGCGATATTCGAGCAGCAGGGATTCGGGCGGAGGCGAGGGCGGAGCCGGCGCCGGTGGCGCGGGGCGATTCACAACAACTACCTGAGCGGGAGGCGGCGCGGGCGGGGGAACAGCCTGGTCGTAGCCGTCGTAGGGATACCAATAGGAATAGGGATAAACGGAGGATCCGCGCGAAAACCGGCGTCCGCTGCGATGGCCGAGCCCGCCTCTGCCCCCGACATGGCCTCCGAGGGGCATCCTCTCCGACCCACGCCCGCCGCCGCGCCCCTGCGCGGATGCGGGCCCCGCCGAAAGCGCCGCTGCAAGCGCGCCGACCGACAAAGCGACCGTTAGCCGTGAAACCATGACCCGGGCCTCACCCTGTAATTTACACCCCGGCGGAGGCACATACAATCTTTCCCGGCGGGGGGTGGTGTCCTAATTTGGATTCCGGTGTTTCGGAAGGCGGTGGGGCATGATTAGGCCCTTCCCCCTGCCGCACCGCCCACAGCTTCCTTTTAGGCCGCCGAAGCCGTATATTCGCCCTATTCCTAAGCCGATTAAGAAGAGGGCGGACATGACGATCATCGCCGGATTCCGTTGTAAGAATGGCGTTGTTTTGGCCGCAGATACGGAGATAACGAATCTCGGGGGAACGGGAAAGACTTACGAATCAAAGATTTTCACGATCAACGCGCAGTTGGGCTGTTCCGTCGCGTACACAGGGGACTCCGACTTCGCAAAGGAACTTGTAGACGAATTGCGGGTGGCCACCAAAAACAAGACTAGTGAAGAAGCCCTTACAGCCGCCAAGCTGATTTATCGTGAATTTTGGCACGAACATTACACAAAACCTCCTCAGGATGAAAAGTCCCATGCGTTCATCCTTCTTACTCTTCGAGAAGGAAAGAAGGTTACGCTATACGTCGGAAGGACGCTAAATTTCCCGAAGATTCCCGAATACGCCGTCCTCGGAGTCGGTCAAGACCTGGCCGAGGCTCTTTTTAAGCCGCTTTATAAGTCTTCGGCGACCACGACTGAAGCTGTGTACATGGCGATCTACGCACTGTGGCGGGTTAAAGGTTTCGCGCAGTGGTGTGGCGGAGACACTGAAGCGGTAGAGGTTGAGGACCAGGACCAACCGGACACCCTTGATTCACCACCGTTACAGGACAATCGAGAGATTGAGCAGGACTTTGACTTTTTCGACGAGCAGATACGACCATTGTTGCTCGCCTATCCAAACTTGTACATAAAGCCGAAGACTTTCCGCGCCCTCCTGCGGCGGTTTGAAAAGAATATCAACCAGTACCGCGCAAAACGGTTTCGAGAAAATGAGAGAGACTTTAAGGAATGGATAAAAGGAGTGGATAAAAACCGTTGATGAAGCCAAACGGTCTTAGACTTTCTTGGCCCACCTCGCCATGACCGCCTTACGCGCAGACTCAGTTCTTTGCTCCGGTGTCATTGCTGCGGCCCTGGCAAGGCCGCCCTTGCGCCCGCCCTTCTTGCCCAACTTGGACAGATACTCCCGCAATTCCTGCGATGGTACCGAAAGACAGGCAAACAGAAATCATTCGGGCACACGTCGAGGGGAACAGCATCCGCTCAATGGAGCGCATGACAGGCATCCATCGGGACACGATCATGCGGCTAATTGTCAGGATCGGTCAAGTATGCGCCCGGTTGCTGGACGAACGGATCAAGGACGTTCCGGCACAGAGAATCCAAGCGGACGAGATTTGGACCTACGTTTTCAAAAAGGAAGCACGCCTCAGCACAGACGATCACCCCGACATGGGCGATCAATACGTGTTCGTCGGCATGGATGCAGATACGAAACTGGTAATCTCGCATTTGGTGGGCAAGCGGGATGCGACGAGCGCCTATTACTTCGTCCGCGACTTGAGGGACAGGGTGCACGGACGGCCTCAAATCACCACGGATGGGTTCCGCCCTTATCTCTCTGCAATGGAGGATTGCTTCGGCGCGGACGTTGACTACGCGCAGTTGGTGAAACTGTACGGTCAGCCGAAAGCGGCAAGCGGTAGCCGGGACTGGTACGCACCCGTGCAAGTTACCGCCGCAATTCCCATGCGAGTCAACGGAAATCCTGATGCACGGTACATCTCCACATCGCTAATCCAGCGGCAGAATTTGACCATGCGAACGCAGATGCGCCGTTTCACGCGGCTCATAAACGCATATTCTAAGAAGCTAGAGAATCTGAGAGCTGCTGTTGCTCTTCACTTCGCACGTTACAATTTCGTTCGGATTCACCAAACGCTTAGAATGACACCGGCAATGGCCGCTAATCTCACGGATCACTTGTAGGATTTGGCCGAGCTGTTGGAGACCGCGAACTAGGGCAATCAAAATGCCAAACTATAAGATTATACGTAGGCCGTTCACGCAAATTAGGATAG
>DATLRW010000089.1:0-23433 GCA_035534495.1 Candidatus Dormiibacterota bacterium | reverse complement strand
TCGAAGAGGTGGTTGCCGACAAGGGGGTACCACAGCGGAGAGACGCTGGCGAGGCTGCAGGGCACGGGAGTGCGGACGTACATTTCCGAGAAGAAGCAGAACGGTCGGCGGCACTGGGAAGGCAAGGCTGACCAGCGGCGGCCCACCTACGCGAATCGGCGGCGGGTCCAGGGGGAGTATGGCAAGGGCTTGCTGCGGAAGCGAGGCGAGCTGATCGAGCGGAGCTTCGCGCACTGCTACGAAACGGGCGGGATGAGGCGGGTGCATCTGCGCGGCCGCGAGAACATTCTCAAGCGAGTGCTGATCCACGTCGGCGCATTCAATCTGGGTCTGCTGCTGCGCTCGCTGGTCGGAGCAGGCACGCCGAGGGAGCTCAGGAATCGGCTTTCTTCGCTGCTTTCAGCACTCGTTTTGCGTTTCCACCGCTTCCGGGCGCCCGCTGGTCGCGCCGAGGCTACGTTTTCGCCGTCGAGGCTCCGCCACACGCAGAACCCGGGCTATCTCCGCTACCTGCACCGCTGCTCAAAAACGCCCGGTTCCGCCACGGGCTGTTAGGGGCTTCCTCCTCCCAATGGCATATCCGCATGCCTTCGTCCCACACGTCCTGGGCGAGGGCGAAGCGGATCGGGCCGACGAGTTTCATCTTCGGCGTATCGAAGGCTCGGCTGAGGGCATCGACCGCCCGTGAGCGTTTCCGTTCTCTGCGGGCCATGTTGCCACCTCCCGCGTGGTTCCCGGTTGTGGTTTGCGCGGCAAGCAGGCCGGGATGCGCCCGCTCTTCGGCTGCGCCGGCCTAGCCGCGCGAACTATCGTAACCCGAAGTCTAAATGAAGTGCGGACAGCGGTGAGTGCGGTCTGACCGGTTCTCCAAGTGTGCCCCCTTGGGCGTGAGAAACTCCTATTGGAAATACTGCAGGAGGAGGCCCTGGACCAACTGCCATGCTGTTTCGACAGATACCTTGTCGATATCGAGCCAATCGGCGTGGAGCGCGTAATTTCGAAACTTGAGGTGGGCCAGCACCTGACCCAACAAAGGAGCCTTCAAGACACCGGCGGTTTTCAGCGTGCCGATGATCCATTCGAGGTCTGGACGCCCCTGGACGCCCGCCAGGGTTTCCCCCATCCTTCGGATTGTGTCCTCGAAAGCCGCCGCCGTCAACACGGCTGCGACATTCTTGCCGCCATCCGTCCCCGGATCGAGCGCCAGCTTCGCCAATTGGAGGAAATCGGACAGTTCACTTGCGGCGAAGCTCAATTGGAGACTGCCCAAGAGGCCGCCCTCAAGTTCGGCGCGCAGATTAAGGAGTGCGCCCTGACACAGGGACTTCACGGCATCGTCATGGGTGTGAATACCATATGTGAAGTCCCCCGCACGGTCGATGGACCGATTGAATGCCTCGACTCGCTCGCTTTTTTCTCCATACAGGGAAACCATCAGGGAGACTGTCCCCTGAAGTAATTCATTAGACAGAACTCCCGGCGAGTGCGGATCGGCCTTTTCTGTCTTGGCGAGTAACTCCCGGACTCGTGATAGAAGGGCGTGCGGCTGCACGGCTTTGTCCCCACGGTCGGTTCGGTCTTGGCGCTCGGCAATCCGACTCGCTTGCCGCCGATGCACCGTGCCGACCGACAAGAGTCTGTAGCAACCGGCCGGCAAGTTCGACACAAAACTTGGCCAGGCGCGGCTCGCTACCACGAGCGACCAGGGACGCTTGACAACTTGGCGGCTAGGTATTAGCTCAGCAGCTAGGTTATGGCAAGGGGAAGCGACAGCATGATCCGGGAATACCTTGCGAAAATCGGGCGCGAGGGCGGCAAGGCCCGTGCCCGGAAGTACGACAAGGCGACTCTCAGCAAGTGGGCAAAGAAGGGCGGCAGGCCGCCGAAGCGGGAAAAAAAAGGAAAGCGATGAGCGTCTACAGGCGCGGAGGGGTGTGCTGGTACAAATTCTGGTTCAACGGCCAACTGATCCGTGAGAGCGCCAAGACGCCCTCGAAAACGGTAGCGCGAGACGCGGAACGGGCGCGGCGGCGGGAACTGGAAAATGCCTACAATCGCATCCCGAAGCGAGAGCGGATGCCGCTATTCTCAAACGCTGCCGATCTCTGGCTGGCAGGCAAGAACGGTCTCGCCCCGAAGAGCAAAACGCGCTACGAGCAATGCGTGGAGGGCCTGAAAGAGCACTTTGGCACTCGGTTGATCTGCGACATAGACGCAAACGACATTGCCGAATACCAACGCGCGCGCCTGGCCGATGGTGTCACCAATCGGACGGTTAACTACGAGGTGGGCTCGCTGCGAGGGATTCTGCGGCAATTCGGGCTGTGGGGGCCGATCTCAGACCGCGTAAGGGCGCTGCCAGAGCGTCACAACGTTGGCCGGGCCGTTTCCCTCGAAGATGAGCGCAAATTGCTCGCTGCGGCTGGACAGAGCCGCTCCCCAGCGCTTCTGGCGCTCCTCCTGCTTTCACTCGATACCGGAATGCGAGCGTCCGAGGTTCAATCGCTGCAATACCGTGATTTGCGGCTGGAGTGGAAGCAAGGCGCCGTTGTGGGCGGCGACGTGGTTGTTGGCGAAGAGCAAGACTGAGGCGGGCACGGGCCGCGTCATCCCCCTGAGCCGCCGAGTCTGCGCCTGTCTCACGCTTTGGCTCTCTCGCTTTCAGGACGCGGGACCGGATAGCTACCTGTTCCCCTTTCACATGGTGGGGGTGGCGGGCAATTCGAGAACGCCGCAGATGTGGGGCGTAGACTTGAGCCGCCCGATTGGCTCGTGGCGCAAAGCATGGCTCGTTGCCTGCAAGGAAGCCAAGGTGCGCTACCGCTGGCATGATCTCCGGCACACTTTCGTCTCGCGGCTTGCCGAGAATCCCATCGTGAGCGAGCAGACAATACGGGCGCTCGCAGGCCACGTCAGCCGCCAGATGCTCGAACCCTACAGCCACATCCGCTCGCAAGCCAAGCAGGCCGCGATTCAGGCGCTCGAACAGCAGGCCAGCGAGCCGATTTTAGAGGAGACAGGGCACAAAAATGGGCACAGTGACGCGAGCGCCACGGCAGACGCTCATTCTAACTCACTGAAAACAAATGGTGGGCCCGCCTGGATTCGAACCAGGGACCAACGGATTATGAGTCCGCTGCTCTAACCGCTGAGCTACGGGCCCGCGACGCCAGCTCAACTGCTACGCTGAAGGTTATCACATCGTGCGCGCGGAGATTGTCTTCGCCGCAAGCAGCGGGACGGTTTCCCGCGCCTGCCGGCCGCGCCGCGAGGTTCCGCTCGCGACCGGCAGACGCCGAAAGCGTCAGCTGTCAGGCGTAGGGTCGGTAGGCGTCCTTAAGGACCACCCCTTTTGTGTCGCAGATCTGGATCGGGAAGCCAACCACATCGTCGATGGCCCAGGCGCTCGGGCCGGCGCTCCTGGGACGGAGTCCCATGCGCTTGAGTTCGCTTTCGACGCGGCGCGAGTCGAAATCCTCGATGGCATATCCCACGTGATCGACGTATTCCTTTTGACCCGGCCGGAGCCCGCCGCGCAGCCACACCTGTTGCGGCGGGTCGCCGTACCCGCCGCCGAATTCGACGACCGCCACCTTGCCGTCGTCGGAAATTTTCCGCATGCTCCACAAATCCATGTAATAGTCGCGAACCTTGCCGTAATCCACGCAGTAATGAGACACGTGATTCACGCAGGTGGCCCGGAACACTTTGTAATCGGGTCTGGGAGCCGCCCGCAACGCCGCCTTGAGGCCATCTTCTTCCTTGAGATCTTCCACATTCTTCGGGAGGCCGCCACCCGGAAATACGGCGGGGAGCGCGCCCGGTTGGAGCCGGAAGCCTTCCGGATCCTTGGTTTCGACCATGAAGGGGCCGTCGTAGGAGGCGTGCAGGCCGCGAGCCTTCAATTCGGCAAACACGGGCTCGTACCGGAATTTCTCGATCGAGCAGGACTTGTGATCGATGAACGGTTTGGCGCTCCGGTTTTTATTCTGGACGATGTAGATGTGATTCCTGGGAATTCCGAAGCGGACGGCGCACATCGAGCCGGCGTCGAACACGTCCTCCATCCCGAGGGCGCCGATATACCAGTCGCGAGTCTTCCGAAAATCGGGCGTGGAAAAGGCAAGGTGATTCGTGGCGATCGCGGTGAACGGGCCGCTGCGCGGATATGTTTTCATCCACCGCATCCTCGGCCAGTCCTGCGAGGACGGGGCGACACCCTGGGCCACTCCGACCGATCCCGCCATCGACGCAGCCCCCGCCGTCAGGCCAAGGGCTTGAAGCAACTGCCTCCTGTTTAACTTTCCGCTTTCGAGATCCGCGAATAATCGGGAAGCCCTGGGTTTCATTGATTTCTCCCTTCGGAAATATCGAAATCCCCGCCGCTCGTATTCGTTTTCCGCGCAACGCCGGCCACACGCCTAGCCTTGCTCGCCCGTAATCCGGCAAACCTTTCCGGACAACGGTCAGAGTTGCGCTCGCCGTCCTTGCCGATCGGCAACGCTAACGATTGGCCGGCAACCGGAATCTACATTCGGAAACAGCCACGGGACCCCCCAGCGGCTGGAAGTATATTTGCATTTAACTGCAGCCGGGCATGGTATCTCCCTTGCGGGAATCGGCCTCCGGCCCTGTTTGCGCGGCCCGTCCGGAGACACGGATGGCAGCGCCGCGTTTGGCCCGTGGAATTTCGATGCCGGCTAATTGAAACCCAATATGGGATGTGGAGCGTACGGCTCTTCGAGAAGGGCGACCTCCTCGGGCGCGAGGTGCAGCGAAAGCGCCGCGGCCGCGTCGGTGAGATGGAGCGGCTTCGTGGCGCCGACGATGGGCGCCGTGATGGCCGGCTTGTCGAGCATCCAGGCCAGCGATACCTGAGCGCGGGAAACGCCGCGCCGCTCGGCCACATCCCCCACGCGGTCGATGACGGCATGATCCAGTTCTTCGGTTCGCGAATACAGGTTCTTGCCGTACTGATCGGTTTCCAGGCGCTTGGTGCTTGCCGTTTTCCACGGGCGCACCAGGCGCCCGCGCGCCAAAGGGCTCCAGGGGAGCAGGGCGATTCCCTCGGACCGGCAAAAGGGAATCATCTCGCGCTCTTCCTCGCGGTAAATCAGATTGTAATGATTCTGCATGGAAACGAAGCGGCTCCAGCCGCGCATCCGGGAGAGATCGAGCGCCCGGGTGAACTGCCAGGCGTGCATCGAAGAGGCGCCGATATAGCGCACCTTGCCCGATTTCACCACGTCGCTGAGCGCCTCCAGGGTCTCTTCGATCGGCGTTTCATAATCCCAGCGATGAATCTGGTATAGATCGACGTAATCGGTTTGCAAACGGCGAAGGCTTTCGTCGAGCTCGAAAAGGATCTCTTTGCGGGAGAGTCCGCTGCCGTTGGGTTCCTCGCGCATGATGCCGTGGACCTTGGTGGCGATGACGACGGCTTCGCGGCGGGTATTCGCCTTCAGAAAACGGCCGAGGACAACTTCGCTCTCGCCGTGCGAATACACATTGGCTGTGTCAAAAAAATTGATTCCCAGTTCGAGGGCCTGGCGCAGCAGGGGCTGGCTATCCTCCTCGTTGAGGGTCCAGGCATGGGTGCCCGGCAGAACCTTTCCCGTGGCAGGGGCCCCATAGCTCATGCACCCGAGACAAATGCGGGAAACCTTGAGGCCGGTCTTGCCGAGATTGACGTAGTCCATTCGCTCTCCTCAGTCGAAATGCCGATTGTGCCGCAGACGCGCCGGTGCGCACAAACGTTCCGGATGCGCGCGGAGTAGTATCCACGCCGCGCCCTCCTGCGGAATTGCTTGCGAAACAACCCCGGGGGATGCATAAAGGCCTCTCGACGCCGCGCGCCGCGCAGCCGGGAGCGCGTGGCCTCGCGCGCGAAGCTCTTCCGCACAGGACCGCTCATGGGCATGCTGAAAGCCATTTTACTGAAGGGGTCCGAAAGCCGGCGATTGCGCAGCCGGGCGATGCACTACCGCTTCGTCCGCCGCGCCGTGCGCCGTTTCATGCCCGGCGAACGCCTGGAGGATGCGCTCGAGGCGGCGCGGAATCTGCGAGACCGGGGCATCGAGACCATCCTCACCTACCTCGGAGAAAATCTCAGCAGCCGTTCCCAGGCCCACGCTGTGGTCGATCAGTATCTCGAGGCGCTTCGGCGCGCCTCCGCCCTGAATTTACCGGCGGTCGTTTCGGTGAAGCTGACCGAACTCGGCCTCGATCTCGACCGGGAATTCTGCTTCGACAACCTCTGCCGGATCATCGACGCCTCCCCGTCCGACGAGATCGTCTGGATCGACATGGAATCGAGCTCCTACGTCGATGCCACGCTCGACGTCTACCGCCGCGCCAGGGCCATCCACCCGAACGTCGGCGTCTGCCTGCAATCCTACCTGTATCGCACAGCCGGGGACCTGGACGGGCTTCTGCCGTTCGGACCGGCGATTCGCCTGGTGAAGGGCGCCTACGGGGAACCGGCGGAACTGGCGATGGCGAAAAAGAGCGACGTCGATCAGAACTTCTTTCGGCTGGCGGAAACCATGCTCGGCGAAGAGGCGCAGCGGTTCGGGATGCGCGCCGTCATCGCCACGCACGACGTCGAACTGATCCGGCGCGTTCAGAATCTGGCGCGCGTGCGCGGATTGCCACAGCAATCCTTCGCCTTTCATATGTTGTACGGCGTTCAGCGCGGCGAGCAGATGCGCCTGGCGCGTGAAGGCTGGCGAGTGGGCGTGCTGGTTTCCTACGGGAAGGACTGGTTTGCCTGGTACATGCGCCGGCTGGCGGAACGGCCGGCGAATCTGCTTTTCCTGCTGACGCACCTGATCGGGTAGCCGCCACGGGCCGCCCGCAAGACGGCCGCCGGGACTGAGCCGTGAAACGACGCGCACTCGCTCAGTGAACCAGAGAGCTGGCCGGGCTTCCGCCTTTGCGTGGCGGGCGGCCAAGATCGGCAATCACCTCCAGAATCGCCCCTGTGACCAGGTCCGGATCGTCGAGCTGAATCCAGTGCCCGCAGGAGCGGGCGACCAGATGTCGGCCATGCCACGAGTGGCGGACGATCGACAACTGCTCGGCAAGCCGCTGGGGAGTCGTGTTGCCCGCGGAAATCACGACAACCGGCGTCGCCTCCAGATGATCGCCCGCGCGAGCCACCTGGGCCGCGCTTTCCGGCAGCGCTTCCATCTGCCCGGCCATCGCCTCGTAAAATTTTGATTGCAACCAGAACGTGTGGACGATCGACCGTTGTTCGGGCGGCAGCTTTTCGAGAGGGGCGATCCTCGATGTGGCGTCGGCCATCGCGCCGCCGGTGATCAGGCGAACCGCCATCTTCGCCACGCGGAGGGCCCCCACGCGGATCAGCAGGCCGATCAGGCGCGTGAGGCCGAATCGCGCAAGCAGCGCGGCGCGCCGGCACAGCCTTGCGCCCACGGCCAGACGGCGTTTCTCCCGCTCGCTCAGGGGAACCCATTCGCCCGGCACCGCCGGATCCAGCAGGACCAGTGCGGCGACTTCGTCGGGGTAGCGCGCCGCATACAGGCGCGTGGTGAGTCCTCCGAAAGAATGACCCACCAGGATGTAGGGCGGCGCAATGCCCGCGCGGCGGAGCAGGCACCGAAGTTCTTCCGTGATCTTTTCAGCGCTGCGCGGTTCCTCGCCCGGATCGCTCCAGCCCAGTCCGGCGCGATCGTAGGCGACCGAGCGCACCAGGTGCGAAAGGTCTTCCTGCACGCGGAACCAGCTCAGCACGCTGCCGGGAAGCCCCGACTCGAAGACGACGGTCGGCGGCTTTGTCCCCTTTTCGAGCAGGTGCAGGCGCCGCCCGCCAATATCGATCAGGCGGCCCGGCGGCGGATAGCGGCGCAGGTCCCTGGCCGCGGCGAGCCTCTGATACAGGGTTCCCGCAAGCAATAGGAGCGCGACGGCCAGCGCGGCAACGGCCAGGATGGAAATCAATTCGGCTTCGACCCCCCGCCATCATCCTAGCCGGATGTGGGCGGAGGGCGCCAGGCGGACTTCCGGCGAGCCAAACCGGCCGGGCGACCGGGCGCCTCAGCGAGCGAGTTGATCGCGGATTTCCGTTTCGTAATCGGGGAAATAGCGGCTGATTTCGCGGAGATTGAATTGACTGAGAATCGATTCCTTTGGTTCGCGCTCGATCAGAAACTCGAAGGAGCGGCGAACCAGCTCCTCGGTCGAAGCCAGCTTTCCCGCCAGCTGGCCGGCGTAGGCCGGCTCGACGGTAACCACATGGCGCGTCTCGCTTCCGTTTTCCCGAACGGTGACCTCGAAGCGGGTTTCGTTCTCCGATCGAACTGAAATTTGAGCGGCCATCGGTATCCTCCTCTCTCGAGCGGCGCCGTCCTGGAAACCGGCGGGGCCGGCAAGGCCCGGTGCCGCCCTGTGCCAGCAAAGTCAATACTACGATACGCGCGTTTGGCCCGTTTCCGGGACCGCTGGCACGATACGCCACATGCCGCCTCCCACCTGCCCTTTCGGACGAAAACGGCACTAGAATAAGTCCGATGAATTCCCTCTCACGCCACCCGCACGAGGGGCATGCCCATCTGGCCCATCATCTGGATTCGGCCGCGCCGGGACGCCTGACCGGGCGGTTGAAATGGGCGATTGCGGCGACGCTCGGGCTCGTGCTGGCGGAATTGGCGGGCGGGTTGACGAGCCATTCGATCGCTCTCGTCACCGACGCCGTACATAACCTCACCGACGCTCCAACGCTCGTGATTTCGTGGCTCGCGGCGCGCTGGGCCGAGCGTCCCCCGACCAGCGAGAAAACCTACGGGTATCACCGGGCGGGAATTCTGGCGGCATTCACCAATGCGCTGGTCCTCGTCTTCGTGGCGGGATTCCTGATATGGGAGTCCTACGAGCGGTTCCGGCGGCCTGTCGGAGTTCACTCCGGGATCATGCTGGCGCTGGGCGCGGTGGCCCTGGTTGTCAATGGCGGGATCACGCTCGGTCTGGTGCGCGGCCGCACCGACCTGAACTTGCGCAGCGTCCTCATCCATAACCTGGGCGATGCCCTCTCGAACGTCGGCATCCTGATCGGGGCCCTGGTGATCATGTGGACCGGGGCCGCGTGGGTCGATCCGCTGATCGGCCTTGCGATCGGGATCATGGTTCTATGGACGACTTTCGGCATTCTGCGCGACAGCATTCACATCCTTTTGGAAGGTCTTCCCAAAGAAATGCAGCTCGAGCAGATCGCCCGCGTCATCCTGGCGGTTGAGCATGTGCAGGAGGTGCATGACATTCACGTCTGGACGCTCGGCACGGGCCACCATGTTCTTTCCTGCCATGTCCGCATTCTCGATATGCACATCGAGGAAAGCGAAACACTGCTCGAGCAAATCAACGAGCGTCTGGGACACGAATTCGGAATCTTCCACACCACCATCCAATTCGAGCGGGCGCGGGCGGCCGCGCGTTCGGGGTTCTATATGCCAGCCCCGTTCGATTCTGGCACCCACTGAGCGGCCACCAGCGCCCTGCGCCGCCCATCTTTAAATCGAGGCTTATTCGGACAGGTGAACGAAGGTGCCGTGCTCGGCGTTGCGCTGCCGGGTGGCTTCGATATCCAATTTGCTCAGGTCAATGCTGTGCCGCAGGCCGTCGGCGGTGATGTAGATGACTTGGCCGCCAAGCTGGCTGAAGGCGATCGCATGGATCACGCTTCCTTTGCGCCGCACGAGATACAGCACCCCGACGGGAAGCGGCGGAGCCGGCGGCGCCGCGGCGGGGGCGGGAGTGGGCGGCGAGGTGGTCGCGGCGGCAGCGGCAGGCTGCGCCACCGGTTGCTGCACGACAATCACCTCCGGCTGCGAGCTGCCCGAAACCGCCGGGGCTTCCCCACCATAAGCATACGTCGGGAAAAACCCTATCGGCTGCTCCTGCGGGAGCTGCTGGACAGTCGCCAACTCGTGCTGGGTAACCGGGTCGATGAAGGCCCGAACGGCGAGTCCGCTGTTCACCGCCGCCAGGTGACTGAAATCAAAGCCGAGACCGGGCGTGGGATTGAGGAGCTGATCGAGCGGGATGGGCGTTCCGCCGGCGCCGGCAAAGGTGAGGCTGGACGACTCGGATGACGGGGATGACGGGAAGGAACCGGACGAAAGGGAGGGCATGGGATCGAGGGCGGGTTGGACGGGCTGGGAAGCCGTCTCCGCCGGATGGGTGTAAACAACTCGAACCGGAGGCCGCACCTGCCTGGGCCGGGGAAAGCTGGTGGCGCGGCCTGCTGAGCGCACTAGCCGCACCCTGCGACTCGCCACCGGCACCCGCCGCATCTGGGCGCCTGTCGGCACAGCCGCCAATAGGGCTGCCGCTATCACCATACCAAGCCCGTTGCGCATTGCCTTGCCCTCCGGGGCCTAGTTGCCCAAACGCCATAATCTGATACCTTTTATTCTACCCCCGCCGGCAACCGGGCGGGGCAGCTTGCGGTGGAAATCGGCTTTGCGCCGCCCGCGCCGGCTTTGATTTGCCGCGGCGATATTGGGGTTTGTGCGTTGTACGCCCTGTGCTATAGACTTTTGCCCATCGGATGAAGCACACGAAGACTGTAATCGACGAACCGCGCTCGAAACCGGAGCGGGAGAACCCCTCGGATTACTGTCCCGTCTGCTCCCGCCGGCTCGAAGGCCGGGCCTGCAAGCTGGTTTGTCCCAGTTGCGGTTATTACATGTCCTGTTCGGACTACTATTAGGGGAACCGGCTCTCGTCAGGCCGGACATCCGGGATTCTAAAAATGTGCGAGGAGGCTCGAACGTGCCGCTGAAAATGACCGAGCGAGTGGTGGATGGAGTGTCGGTGCTGGACCTGGAAGGGCGGATCGTTCTCGGTGATGAATCGAGTGCTCTGCGGGAACAGGTAAAGACCATGCTGGGGCAGGACCGCAGTAAGATCGTGCTGAACATGGGCCAGGTTTCCTATATCGATAGCGCGGGCCTGGGCGCGCTCGTCGCCGCCTACACCAGCGCCAAGAATAGCGGAGCGAGCCTGAAGCTGATCAATCTGGGCAGCAAGTTCCGCGAGGTGCTGCAGGTCACCAAGCTGCTGACGGTGTTCGAGGTATACGACACCGAGCAGGCGGCGATTGCGAGCTTTCTCAAGTAGCCGGCAGGCGGCTCAACCGTCGAGCCGATAGAGCGTGAGCCCGCTCAGCAGTTTCGGATAAAAATCGGTCGATTTTTCGGGCAATACGCGCCCGGCAAAGGCCGCTTGGGCGACCCGCTCGATCCGCGCCGGATTCAGCAGCAACGCCAGTTGCGCCCGCCCGGCGTCCACAGCGGCCAGGGCCGGTTCGAGCTCGCGCTCGTACCCTACCCGCTTTTCCCCGGAAACGTCGTTCAGAGTGATTCCCAGTCCCTGCTCGAGCATCACCCGGTGCAGCAGCACCACGTCCAGACGGCGCTCGGCAGGCGTCAGATCGGCCAGGGCGGGGTCGGTATCGGGATCGCTTTTCAACAGAAACAGATGGAACGCCCCGCCCCCGGCATAGGCGCCGATGGCCGTTCGCTCGCTTGCCTGCCGCTCGAGATCGCTCCGGAACTGCCCGAGCGCCCGCTCGCGCCCGGCGACTTTCGCGAACGGATAGGAGCGGCAATCGAATTGTGGCTCCATCCGGCGGCGAAAAACGTCGAACGAGAAATCCGCCAGTCCGAACAGGAGCCGATGCGTCGGCAGGATCGTCAGCCCTTCGTCGTCCGCGTTGAATAGCGCCATCATCGCCTTTTCGTGCGGAGCCGCGGGATCGGAGCGGCCGGTCGCCTGGCGGCATTCATTGCGAAAAGCGAGAGCGGTTTCGTAACGATGATGGCCATCGGCGATCAACAGGCGTTTGGGAGCCAGGAGGCGGCTCAGGGCCTCGACGGCGGCGGGATCGCTGAGCATCCAGAGCCGGTGCACGACGCCCATCTCGTCGGTCAGCTCGGCCGCCGGCTCGCGCCGGACGGCTTCGCCGATCATGCGATCGGTCGCGCGCTCGGGATCCTGATAGAGCATGAAGAGCAGGCCGGTCTGCGTGCGCGTCTGGCGGAGCAATTCCAACCGGTCCGCCTTGGGACCGGGCAGCGTGCGCTCGTGCCGGAAAATCACCCCGGCCGAATAGTCCTCCAGCCGGCCCAGGGCGATGAACCCCTTGCGGGTGCGGCGAAGTTCTGTGCCGGGGACGGTGTACTCCTGGAAATAGGGATAGATCGCCGCGTGCGCGTCGCGCCGGAGAACGCCCTCGCGCATCCAGTTCCCGAGGCTCAGCCGGGCGCGCGTGTACACGTTGTCGCCGGCCGAATCGGCCGCAGTGGCCGGGCCTTTCTCGATGCGAATGAAATTGAAGGGATTGGCCGCCAGATAGCGATCCCGCATTTCCGGCGTGATCTTGTCGTAGGGCTGGGTCACCACGTCGGCCAGGCGAACCCGCCGCGGATCGTACCGCCAAGCCTCGAAAGGGAAAATTTCCGCCATAAACTCCTCGAATGTCGAACTCCGGGGCCGATTTTAACAGCGGGCGAGCCGGGCGCCAATTTGCGCGCCGCGCCAAGGCCATGCATTCTATGGGCAAGAGGGAGAAAATCCACGTGCCCACGAATTTCCCCGAAGTCAAAGTGCTCGTCTTCGATCTGGACGGGACGCTGATCGACTCCAAACGCGACCTGGTGCAGGCCGTCAACGCCACGCGGCGCCATATGGGCTTCGATCCGCTCAGCGACGAACTGGTCTCCAGCTATGTCGGCGAAGGGATGCAGAAACTGATCGAGCGGGCGATGGGGGAAGGAATCACGCCCGGCCAGATCGAGGAAGCGATGGCTTTCTTCCTCGACTATTACCGCGAGCACATGCTTGATCACACCGTCACGTACCCCGGCGTACGCGAGGGGCTCGCCGCCCTCAACGCGTTTCCCCTGGCCGTCCTCACGAACAAACCGGTGAGATTCAGCCGCTCGATTCTCGAAGGGCTCGGTCTGCTGGGACTGTTCCGGCAGGTCTATGGCGGCAACAGTTTTGAAAAGAAGAAGCCCGATCCGGTCGGAATGAACGCTTTGCTGGGCGAATTTGGCATCGATCCCCGCCAGGCGATGCTGGTGGGCGATTCGATCGTCGACATTCGGACGGCCCGCAATGCCGGCACCTGGGCGGCGGGTGTTACCTACGGATTCGGCAGTTCCCAGCTGGATGCGGACCCTCCCGACATCCTGCTCGACAGCCTTGCCCAGTTGCCCGAACGATTGGGATCGACAAACGGACAGTAAAGGCTGATTCCCCGTTCCCTTGACCGGCTGAAGGCCGAGCGGCCTTCAGGACCCGGCCGGGCGTTTTCCGGCAGCCGAATATTCCGCCAGATACCACTGCCAGGTGCGCCGCAACCCCTCCTCGAACCCGACGCGCGGCTCGTAGCTCAAAAGCTTCCGGGCCAGACCGATGTCGGCTTGCGAATGCAGGATATCGCCGGCGCGCGGCGGCTCGTAGATCGCCCGGGCGGGGCGTCCGGTGATGCGCTCGAGGATGCGCAAAGTCTCGTTGAGGCTGATGCGGCCTCCCGTGGCGATGTTCACGACGCATCCGGAGGCGTCCGGGGCCGTGCAGGCCCCGAGCGTGGCATGGACCACGTTTTCGACGAAGGTGAAATCCCGCGACTGTTCCCCGTCTCCATACACGACCGGATCACGCCCTTCGATGAACGCGAGAAAAAAGCGCGCCAGAACACCGGAATAGGGCGAGCCCGGCTCCTGCCGCGGCCCGAATACGTTGAAATAGCGCAGCGCCACGGTTTCCAGGCCGTAGACGCGCGTAAAGACCCCCGCATAGAGTTCTCCCGCGAATTTCGAAACCCCGTAAGGGGAAATCGGCGCCGCGGGCATCGACTCGGTTTTCGGCAGCGTGGGCGTATCGCCGTAGGCCGAAGACGATGCGGCGTAAACCACGCGCCGCGCCTTCGCGTGGCGAGCGGCCAGCAGAACCTTCAGCGTGCCCTCGACGTTGTTGGCGTTCGTATCGACCGGCTCGTCGATCGAGCGCGGCACGGAGGTTCGCGCCGCCAGATGAACCACAAAGTCGGCCCCGCTCGCCGCGCGCCGGCCGGCTTCGGCGTCGGTGATGCTGCCGCGATGGAATTCCACGCGGTCGAGCACACCAGCCAGATTGCTTTCCTTGCCGGTCGAGAGATCGTCCAGAACGGCCACGGTTTCTCCGCGCGAGACCAGTTCGCGCACGACTGCCGAGCCGATGAAACCCGCTCCGCCAGTGACGAGATAGCGCATCGTTTCTCCGTCGAGCGGCCTGCCGGGCGTTTCGCGCCGCGGTTTCCGCTACAATCGCTCCCAGCCCAGACTATAGCGGCGCTTTTGGCCCGTTGCAATCTTGCCGTCGCGCGGGAGCAACGCCGCCGGGCCGGCACGGCTCTAATTCAAGAGGTGACATGCGCCTTGCTCGGTTGATCTCCCTTGTTTCCGCCCTGGCGTTCGCCGGCCTGGGGATCGGCTCCCCTGCGCCCGGGGGGAAACGCCCGGCGGGGCGAAAGCCCCTCGCCAGTTCTCCGTCGCGCAAAGCGGCTGCGCCTTTCCGGGTTGGCGAAAAACTCTTCTATCAGATCGGGTGGATGAATCTGCCCGAAGCGGCGACGGCTGAACTGGCGGTCGAGCCACGGCGGAATTTCTACGGACACCCCGCCCGGCATTTTCGCGCCGTCGCCCACACCGAAGACCCCTTGCGCATGCTGATGATCGTGGACGATCAGTTCGATTCCTATTGCGACGCGTCCACGCTGGTCACGTTCCAGTACGAAATGTATCTCGAAGAGCAGGGCAAGCACTCGGTGCGCCAGTTCGCCCTGGACCACGGATCGCCCGGGGCCGAGAGGATACCGGCCCCGGCCGGAACGCGGGATCCGCTGGCCGCGCTCTACCGTCTCCGCACGGTCGACTGGCGGCGCACTCCCCGATTGGCCTTTCCCGTTTACGACGGCAAGCACTTCTATCAGATGGCCGCGCAGCTCGCGGCGGCCCACGATTCGGTGTTGGTGCCTGCAGGCCATTTCGACGCCTCGCGGATCGCGATCCAGGTCTTTTCGCGCGAGGCGGGAATCGCGCCGATGCAACTCACGCTGTGGCTGGCGAACAATCCGAGCCGCACGCCGGTCGAGGTGGATGCCAATGTGAGTGTGGGAACGGTCAAGGGCGAACTGATGCAAGTCGAATAAGCCCCGATTTGCGCAACCATCGGATTTTTCCCCAAGCAAAGTAAATGATCTTCCGGGCATGACTCCCGGAAATACTCTGATTTCCAAGGGATAACAGAGAAGACCCCTGCAGTCCATGGGCTTGCTGAATTTACCGGCGGGCGGGGCGCCGCGCCTAGCAGCGAACGATCTTCTCGCGATGGCGCGTCACCTGGCGCGTGGCGTTGCGGGTGTCGACGACCAGCGGGGCGGCATCCACGATCGCCTGATAATCGTAGCTGGAATGATCGGTCGCGATCAGCACGCAATCGTAGCCGGCCAGATGCTCGGGCGCGATGTCGGCCGAGCGCATGTGGGAGTAATCGTAGTGGCGCATTTTGTGAAGCGCGGGGAAATGGGGGTCGTTGTATTCGACCCGGGCGCTGCCGGCCTGCAGCAGCTCGATGATCTTGAGCGAAGGCGATTCGCGCAGATCGTCCACGTCTTTCTTGTACGCCACGCCCAACACGAGCACGCGCGAATCCTTCAGGCATTTGCGGCGCTCGTTCAGCGCTCCGGCCACGGCCTCGACCACGTGGTACGGCATAGCGATGTTGATTTCCCCGGCCAGCTCGATGAACCGCGTGGAGAAATCGTACTCGTGCGCCTTCCACGAAAGATAGAACGGGTCGATCGGGATGCAGTGGCCGCCCAGCCCGGGCCCGGGCCAGAACGGCATAAACCCGAACGGCTTGGTCGAGGCGGTATCGATCACTTCCCAGATGTCCACGTTCATTCGCAGGGCGAGCATCTTCAACTCGTTCACCATCGCGATATTCACGCCGCGGAAGATGTTTTCGAGCAGTTTGACCATCTCCGCCGTCCGGGTCGAGCTGACCGGAACGACGCGGCCCACCGCCCCGGCGTAGAGCGCCTCGGCGGCGCGCCGGCTGGGCGGATTGATGCCGCCAACCACCTTCGGAATCGCGCGCAACGCGTAATCCTTGTTGCCCGGGTCTTCGCGCTCGGGGGAAAACGCCAGGTAGAAATCGGTCGAAACGCCTTCTTCCGAGTCCTTCGCGACGATCGGGCAGCGCAGCCCGCTCTCCTCGGCGAGAATCGGCAACACCAGCTCGTCCGTGGTGCCGGGGTAGGTGGTGCTTTCCAGAACGACCAGTTGCCCCGCGCGAAGCGTTTTGCCGATGGCCCGCGCGGTTTCGACCACATAGCTGAGATCGGGCTGACGCCGCTCGTCGAGCGGCGTGGGAACGCAGATCAGAATGGCGTCCATCTCGGCCAGGCGCGAAAAATCGTCGGTAGCCTCGAAGCGGCCGGCTTGGCGGAATCGCTGGATTTCAGCGGCCGCGATGTGCCGGATGTAGGACTCGCCGGCATTCAGCTTGCTCACTTTGGACGGATCGGTATCGAAACCGGTGACCCGCTGGCCGACTTCGGCAAAGCGCAAGGCCAGGGGCAGGCCGACGTAGCCGCAGCCGATGATGCCAATTCTTCGTTCCTGTCCGGAAAAATATTCAGGCGTGTTCATCGCTATGGACTCTCGGTACGCGTATTCGGACCGGGATGGCCTCCCGGCCCGGAAGATATGGCTGAAATAAAAACTATAGCAGGCAACGACCGGCTAGGCGAAGGCCGCAGCAAATTTTTCCGTTCCGTCCAGCCGTCAGCGGGCCCGGCCGCCCGTCTTGTGGCCCGCCCGATGCATCAGCCAGGGAAGCGGGGCGACGACAAGGAGAAAGATCCCGAGCAGGCGAAACGCGTCGAGGTAACTGAGCACGGCCGCCTGTCGCAGGGTGAGCTGATACAGCATGGCCAGGGCCTGCCGGCCCGCCTGGACCGAGCTGGCCCCCCGATACAATAGATCGGCCTTCAGGCCGGCCAGGAAGCCGGTCATCGCCGGATTGGCCGCCGTCAGGTGAGCCACCAGGCGCGTCTGATGCTTTTGCCGGTTGCGGGCCAGTTCGGTGGCGACAAATGAAATTCCAACACTTGCGCCGATATTGCGCATCAGGCTGGTGATGCTGGTGGCGTAGCCCATCTCTTCGCTCGGAATTGGATCCACGGTGATCGTCGCCAGGGGAGGGAAAACGAACGAAAGCCCGGCTCCCATCAAAATCTGAGGCCAGAAGAAGCTCCACGGACTGGCATTCAGGTTGAGGAAAGAAAACCAAAAAATTCCCGCGGCCGAAACCAAGAGGCCCGTGAACATCATGGCGCGCATGTCCCAGCGGCGGCCAATCAGAAATCCAGCTACGGGCATGAGAATCAAGGTGGCGATGCCTCGGGGCGAGTTCCAGAAACCCGCCGTGATCGCGGGGAAATCGAGGAGCTCCTGCATGTACAGCGGGATGAGGACGATGCTTCCGAAGAGAACGAATCCGAGAACTGCCGAAAGCGTGGCGCCCACGGCGAACGTCCGGAATTTGAGCAAACGAAAGTGGACGAGGGGGTTTTTCGACCGCAACTCCCAGATGACGAAGGTCGCGAGGCAGATGGCCGCGATAATCGCGAGGATCACGATAAAGTGCGAGCTGAACCAGTCGTCCTCCTGCCCTTTGTCCAGCATCACCTGAAGCGAGGCCATTCCGGTGACCAGCATCCCGAGTCCCCAGTAATCCATGCGCAGCGTTCCCCGGCGGATGTAGGGAGGGTCGTGAACGAACATTTGGAGCAGAATCAGTCCGACGATCGATATCGGCAGGTTGATGAAGAAAACCCAGCGCCAGGAATAATCCGTCGTGAGCCAGCCGCCCAGCAGGGGCGCCAGAATCGGCGCCACAACGATCCCCACGCCCCAGAACGCCATAGCGTGGCCCCGTTCCTCCCGCGGGAATGTTTCTAGCAGGATCGCGCGTGAGACGGGCTGCAAGGAGCCGCCGGTAGCCCCCTGCAAGACGCGGAAAACGATCAGCATTGGCAGCGAGGTCGCCACCCCGCACAACATACTCGATATCGTGAAGCCGCCGACAGCAACCATCAGCAGCCGTTTCCGTCCGAAGTAATTCGCCAGCCAGCCCGCCAGCGGCAGCACGACCGCGTTGGAAATCAGGTAGGAAGTGAGAACCCAGGTGGCCTCGGTGGTGGAGGCCGAAAGGTTGCCGGCGATGTATGGCAGGCTCACATTCACAGCCGATGTGTCCATCAGTTCCATCATGGCGCTGGCCATCACCGCGATGGCGATCAGCCAACGCCCCACACCCGATTCTTCGATTGGCGATTCGAAAGTCGTTGTTGCCATGGAGATGAAGGAGGCGGATCACCGCGCGCCGGACAGGTTCCCCGGCCCGCCCAGAAGGAATGGGCTCCTTTCCTCCTGGAATCAGCTCATTCGCCCTCGAGAACGCGACTGGTTCCCGTTCCGGACTCCGGCCCTGAGAAAAACCATCTTCCCCCAGTTTCCCTACCGGAGCAAAAGGCGATGGGTGCTGCGGGTCCGGGATGGCGCGAGTTCCTTACTAGGGGTCGGCCGGGTTCGGGCCTTGCGGCGAGACCGGCGCAGGCATCGGGAGCGTGTAGGACTTCAGGAAACTCGCGGCGAAAGCCACAATCACAGGACCCAGCACCAAACCAATCATGCCAAATACGGCGACCCCGCCCAGCACTCCCACCAATACCCAGAGGCCATTGAGCTCCGAACGTTCGCTGATCAACAGCGGCCGAATCACGTTGTCGATGATCAACAGCGCTCCGCCGCAGAGCGCCAGCAGAATGATTGCGCGAACCGGCTGTCCTTCGGCGACCAGCCATCCTGCCGCGGGCAGCCAGACCATCCAAGCGCCCAGGACCGGGAGCAGCGCGAAAAGGGCCATCACCACTCCCCAAAGCACAATTTGGTGGATTCCAACGAGCCAAAACGCCAGCGCGCCGACGAGCCCCGTCAGCCCGGCCGCGGCCAGACTCGATGCCACCGTCAGGAATACCAGATCGTGGGCTTGGGCGATCATCGCCTCCCGCTGCTCTTCCGGGAAGGGTAGCGAGCGCCGCAGCCAGCGCATGATCGGGGCGGCGTCGCGGAAGAAATAGAACATGGTAATGACTGTCAGAACCAGATCGAACAGAAAAACGAGGACATTTCGCACGATCCCGCCCAATTGGCCGGCCAGGAAGGCCGTAACGCGTTGGGCTCCCACCCGGACGACGGTGGGCAAATCCACCGCCTCATTGCTCGGTAGGCGGTGCGCCATCCACATCCAGACGCGGTTCAGCCAGACCGACTGGCTCAGGAACGTCCCCAGTTCGAGACTTTCGAGCAGGGCGATCGCCTGATGCACGAACGCGATCAATACCATTAATGCCGGCACGATCAGGATGGCCGTCACCACGATCGTGCTCAACGTTGCCGACAGCGTTCTGCCTAACCGGCGCTCGAGCCGCCGGTGCCAGGGAAAGAACAAAATCACCAAGACGGATGCCCAGATCAACGGCGTCAGGAACGGCTGGAAAACCAGGAAGGTTAACCAGGCCAGCAGCGCCAGGAGCCCGTAAAAGAGGGCCGTGGTCACCCTTTTGGCTGAAGTGGAGTCGGGCATGGTTACTTTCCCGATACCCGGTACCGCGAGATTTGTCAACTCGATCCACGATTCCCGGCATCCGGGTCGATACTGGGGACTCCGGACTCAGCGCAAAATCCGCGCGGCGGTATACTTTTCCCAGGAGTTGCGATGCCCGAACCCGCTCCATGCCCCCACCGCCGTACCCTGCTGATCGCGCGCGACCGGGACGCTGAATTTCGCGAATGTCTCGATTGCGGGGCAATACTCGAGAAGAGCGAAACCACCGAGCCGGCGCGCTTCGACGAATCGCTTTCCGACGCCTGATTCCGGCCATTCGCCCCGGGCGCTATCCATCAGCGGTCCAATGGCGGCACCCGGGGTGTACGCCTGGGGGAGAGAAGATGGGATGGCGGCGGGATGAAAGCCGTGGTCGGACGAAAAATATGGTAGCTTTCGAGCGGGAAAAATGCCCGAACTGGCGGAAGTCGAAACGGTGGCGCGCGGGTTGCGGCGGCTGGTCGGCCGGCGTGTGACGGGTGTGCGGTTTGGCAAAACCGATTTCATTCGCCACCCCGAACACATCAAAACCCTCCTGCCGGGCAGCCGGATCGGGGAAATTCGCCGCCAAGGCAAACTGCTTCTGGTGGCCTTGGATCGCAAAGTCTCTGAGCCGGAGCGCCTCTGGCTGTTGATCCATCTCGGCATGACCGGGCAACTGGTGGTTCACCATCCGGTCGATCCCGTCCGGCCGCATACCCACGTCCGGGTTTCGCTCGACGATGGCAGCGAGCTCCGCTACGTCGATATTCGCCGCTTCGGCCATATACGAATCGCTTCGCCCGAGGAGATGGAAGCGGTGATCGCTCCGCTGGGGGCCGATCCGCTCGAAGTGACGGGGGAAGAATTTCGCGCGCGACTGGGCTCGCGCCGGGCGCGCGTGAAGGCGTTGCTGCTCGATCAGCGCGTATTGCGGGGCATGGGAAACATCTACACGGACGAGAGCCTCTGGCGCGCATGCCTGCATCCGGCGCGACTCGGCTCGGAGTTGACCACCGAAGAGCTCGACCGGCTGTGGCGCGCGACCGGGGTCGTGCTGCGCGACGCGATCCGGCGGCGGGGCACATCGATCGCCAATTACGTCGATGCCCGCGGCCGGCGCGGCACGAATCAGAAATGGCTTTGCGTCTACCGCCGCCTCGGCCTTCCCTGTTCACGCTGCGGCCGGAAGATCGAACGCGCGATCGTCGCCGGCCGCAGCTCCTATTTTTGCCCGCGGTGCCAGCCGGCTTCCGCGACCGGCCGCTCGGGCCGCCCGGGGGCCGGCGCCGGAAACCCGCGTGGAACGGGGAGGCGATGAGAGCGGTAGTCCAGCGCGTCAGCCGCGGCCGCGTGACGATCGCCGGCAGCGTTCAGGGAGAAATCGCCGGCGGGCTGGTCGTGCTCGTTGGCGTCGGACGCGAGGACACGCCGGAATCGGCCCGCTACCTCGCCGAAAAGATCGCGCATCTACGCATCTTCGAGGATCTCCAAGGGAAAATGAATCGCTCGCTCATCGAGACGGGCGGCGCGGCGCTGGTGGTTTCGCAGTTCACGCTCTACGGGGACGTGCGGCGCGGCCGCCGCCCCGGTTTCGACCGCGCCGCCCCGCCCGAAGCCGCCATCCGGCTCTACGAAGCGTTTGTCGAGGAACTGCGCGCATGCGGGGTTCGCGTCGAAACCGGCGTGTTTCAGGCGCAAATGACCGTGGACCTGGCCAACGAAGGGCCGGTGACCATCCTGCTCGATTCGGAAAAGACGCTCTAGCGAGCCAGCCCCTCCGAGCGGCGGGGAAATACATCACATCGTGATATAATTCCCGATGGGTCGCGCTCGTGAGTCAAACATCACACGCCGTATCCTCAGCGACGATTCGGGAGCTGGCCCGATTCCGCTACCAGCTCCGGCGCTTTCTCCGCTTCAGCGAGAAGGCGGCGCGCCAGGCCGGGCTGACGCCGCAGCAACACCAACTCCTGCTGGGCGTCGCGGGCCACACCGGCCGCGGCTGGGCGACCATTTCCGAACTCTCCGAATTTCTCCAGGAGCGTCATAACGCCGTCGTCGGCCTCGTGGACCGCGCGCAGCAGGCCGGTTTGGTAAGCAAGGAATTGGTTGCCAGCGATCGTCGTTTGGTACGCGTGCAGTTGACGGCCCGGGGCCGGAACATTCTCAATAAGTTGTCGGCGTTGCACCGCCGTGAACTCGCCAGATTTCGGCTACTGAGCGGCTTATTTTCCCCGTCTCGGCGGACGGAAAACGGCCTCGAGACGCAAGCCCGGGGCAGGCGGCCCATCAATCGGCTTTCCCGATAGGGCGTCCGGTGAAGATATTCGACCATCCACGGCTGCGGAAATACACTTCGCTCATCCATCAGGATCTATCGGCAACCTATTCGCGCGATCTGCACAAGTGGCTGATCGTGGCCCCGATCATCGGGGTATCGACGGGACTCGTCATTACGCTGATCGCCGAAATCATTCTGAAATGGATCTGGCCGAAATTCCTGGGCTTCTATATTCGTCATCCGTTGGCGATGATTCCGGGACTGGCTGTGGGATTCATTATCGCGGGCCTGCTGATGCAATATCTGACTCCCGATCCAAACGAACATTCCACCGAGGAAATCATCCGTTCCTATCACGAGTATCAGGGCGATATTCGCATGTGGCCGTTCGCGCCAAAGCTGGCCGCGGCCATCGCGACTGTGGGATTCGGTGGGAGCGCGGCTTTGGAAGGCCCGAGCGTCTATGCCGGCGGCGCGCTCGGCTCCTGGCTCTGGACGCGAATGAAGCGCCTTCGCATGGAACCGAGCGATCGCCGAATCATGCTGATCAGCGGCGCGGCGGCAGGCATGGCGGCGGTGTTTCGCGCTCCGTTGACAGGCATCTTCTTCGCTCTCGAAATGCCCTATAAGAACGATTTGGCGCACGAAGCCTTGCTTCCCTCGCTGATCGCCTCGGTCGTCTCCTACGCCACGCTGGCTTCCTTTCTGGGCACTCAGCCGTATTTTAATTTCTCTGGAAGCGCTACTTTTTCGGGAAGGGATTTGCTATGGGCGGCGCTGCTGGGAGTGATTTGCGGGCTGATTGCGATGGTTTTCGATATCACCTACCGCCGCGCGAGAGACTTCTCGATGCGGCTTCGCATTCCGCACTGGGTGAAGATGGCGGTCGGGGGAATCCTCACCGGCCTGTGCGGCTGGGCATTTCTCGCGATGTACAAGGGCAATCTGGTGCCGATTGGACCCAACTACGAAGCGGTGCCTGAGATCCTCGTGGCCGGACATGGCGCGATGGAGCTGACGCTTTTCGGCATTCTGAAACTGGCCGCAACGCTCTTTTCGCTGGGAGTGGGCGGGGTGAGCGCGATGTTCGTGCCTCTTTTCCTGACCGGAGGAAGCTTCGGCGCCGCATTTGCGCACGTGATCGGACAGAGCCCCGCGGTCGATCTCTACGCCGCGGTGGGCATGGCAGCGTTTCTCGCCGCTGGATACAAAACGCCACTAACCGCCGTCGTGTTCGTCGCCGAGGCGGCTGGCGGGCATTCCTACATCATTCCCGCCTTGATTGGGGCGGCGGTGGCATACGCGGTTTCGGGAGAAGCATCGGCCTCCGGGAATCAGCGATGGCACGAAGCCGTGAAGACCGATAAGCGCTGGCGAATTCCCGTCAGCGAGGTCATGCAGCGGCAGGTGATCCCGGTGGACGCCGG
>DATLRW010000088.1:0-6410 GCA_035534495.1 Candidatus Dormiibacterota bacterium | reverse complement strand
CAGGCATTCGAGCACGCCCTCGGAGAAGATCAATCCGCTTTTTTCCGCCTGGCCGCGCAGGATCTGGAAAATCAGCTCCTGTTTGCGCATGCCGGTCGCGCCGGGAATATTCAGTTCCTTGGCAATCTTCGCGAGGTCGGTGATGTTTTTGTCTTTCAGCTCGGCGAGGCTAATGCCCATTCTTCTTCCTTACGGGAGAGCCCTTGAACGATGACGCTGCTCGCGTCAGTTGGTCAGTTCCTGATCCTGTTGCAGGTTCTCGTTGAACTCCTGGGTAACCCCGATCGATTCCGGCGCCGCGTCGAGCGGCCGCTCCAGCGCGACGGGCAGCACCTCGTCCATTCGTTCGACAAACTTGACGGCCAACTCCGCCAGGATATCCGCGGGAACGTCGGCCAGGTCCTTTTCGTTATCGCGCGGCAGGATGATCGTACGCACGCCGCTGCGATGGGCGGCGAGCAGCTTTTCCTTGACGCCGCCAATCGGCAGCACCTGGCCGCGCAGGGTGATTTCGCCGGTCATGGCCACCGCGCAGGAAACCGGGATACGGGTGAGCGCGCTGACGATCGCCGTGGCGATGGTGATGCCCGCCGACGGCCCGTCTTTGGGAATCGCGCCCTCGGGAACGTGAACGTGGATGTCGAGATGGCGGTAGAAATCCTTCGCCAGCCCGAATTGAGGGCTCCGGGAGCGAATGAAACTCATGGCGGCCTGCGCCGATTCCTGCATTACATCGCCCAGCTGGCCGGTGAGGGTCAGGTGGCCCTTGCCGGGCATGATGCTCGCCTCGGTGGGAAGCACCTGGCCGCCCATCTCCGTCCAGGCCAGGCCGACGGAAAGACCGATTTCGTTCTTTTTGAGCGCCCAGAGATCGCGGAACTTGCTCACGCCCAGGTATTCGGAAAGATTCGCCGGGCCGACCTCGACGGCGGTCTTGCGGCCGTCCATGACGACCTTGCGAGCCACTTTGCGGCAAACGTTGGCGATTTCGCGCTCGAGATTGCGGACGCCGGCTTCCCGCGTGTAATAGCGGATGACGTGGGCGAGGCCCGGGTCGGGAAACGCCAGATTGCCCTCGCTGATGCCGGTGGCCTCTCTCTGTTTGGGAAACAGGAACCGGCGCGCGATTTCCAGTTTCTCGCGCTCGGTGTAGCCGGCCAGCCGAAGCACTTCCATCCGGTCCTGCAGCGGCTGGGGAATCGTGTGGAGCACGTTGGCCGTGCAGATGAACATCACCTTCGAGAGATCGTATTCGACGTCGAGGTAATGATCCATGAAGGCGTGATTCAGCTCCGGATCGAGAACTTCCATCAGCGCGGCCGAAGGATCGCCGCGAAAATCCATCGACATCTTGTCCACTTCGTCCAGAACGAAGACGGGGTTGGTGACTCCGGCCTTGCGCATCATCTGCAAAATCTGGCCCGGCAGGGCGCCGATATAGGTGCGGCGATGGCCGCGGATTTCCGCTTCGTCGCGCACGCCACCGAGCGAAAGGCGCACGAACTTGCGGCCCGTGGCCCGGCCGATGGACATCGCCAGCGAGGTTTTGCCCACGCCGGGCGGCCCGAGGAAGCACAAAATCGATCCCTTGGGGTTTTTCACCAACTGCCGGACGGCCAAGTATTCGAGGATGCGCTCCTTGACCTTTTCCAGCCCGTAGTGATCTTCGTTGAGAATCTGTTCGGCGGCGGCGATATCGCGGATTTCCCGCGAGTGCTTTTTCCAGGGCAGGGCCAGCAGCCATTCGAGATAATTCCGCGAGACGGTCGATTCGGCCGACATCGGCGGCATGGCCTCGAGACGCTTCAGCTCCTGGACGGCTTTTTCCCGGGCGTCTTTCGACATCCCGGCCGATTCGACGCGCTTGCGCAGCTGATCGAATTCCGCCGCTTCGTTCCGGCCGAGTTCCTTCTGGATCGCCTTGAGCTTCTCGTTGAGGTAATACTCCTTCTGGGCCCGCTCCATCTGCCGCTTCACGCGGTTATTGACGGTCCGGTCGACGTTCAGCTTCTCGATTTCGATTTCGAGCAGCTCGGCAATCCGGTTCAGCCGTTCGGCCGGGTCCAGCAGTTCGAGCAGCCCCTGCTTTTCCTCGACGGAAACCTGCATGTTCCAGGCGATGCTGTCGGCGAGCCGGTCGGGGTCTTCGGTGCGGACCGAGGCCACCACGCTGTCGTAATTCAGGCTCTGCGCGAGTTTGACGTACTGTTCGAATAGCGCGGTGACGCGCCGGGTGGTTTGCTCGATCTGCGGGGTGACTTCGACACGGCTCACGATCGGGCGGAGGTTGGCCCGGAAGAATCCCTCTTCGATCGACAAATGCAGAACGCGGGCGCGCTCGGTGCCCTCGACCAGGACGCGAATGTTTCCATCCGGCAGGCGTACGCTTTGCACGATGCGGGCCAGCGTGCCGACCTGGTAGATTTCATTCGGCTTGGGATCATCGACGGAGGCATCGTGCTGGGTGGCCAGAAAAATTCTCTTGTCCCCGGCCAGGGCCTCTTCGAGGGCGCGCACGGAAGCTTCCCGGCCGACGATGAACGGCGTCATCACCTGCGGGAAGATGACCATATCCCGCACGGGCATCATCGGAACCCGTTTCACTTCGCTTTTTTCACGGCTGAACATCCATTGCCTCAGGCATTCCCTCGGGCGTTACCGCAGGGCCGTCCTCTCGTCCCGCCTAACCGGCCTTCTCGAACAGAGCCCAGTTGATCTGCTGGCTGCGAACCATTTCGCTGGTGACGATAAACTCGCGAACCCGGCGCTGGGACGGCAGGTGGTACATCAGGTCGAGCATGAGATCCTCGAGGATCATCCGCAAGCCGCGGGCGCCAACCTTGCGCTGCAGAGCCATTTCGGCCACCGTTTCGAGCGCGTCGTCGGTAAATTCCAGCCGCACCCCTTCGAACTCGAAAAGCTTTTGATATTGGCGGGCCAGGGCGTTTTTCGGCTCGCGCAAAATGCGGACCAGGGCCTGCTTATCGAGATCTTCCAGCACGCCGATGACCGGCAGCCGCCCGACGAATTCCGGGATCAGGCCATAGTGGATCAGATCGACAGGCTGCACCTGATCGAGCAGGCCGAAATTGCGGCGGGTCGCCGTGGCCGGCTCGCCCGTCGTGTGGAACCCGACCGAGCGCTGCCCGATGCGGCGCTCGATGATTTTTTCCAAACCCACAAAGGCACCGCCGCAAATGAACAGCACGTTGGTCGTATCGACGGGGATGAATTCCTGATACGGGTGCTTGCGGCCGCCCTGCGGGGGGACGTTGGCAACGGTGCCTTCCAATATCTTCAACAAGGCCTGCTGCACCCCCTCGCCCGAGACATCGCGGGTGATCGAGGGGCTTTCGTCCTTTTTCGCGATCTTGTCGATCTCGTCGATATAGATGATTCCCTGCTGGCAGCGGGAGACTTCCCAATCGGCGCTTTGGAGCAGTTTCAGCACGATATTCTCGACGTCCTCGCCGACGTAGCCGGCCTCGGTAAGCGTCGTCGCATCGACGATGGCAAACGGGACCTCGAGCATCCGGGAAAGCGTCTGGGCCAACAGGGTCTTGCCGGTGCCCGTGGGCCCGATCAGCAGGATGTTGGACTTGGACACTTCGATTTCGCTGGCCTGGCGATTGAGCTGGATGCGCTTGTAATGGTTGTAGACCGCGACAGCCAGCTTCTTTTTCGTCTTGTCCTGGCCGATGACGTAGTCCTCGAGAAATTGCTTGATCTCGGGCGGGCGCGGCAGCCGGCGGCCGGCGGCCGGAGCGGCCTGTTCCCTCTTTTCCTCGTCGAGGATCTGCTGGCAGACGCGCACACACTCATTGCAGATATAGGCTCGGGCGGTCTCCGAAGGAGAACTGATGAGCTTTTCGACCTGTTCCTGGGACTTATGGCAGAAGGAACAGCGCAGCACGTCTTCGCCTATCTTCTTCAAATTAGGTGGCTCCTCTGCCTCAAGCCGGGGTCTGCCTCGATCATGCGGTTCATTGTAGGCCTCCGCCGCCGGGAACGGCGACAAAGGATAGAGCCCGTGCGGTAACCGTTACGAACAGCCTCAGGGATGCTTGACAATGATTTCATCGACGATCCCGTATTCCTTGGCCTGATCGGCGCTCATAATGAAATCCCGCTCGGTATCCCGGTCGATCTTTTCGACGGGTTGGCCGGTGTGCTTGGACAGGATCTGGGCCAGCACCGAGCGCATCCGCAGGATCTCCTTGGCCGTGATGTCGATATCGGTCGCCTGGCCGGAGACGCTCGATATCCACGGCTGGTGAATCAGAACGCGAGCGTTCGGCAGGCAAAAGCGTTTTTTCGGGGCGCCCGCGGCAAGCAGCACCGCGGCGATCGAGGCCGCCTGGCCGATGCATATCGTGACCACATCGGGACGCACGAACTGCATGGTGTCGTAGATGGCCATGCCCGACGTGATCGAGCCGCCCGGGGAGTTGATGTAGAGGGAGATATCCTTCTCCGGGTCTTCGGCGGCCAGGAACAGGAGCTGGGCGGTCGCCAGGTTGGCCACATGATCGTCGATCGGCGTGCCGATGAAGATGATGTTGTCGCGCAGGAGCCGCGAATAGATGTCGTAGGCGCGCTCGCCGCGGTTGGTCTGTTCGACCACCATCGGAACAAGGGTGGTTCCGTAGGAACCTGAATCTTCTGGATGTCTCATGGCTGAGGCCGGGAGGCTTGGGCGGATTCCGCAGTTGCCGGAGATTTCGGAGTCACCCGGACTTGCGTCTGCTGGTAGAGCCGGTCCAACGTCTTTTCGTTACGAAGCTTCGATTTCATCGTATCGACCGCTCCTTCCCTTGTCAAGCGAGCGCGCAGAACGGCCACGCTTTCCCCGCTCCGCTCGGCAGCCGATGCCAGCTCCTTGTCCAACTCCTCATCGCTGACTTCGATCGTTTCCGCGGTCGCGATGCGGTCGAGCAGAATTTCGGCCCGCACATCCCCTTCGGCTCGTTCCCGCTGCTGCCGCCGCAAGGATACCCAATCGACGTTGACCGATCGCGGATCGATGCCCTGGGCGATCAACCGGCGCATGGCGCGCTCCAGCCGGGCGTCCATCTGGCCCTCCACCATCGCTTCGGGAACGGGAAAAGAATGGCGGCTGAGCAGAAGATCCACGATTTTATCCTTCGCCAAAGCGTTCTGCCGCTCCTCGCGGGCGGCTTCGAGCCTCTGACGGATCTTTTGCTTCAGCTCCTCGAGCGTCTCCCCCTCGCCGGTTTCCTTCGCCAGCTCGTCGTTCAGCTCGGGCAGCTTTCGCTCCTTCACCGCAACGACCTCGGCGGCGAAGTGGAAGGCGTGGCCGGCCAGCTTCGCCTCGGGATAATCGGCCGGATACTCCACGTCGAAGCGCCGGGTTTCGCCCGTGGCCGCCCCGCGCAAATTTTCGCTGAATGCGGCGACTGTCTCCTCGGAACCCACGTGACAGAGCGCATTGTCCATCCGAATGGGCTGGGCTTTCCCGTCAGCCGGGGTCCCCACCATTTTCAGCACGACGTAGTCGCCGTCCTGCGCCGGCCGCCCTTCGATGGGAACCAGGGAGGCGGCCTGCTCGCGCATCTCTTCGAGGGCGCGATCAACGTCTTCGTCGGCCACTTCGGCCGATTCCACTTCCACTTCCAGATTCTTGTAGTCGCTCAGCTCGAATTCCGGCAGCACTTCGAAGCGGGCCTTGAATTTGACCGGGCCACCCTCGCTGAAGTCGACCTTCTCGACATGCGGCCGGGTCACCGGAACCAGCCGGGCTTCATCCAGCGCCCGCTCCAGCCGCTCGGGAACGAGCGATTGCAGGACCTCGTTCTTGATGTCGTCGGCAAAGCGCCGGCGGATCAGCGTAATCGGCGCCTTGCCCGGCCGGAAGCCGGGGATGCGCGCCACCCGCGCCAGATCCTTCGCTACCTTCGCGATTTCCGCCTGAACCGTCTCGGCGGGAATTTCCAGTTCAATTTCTTTCCAGCAAGTTGTATCAGCCATTGGGATACCAGTCTGCTGCGCTCAACCGAAAAACCTGCAATCAAAATTACCAGGGAGAGCGGTTGCGCGGTAGGCAAGGGTCATGATAGGGGAGCCGCGGGTACCCGGTCAAGACGCCTGAAGAGGAGCCGCCATGTGACGGTTCACTGACTTCCCTCAGTCCCCGTTCGTACCTCAGGAGCGCCGCCCCGAAGCCGCCGCGGGGCGGGGCGATTTCGGATGAGAGCCCGGCTTGAGCCGCCCTTCCCGCGTCAGGAGATTGATAAACGCCGTCGTGGCGCGAGGCAGGCTGCGCCCGCGGCGGTACACCAGCCCGAGTTCGCGCCACAGCTCGACGTCCGCGATGGGAACCAGGACCGCTTGCCCGGCGCTCACCTCGTCCATGGCGAATCGGGAACTGATCAAGGACACGCCCAGGCCGG
>DATLRW010000087.1:0-8977 GCA_035534495.1 Candidatus Dormiibacterota bacterium | reverse complement strand
CCTGCTCGGGCGTGCCCGCCACCACAAGGTAGCCGCCGGCGCGTCCGGCGCCGGGACCGAGATCGACCACGTAGTTCGCCTGCCGGATGGTCTGCTCGTCGTGCTCGACGACCAGAACCGTGTTGCCCAGATCGCGCAACCCGGCAAGCGTTGCCAGGAGCCGGTTGTTATCCCGCGCATGCAGGCCGATCGACGGTTCATCGAGCACGTACAAAACGCCCTTGAGCCGGGAACCGATCTGCGTCGCCAGACGAACCCTTTGCGCCTCTCCGCCGGAAAGGGTCGAGGCCGAACGGTCCAGGGTCAAATAGCCCAGCCCGACCGCCAGCAGGAAATCCAGCCGGTCGGCAACCTCGCCCAGCAGGCGGCCGGCAATCTGCTTCTGGCGGGCGTCGAGCCGGCTCGCCAGCCGGTCCACGGCCTGGCGCGCCTGGGCCGTCGAGAGCGCGCAGAACTCTGCAATCGAGTATCCGCCCACATTGACGGCCAGACTTTCCGGCCGCAGGCGGCTTCCGCCGCACACCGCGCAAGTGGACGGCGACATGTACTCGCCGAGCCAATCCCGATAGTTCTCCGAGCCGGTCCCGTCCAGGTTCTCTTCCAGATACCCGATCACGCCCGCAAATTTCGGCCCGCGTTCCTTGCCCCGGTCCCCATAGAGGACCAGGTTCTGCGCGCGCCGGGAAAGTTTCTCGAACGGGGCTTTCAGGTCGAATCCGTGCTCTTTCGCCGCCGCCTCCAGCGCCCGCCGCAGGAACGAGGAGCCCGAGCCGGGACCGAGTCCCCCCTCGAGCAGCGGCCGCGTCCAATCGACCACCACCTTGGCCGGATCGAACTGATATTTGGCGCCCAGACCCTTGCATTCCGGGCAGCCGCCGTAGGGTGAATTGAAACTGAACGAGCGGGGCTCGAGCTTGGGCACCGAAATCCCGCATTTCGGACAGGCCAGCTTCTCCGAATAGGTCTGCTCCGCGCCGCCGACAACGGCCACAGTCACAAGGCCCTCGGCCAGCTTCAGCGCCGTCGCGACCGATTCTTCCAGGCGCTTCGCGATGCCCGGTTTGACCAGCAGGCGATCGACCACCACTTCGATCGTATGATTGCGCCGCCGGTCGAGCGGCGCCGGTTCGTCCAAATGGAGCAACTGGCCGTCGATGCGCGCGCGCAGGAAGCCGTCCCGGGCATATTTTTCCAGCTGTTTACGAAATTCACCCTTACGGCCCCTCACCACGGGCGCCAGAATCATGATCCGGTCTTCCGGCTCGAGCGAGAGAACCGACTGGACGATCTG
This sequence comes from Candidatus Dormiibacterota bacterium, assembly GCA_035534495.1. Classification (GTDB taxonomy): domain Bacteria; phylum Acidobacteriota; class Terriglobia; order Acidiferrales; family UBA7541; genus JAKASX01. The sequence goes on along the minus strand of DATLRW010000087.1, from coordinate 7,686 downwards.
GCCCGCCGACTGGCTCGCGATTTCCTGCCCGCAGCGCGGACAGCGCGGCGTTCCGATCGAGCTGTAGAGCACGCGCAGGTAGTCGTAGATTTCGGTAATCGTGCCGACCGTCGAGCGGGGCGAGCGGCCGGTGGTTTTCTGCTCGATGGCGATGGAGGGTGAGAGCCCCTCGATCGAATCGACATCGGGGCGCTCGAGCTGATCGATAAACTGGCGGGCGTAGGCGGAAAGCGATTCGACGTAGCGCCGCTGCCCTTCGGCGTAAATGGTGTCGAAGGCCAGCGACGATTTTCCCGAGCCGGAAAGCCCGGTAATGACGGTCAGGCTGTGGCGAGGAATTTCCAGGCTGATGTTCTTGAGGTTATGCTGGCGGGCTCCTCGGATTACGATGCGATCAAGCGGCATGCGGGAGAACCGGCTGTAGACATTGTCCATCCAGACGGGAGGGTAGATTCTCCCCAGTCTAAACAACCAACTTAGCAACCTATCAATCGCAGGGTCAAGGCAGGCGCGGAACTCGCCTGTTTCAGGCAATCGATCCGTGGCATCTGCTCGCGTCTGGCGCGAATGTTTGTGCTGTGGCAGAATTGCAGCCGGTCACGCGATTCTCTCGGTTTGTCCGGCAGGCGCTTTCCGCGCCGAATGCCAGCGCGCAGCCCTCTGCCGGAATTAGAGTTGGGGCGTGGTCCAACCGGTAGGACACTGCACTGTTAATGCAGATGGTGGAGGTTCGAATCCTCCCGCCCCAGCCAAAACTCCCGACCGCGGCCCCTCCCGCCTGCGCAGGCCCATTCCCCATTCGCCAACCAGTTGGAAAGATTTACTTGCGCGGTGGGCAGGCCGGTGTTGCCATCAGGATTTCGGGGCGGAAGGCCGGCATGCGGAAGGCTCGGATTTAAAATTTAGAATGAGGAAGGGGGGCCAGGGGTCGCAGCCCTGCGGTGCTGCGACCCCCAGCGCTTTGAGGGGCACTGTGGTGGGGGGCGGAACTTTGGGGCGCTACGTTGTCGGTGTCGAGATTCATGTTCTGCCCCACGCGCAGGACTCTACACGGGAGTTTCGGTACCGTCAATATAATTAACGGTAAAGTAAACATATTGTCCAAACATATACTCCCTATACAGCTTCCCTTATTCCCATCAATTATCATGTAAGTGTATTTATTGCAACTTGTTAACAGGACATCTCGCCGAGTCTTCCGGCCTGGTGAACGGCCTATTCGACTGGCTTCCCGGGCTTTTCAGCTCCCTCGCTGATGGATTTCATGTCCCTCCAGTTCGGTCCGGCCTTGATTTCTACGATTAAGGGCACGCTCAACGGGTAGGCGTGTTCCATCGCCTCGCGCACGAGCCGGGAAACCTGGCTGAACTCTTCCTCGGGAACCTCAAAAAGCAGCTCATCGTGAACCTGCAAAATCATTTCGGCGCGCAGGCCTTCGGCCATGAACCGCTTGTCGGTTTCGATCATGGCCAGCTTCATCAGATCCGCGGCCGTTCCCTGAACGGGTGTGTTGAGGGCCGTGCGTTCGGCCAGGCCCCGCAGCGCGGCCTGCGGGGCGTTGATTTCCGGGATCGGGCGCATGCGGCCCAGAAGCGTCCTCGTGACGCCGGTCCGCCGAACCTGCTCGAGCTGCCCATCGAGCCACTCTTTCACGCCCCGGTATCTCTCGAAATATCGATGGATGAACTGCGCCGCCTCTTTCTGATCGATCTGAAGCTGTGCGGCAAGACCGAAGGGAGACAGGCCGTAGAGGATGCCGAAATTGATGATTTTGGCCGCGCGGCGATGCTCGGCCGTTTGCGCCAGGGGACCGGCGCCGAACACCTCTTCGGCGGTTCGCGAATGAACGTCCTCGCCGCGCCGGAACGCGCTGGCCAGCACAGGATCGGCGGAGAGATGAGCCATCACGCGCAGCTCGATCTGGGAATAATCGGCCGATAGCAAGCGCCATCCGGGCCGGGCGACGAATCCCGCGCGAATCTTGCGGCCGAGTTCGGTGCGGACAGGAATATTTTGCAGATTGGGGCTCGAGCAGCTGAGCCGTCCCGTCGACGTTCCCGTCTGATTGAATCGGGGATGGATGCGCCCGGTCTCCGGATGAATCAAACGGGGCAAGGCATCGGCATAGGTGGATTTCAGTTTCGCCGATTCCCGGTATTCGATCACCATGCCGGGCAGGGGATGGAGCGGTGCGAGCTCCCGCAGCACGTCGACGGCGGTCGAGCGAACCTTTCCCTTGCCGCGGCGCCGCGGCAAGGGAAGATTCAGTTTGTCGAAAAGCAGTTCGCCCAGTTGCTGGGTCGAAAGGATGTTGAATTCGTACCCGGCCGCCTCGTAAATGCTTCGCTCCAACCGGCGGATTTCCTCTTCCGTCGCGGCGGAAAACGCCTCGAGCGCCGTCCGGGCCACGCCGACGCCGCGGCGCTCCATACGCGCCAGCACCGGCGCCAGCGGCAGATCGATCTGCTCGTAAACCGGGACGAGCCCCTGCGCCTCGACGTCGGCCCGCAACAGGGGCGCCAGGCGCATCAGGTAGTCGGCGCGCTCGCCGGCCCCGCCGCCGAGCGAAACGTTCAACTGCCGCGAGGCGATATCTTCCAGGCCGTGGCGGGCCGTGGTCGGCCGCAGCAGATAGGAATACAGGTCGAGGGCGTGCCGCACGCCGCGCGCGCCCGGGCCCTTCCCGCCCATGGCCAGCAGTTCGACGAGTTTGGCGTCGTGCACGACCTTGGGCCGCGAACCGTCTCCCAGCCATTGGGCCAGGGCCCCGAGCATCTCTCCGCGATCGTCCGTCCAGGCCACCGCGCCACTCGATGCCCCGGCCGAAACTTCCAGTTTCACCACCCGACTGCCGAATCCCGGCTCGACCTCCTCCGGCGCCGTCTCCAGCCACAACGCGGCCTCCTGGCCCGGCCCGATTCCGGCCAGGAAGTTTACGAGCGCTTCGGGGGAATCGAGCGCGCGGTAGTTACCCGTCGCTTCGGCCGGCGCTGGCGCGAGTTCCCGCAGCAGGGACGAAAATCCCAACTCGCCATACAGCTTGCGCAACGCTTCGATATCCGGCTCGCGGCGGCGCAGGGCGTCGAGGTCGAGTTCCATGGGGACGTTGGTATGAATTGTGGTCAGCTGCTTCGACAGGAGCACCTGTTCGCGCTGGCCGAGCAGGGCCTCGCGGTACCGTTTGTTCTCGACTTCCGCGGCGTGGTCCAGGGCCGCTTCCACCGACCCGAATCGCGCGATCAGTCCCCGGGCGCCTTTTTCCCCGATCCCCTTGGCTCCCGGCACGTTGTCGATCGAATCGCCCGTCAGGGCCATCACGTCGGGAACGCGCTCGGGCGCGACGCCCAGCATCTCCTCCACCTTGGCCCGGTCGATCAGCAGATCGCTCTTGGTCGGGATCAGCACGCGCACCCGCCCGTCCACCAGTTGCAAAAAATCCTTGTCGCTGGTGACGATGAACGCTTCGATTCCCTTCGCCGCGGCCTGGCGCGCGAGCGTGCCGATCACATCGTCGGCTTCGTAGCCTTCGTATTCGACCTGGGCGACGCGCATCGCGTCGCAATAGCGCCGCACCCACGGCAGCTGCTCGGCCAGCTCCTCGGGCATTGGGGGCCGCTGGGCTTTGTATTCGGCGAAGAGTTTGTCGCGAAAGGTCGGCGCGGCCACGTCGTATACCACCCCGAGATAATCGGGTTCCCATTGCTTGACGAGGCGCCGCAGCATGTTGGCGAAGAGGTAGGGAACCTTCGTGGGCATTCCCGACGGACTGCGCAGCCGTTCCATCGGCGCGAAATAGGCCCGGAAAATGTAACCCATCGCGTCGATCAAAAAGAGGCGTGATTCGTGCGCTTCGTTCATTCGGGGGCAGGCAGGCGAGTATACCAGACAGGGGCGGACGCCTTCGCCGGGCGGCGCGGGGAGGATGTCCGCTGCTTGTATGGAGAGCCCTCCCGACGCGATGCCGGCCAGCGGAAGTCAGATGGAAGATACCGGCTAGCGGCAGGAAAACCGGGCGGGCGGCCTCATTCCGGCAGGACCTCCAGCCGCCGGCCCACGCGGCCGATGATTTCGAGGGCCTTTTCGAGGTCGCTGCGTTTGTGCGCCGCCGTGACGATCGTGCGCAGGCGCGCCTTACCCTCCGGAACGGTCGGATAGCCGATGCCCTGCGCGAATACGCCCTCGTCGAATAGCGCCTGCGAAAACCGGAAGGCTTTCGCCGCCTCGCCCACGATGATCGGGGTGATCGGCGTCTGGCTCGCGCCCGTATCGAAACCCATCCGCTTCAGGCCCCGCTTGAAATATTTCGTATTGCTCCAGAGCCGCTTGACTAGGCGCTCACCCTCGGCCGAGGAGAGCAGGTCGAAGGCCGCCTGACAGGCCCCGACCACGGCCGGCGGATGCGATGTGGAGAACAGGAACGGGCGCGCCCGGTGATAGAGAAATTCGATGAGGGTGCGCGATCCGCAAACGTAGCCGCCCATCACGCCCACCGCCTTGCTCAGCGTGCCGACCTGGATATCGACGCGCCCGTGACAGCCCAAATGATCGACCGTTCCGCGGCCCCCGCGGCCCAGCACCCCGGTCGAATGCGCGTCGTCGACCATCATGATGCAGTTGTATTTTTCCGCCAGATCGCAGAGTTCGGGCAGCGGCGCGATGTCTCCCTCCATCGAGAACACGCCGTCGGTGATCAGCAGCTTGTGCCCGACCCAGTGCTCGGTTTCCTTGAGGATGCGCTCGCAATCATCGAGGTCGCGATGCTTGAAGACCTGGATGGTGGCCTTCGAGAGGCGGCAGCCGTCGATGATCGAAGCGTGATTCAGCTCGTCGGAAACGATCAGGTCGTCCTTGCCCAGCACGGCCGCGACCGTTCCCGCGTTCGCGGTGAAGCCGGATTGAAAGACCACGGCGGCCTCGGTGCGCTTGAAGTAGGCGATCTGCTCCTCCAGATCCAGGTGAATCGCCATCGTGCCGGCAATCGTGCGCACGGCGCCCGTGCCGACGCCGTATTTCCGCGTCGCTTCGATCGCCGCCTTCCGCAGCTTCCGGTGCGTGGTCAGCCCCAGGTAATTGTTCGAGCTGAGATTGATCACCTCGCGCCCGTTGACCGTCGCGACGGCCTTCTGCTCGGCCGAAAGCACCGGCAGGCGGTAATAGAGTTGACGGGATTTCAGATCTTCGAGCGCATCGCGCAGGTATTGAAGCTGGGGCCGGACAGCAGTCGTCATGCGTCCTCCTTCGGACGGGACAATGGAAAAACCATTATAGGCCGGGGCAATCGCGAGGAAATCGAGGCCGGGGTCAATCGAGAGACCAATCGAAAGATCAATCGACCGGCCCATCCGGGAACAAAAGCACTTTATTCGCGCTTCCCTCTTCGAGCATGGCAAAGGCCCGCTCGAAATCGTCCAGCGAAAAGCGCTCGCGAAACAACGGATCGAGGTTCAGCCGCCCGCTCTTGAGCAGCGCGGTCATTTGCACCCAGGTCTCGAACATGCGCCGCCCCAAAATCCCCTGCACCACCACGCCCTTGCCGATGATGTCGCCATACAGGTCGAGCGTGACCGGCTCCTTCGGTATGCCCAGCAGCGACGCTCGCCCGCCGGGCCGCAGCATCTGGAGCCCCTGGCGAATCGCGCCGGGGTGGCCGCTCATTTCGAGCAGAACGTCCACGCCCGCGCCGCCGGTGATCTCCCTCACCTGCGCCACAACGTCGCCTTGCTCCGGATCGAGCGCGGCGTCGGCTCCCATCTTCGTCGCCAGTTCGCGCCGGCCGGCATTCACCTCCGTCGCCACCAGGGTCGAAGCGCCGCAGGCCCGCGCCACCGAAATGGCCATCAGCCCGATCGGCCCGCAGCCGGTGACCGCGACGGTTTGCCCCGCCACGGGGCCGGCCAGCACGGTGTGCACGGCATTGCCGAGCGGGTCCATCACCGCCGCGTAACGGGACGGAATCGCCGGATCGACTTTCCAGACGTTTTGCGCGGGGATGCGCACGAATTCGGCAAAGCAACCGTCCAGGTCGATCCCGATGATTTTCAGGCGCTGGCAGATGTGTCCCTGGCCCAGGCGGCACGGCAGGCAGTGGCCGCAATTGACGTGCATTTCCGCGCTGGCGAAATCGCCCGGCGCCAGTCCCTCGACGTCGGCGCCCACGGTTTCGATCACGCCGCAGAATTCGTGTCCAAAGGTGAGCGGGGGATGAATGTGCCGGCGGGCCCAGTCGCTCCACGCGTAGATGTGGAGATCGGTGCCGCAAATCGAGGAGGCGCGCACGCGAATCAGGGCATCGCGGGGACCGATGGCGGGAATGGGAACGGTTTCGATCCCGGCGCCGCGGCCGGATCGAGCCTTCCGCAGCGCTTTCATCGTAGCAGTGGGCACCGGGCGATCCTCCAAACGACCGCGCCTTCGCCGACCGCGTTGGTCGTGGAAATCGCGATAGTAGCACAACCGTTCCGGGCGCAAAATTGGCGCGCGCGCCGGTTTCGCGGAAAGAAATTGGGCCGGTTTCCCGCCGGCCGCCAGCCCGCGCCGGAGAAAACCGTCTTCGATGGGAAGTCAGTTCGCGCTGTCCCGGTCCAGGGCATCGACCAGGGCCACGGCCTCTTCGGCTTGCAGCAGTTGCGCCCCGGCCGCCACGAATTCGGCTACCGAGCGGCGTCCTTCTTCTTCCTGGAGCGCCTCGATCGCGTCGGTGATGACGGCCACGTGGCAGCCGCGTTTGAGCATGCCAAGCACGGCCAGCCGGACGCAGAGTTCGGTGACCATGCCGAACACGCAATATTCGGCGTCCGGACCCAGCTGTTTCAGAACCTTTTCCGTGTTCGGATTGTCGAAAACGTCGAGCGTCTGCTTTTCCAGAATGACCTGTTTGTATACCCGTAGGTTCCGCGGTAGGTGAAATTCAGAATCGTTCGGCACGAGCAGCAAATCGTCGGTCAAAGTCTCGGAAATCTTCCGCTGGCCCGGGGTTCCCTGCACGCAGTGCGGCGGCCAATAGAGGAATTCGGGATCGTCGGGCGTGTGCGCGTCGACCGAGGAGATCAGCAACACGCGGCCCTGCCGGGCCAGATTCACCAGACGCTCCAGGCGGGGAATCCGCTTTTCCGCCCCGGGCACGTAGAGCTTTCCGTCCGGGAGCATGAAATCCCGCTGCGTATCCACATCCCAAAAGACGATTTCGCGCGATGCCATCCGTCTCGGCTTCCCGCCGCTTCCTTACTTTTATTCTAGCGCACCCGCCGCAAGGCGGCCCGGCGCATCTGCTCGAACATCCGCTCGAGCCGCGGGCTGTAGCTCACCGGAAAAGCGGCGCGCCGGTCGATGCGGCGGTAGCGCTCGGGCAGAAGCAGAAGATGTTTCCGGCAGCGATCGCGCGCCTCGCCCAGGGGCGCGGCGGGGCAAACCCGCCGCCCTTTGCGAATCGCCGGCAAGAGCAGCGGCTCGCCGCGCGCCAGCCGTTCCCCGGCCAGGGCAATCCGGTCTTCGGTGAACTGTCCCGAGCGGTCGCGCAGGCGGAATACCTGCTTCGGACCGGGATAGGTCGCCTTGCCGGGGCTGAACTTGGCGACGCCGATGGCGCGCCCGTTTCTTCTCACTTCCACCAGCTTGTAAATCAGGCCAATCGACGGCGCATCCGACGAGGTCGCCATCGCCGTGCCCACCCCAAACCCGTCCACTTCG
>DATLRW010000086.1:0-3206 GCA_035534495.1 Candidatus Dormiibacterota bacterium | reverse complement strand
AACATCAGTTCGACGGCTCAGGGCGGGAGCATCGCGCAATACATCCGCGCCGCTCAGCCTTTGACCGTGGTCACCCCCAGCGATCCGCGCTTCGACGAACAGGTGGCATTGTACTTTAACGCTATCGAGGATGCGGCTTATCAAACAATTCGCCCTTACCTTGTGTTTGTGGTGAACAACGAGCCGGTTGAGGCGCGTGCCTACGCGCTCCGGTGGACCTACGTATACCCCGACGGGCGGACGACGGATTCCATCTATTCCTTCTTCACGACCCGCCTCGATGATCGACCCGGTGCGAGCAAGATCCTAAAGGCCGGCGCTGCCCGGCTGATCTCGCCGTTATTCAATATTAGCGCCGCTCGCTGGAACTCGGATTCAACACTCCGCAATCAATTCGGATCGGAATATGGCAGCCGCTTCGCCCACTACCAGCCACCCGGGACCAGGGTCAGCGTGAAACTTGACGGCGTTGTCTATTTGGACGACTCGTTCAGTGGGCCGAACAAATCCATGGTTCTGCAGCGTTATCTTTGCCGGGTAAACGGCGAACACGATGAAGTCGTGGGCGAGGAAGATGCGATTCGGTCGGGCGCAACTGCGGGGACGATCGATTCCGCTCTCACGTCGGACGTGCGCCGGGGTCGCTTCGACATCGGCACGTACCTCCCGGCGCGATACGTTCGTGCCCGCGGTCGCGCGGCGCTTCGTCTCCGTGAAATTCTCCGCCGGCAGGGCTTCGCCCGGTTCCAGAGTATGGTGGCTTTCCTTGCCACGCACGCGCCGCCCGCCGGCAAAATGACCTTCATGGCGCCGTGGTATTCGCCGACCTATCGCTATCAGCCGCCATCCAAATGAATTTGCGTGGATGTTTTGAAACATATGAGTCGCCAGGGCGGTGAATTTGGAATGTGGGGGGTGCCAGCAGGCCGGCTCGCTTGCCTCGGCGCGGCGACGCAAATCGCCCCTACGGGGAGCGCGGAGCACGCGATCAAGCAGCAGCATCGAGGAGCTTTGCTCCTGTCGGGAGGTTTGAATCGAACTGAGCGGCAGCCACTTCACGTGCATTCTTACGGCGGCGCATTTTCCGCCCCAAACGTTTGGAGTAACGACCACCGCCGGTCAGACCTAGTTTCCGACCCAACCGACGGTGGCCGCCGGATCGTGGCAGCGATAATTGGAGAAGATGCCCCAGCGTTCGTGGCGAGGGCGTCCGATAAATCCGGACCCTTGCTCCCCGCTCGGCAGCGGGCGCGCGCAAACGCGCCCGTCGCGCGCGTGAATCTGAAATGCGCTGATAGCCAATCGGCGCACCGGGCCAGTCCGGTGCCGCCATACAATGCCGGACGGCGCACGCGTTCACTGCACAGAGGCATGGCGTCGCGCGCTGAGGTTACCAGCCTCTCGTCAGAACACGGCGGAATCGGACGTCGGCATCGCGGGCCACGGATGCCCCCGCATTGCAGTCAGGCTTTTCGGGCACGTCTTTCCCGCTGGCAGCAACAGCGGCGTTTCTCGCCGTCCCCGCCGCCGTTGCACCCCGCCGCCGCCGGGCGCAGCCGCGTGGGATCCGCAAACACCCGTATCTTCGTCTCGATGTCGAGGCGAAGATACTATTGCTTTTTCGCCGATGCACAGCCTATTGCGCGCGCAGTTCAAGTCACACTTTTTCCGCACCATGGAACGCGGCGGTAAACCAATGGAACGATTAGGTACGCCGTCCGTATGCTGGAGGAAGCAATGTTGATCTCTATACCAACGAGTACCGAATCCGCCGCCCTTAAAAGTTCGGGGTCACGGGTTTCGAAGAGGTTCGTGAACAGGGCGCGTTCTGCCGCCCTGTTTGTCCTAATTGGCTCGGCCTGCGCCAGTGGGGCACTAGCCGCACAGACGATTACGTTGCTGAACAGTAGTAATCAAACCGTGCTGTCCAACGGGAAAGTCTACATCGGCCAGGAAGGAAGCGTCGATTTTCCGATGCCCGAGCTTACATTTTCCCTCGCCGGGGCCCCATGCACCTGCGACCAGGTCGCGTGGAGCATCAGCGTCTCTTACAAGGATCTCTTTGGAACAGTTCAGCCGGCATCCACAATCCCCGACGCAACGCTTCCCCTTGCCTCCAATTGGTCTCTTGCGGGATCTTCCTGGGGCTCGAATCATGTGGGTGGAACCGCAACTGTGACCGCGCAGCCACTGAACAGCCAATCAGCGGATGATGGTCCGGCAGCGACTCTCACTTTTTACATACTTGGCACAAATGACACGGAGGCCAACGTGCACGCCTACTATGAATCTGAAATTAACACCCACCCGAACTTCATCAACCTCGGAATGCCGTGGTTTTGTGGCCAAGTCCTGACGGTGGAGAGCGGCGCAAAGCAGTTCTGCACAGGCCCATCAGACGGGAACGGAAACTGTGGAAAATATTCGCCGAACATTGTCGGCATGCCAATTTTCGGCCCTCCGGACGGTAATGGAATCAGCCAGGTTGACGGCACAGAATGGGGTTACTACGGCACAAACTCCGCCTCGCCCTGGTGGAACTGGCAGGACAACATCAATGACGGCCTCGATATCCTCGTCTTTTGGCAGCAGGGCAGCTGCGACAGCGGCACATGCGGATATAACGAATGGGACGACGCGGTCTACGATATGTGCAAGGCCCAACCCGGGGGGGTTGCATCGGGGGGATATCAGGCCGGCGATGCAGCCGGGACAGCGAGTTGCAGCGCGCCGCTAGCCGTGCCAAGCGGAAATGCGGCCACAACCGATTGCGGCATGAACTATCCGCAGGGCTCATCGCCACATAGCCTTAAGGATGCCGAATGGGTGGTGCGCTACAACGGTGAGTGCAATGGGCCCTACATTAAATGGAACTCCAGCACCGATGCCTGGCAGGTGGACTATCCGTCTTCCGCCGTAGGATGCCACCAAACGGATTACGATTATCTTGCAGCCGTATGCAAAGCTCCATCATACTGAGCTTTTTGCTTGCGCTCGTGGCTGCCGCCGCGGGCCAGAGCGGGCCACCGGTAGCCGGGCGGCATTTATACATGCTCGCTGCGAGCCTGACCTACAACTCGTCCGGCCTCGCTCATCCGGCGACACTCTACGGAGTGTCGGCAGGCCGGGCGGTCCCAATCAGGCAGATCGACGCCGCAACGTTCGACGTTCGGAGCGATCTGGCGGGCCATATCTACGTGCTGGAC
>DATLRW010000085.1:0-12365 GCA_035534495.1 Candidatus Dormiibacterota bacterium | reverse complement strand
GTTGTGCGCCACCTTGCCGCTCATCACGCCCATATCCCCGATCGTGCCTTCCAGTTGGGATGTCGTTTTGTTGAGCGCCTGCTTGGTGGCTGCCAGGTCGTTCTTTGTGCCCCCCAGGTCGTTCGAGAGCTGACTGACACTGGCCTGCGTCTGCTGCTGCACCTGACCGATCTGCTGTTGGAGTTTATTGCTGGCGCTGATTTGTTCCCGCCGAAGCACGGTGGCGGTTCTGCGCGCCTGCGCCAGCTGTTGCTGGGTCAGGCCGAGTTTCTGCGTGGTTAGATCCAGTTCCGCCTTGAGATCGTCAATTTGAGCATTCGACTTGTCGAGGGAGCTGCCCAGATTCGCAATGCGGGAGTTCGATTGGGAGAGCTGGGCCTCAAGGCCTCGGTCCGAGTGAATTCCGGCATAAATCAGATAGCCGCCTAGAAGAAATAAGATCACGAACAGAATGGGGATCCAGCGCGGCGTGCCGTAGGACGGCGCTGGTGTTTCTGAGCGCGGCATTTCCGGCTGAGTCGGGGTCGTACTCATTCAAATGCCTCCTGGCGGTGAGTTCCGCTTGTTGATCTGATTAGAATGGCAAGCCTGCCTAAGGGGTTGTACAACCTGCGCTTGGCCGCAGGCGGCTGGCGCTCCCTCCCCGGATACTCGGCGTGTGGGGAAACGGGTGAGCCGTCAGGGTTTGCGCCGGCGCGGCCAGCGCGCCTCAACAATCGTCGTGATTCCCCCTCGGGGCGTGAATTCCCCGCGAACCAGACAGGATTTGGGGCGCGCGGCGCGAACCACGTCGCGAAGTATGCAATTGACCGCATTCTCATAAAAAATCCCCAGGTTCCGATACGCGAGCAGATAGAGCTTCAGGGATTTCAGTTCGAGACATCGCCCGGCCGGTTCGTATTGGATGGTCAGCGCGCCGAAATCGGGCAGCCCCGTCTTCGGACAAACCGATGTGTATTCCGGGACACGGATCGTAATTACGTAACCGGGGAACTGGTTCGGCCAGGTCTCGATAGACGGCAACGGTGCTTGAATACCGGCGCGTGCATGCGCGTCGGTGTAGCCGGGCATGGAACCCTCCTGGCGGCGGCAGCGCCTCCGCGGGGCATTGTAGCGGTGGAAACATCCCGGCGCAAAATCTCTCTTCAGCGAAACCCGAGGCCAGCGGTATGCTTATTGATAAATAGAAAAGATATCCCGTCAGTAACGGACCGGCTCCGATGGGTGGGAACGGCCGGCCGTGGGGATGAAAGGGTGTCCTGGAGAACGTTTTGACGTGCACTCGATGCGGAAGCCATAACTGTTCCCGTTCTCATCGTCGCAAGGGTGACTTCGTGCTGTCCGCGCTTGGCGTTTTCCCCTGGCGTTGCCAGAATTGCCGCGCGCGCTTTTACGCCCGGTATGTTCCCCTGCGATACCTGCCTTACGCCCGCTGCCCGCGCTGTGGAAACATGAGGCTCATTCGTATCCGGCTCGACAGAATCGAATCCGACGTTGGCCTTCGCGTTCGCCTCAACGTCTTCTTCGGGGCGCGGGCGGTTCGTTGCGATTTCTGCCGCCACAATTTTGCTTCCTGGCGCCTGCTCGGGTCTGCCGAAGAGGAATCGGTGGAATCGCATCTGGAGGAAGACGTTCGAGGGGCGCAGGAATAAATCGTTTTCGGCGGGGACGCCGCCCCGCCCGAATCCTCCATTCCGCGGCCATTCACCGCCTTGACTCTGAACCCATTTTGCGATATGTTTTTCGCAGTCATGCTACCGCGAGCACAGCATCATCATTCTCACCACCACGGGGTCGTGCCGTGCTTGCGGGAGTTCGATAAGTAGCCAGGTATCGCGAACTCAAGAGCCCGCCGGCACCCCCAGTGCCGGCGGGTTTTTTCTTTTGGGAGATGTGATGAGTCTGAAATTTGACAAGATGAACGGACTGATTCCGGCGATCGTTCAGGAATGGTCGACCGGCGAGGTCCTCATGCTCGGGTTCATGAACCCGGAGGCTTTCGAGGAGACGCGCCGCAGCGGCGATGTGACCTTCTACAGCCGCTCCCGGCAGAAACTGTGGAAGAAGGGCGAGACGAGCGGCCACACCCTGCGCGTGAGGGAACTGCGGATCGATTGCGACGCCGACACCATCCTCGTTCGCGCCGAAATGCGCGGCCCCGGGGCTTGCCACGAAGGATTCCGCTCGTGCTTCTTTCGCCGCCTGGAATCCGACGGCCGGTTCACCGAGGTGGCCGAGCGGGCATTCGACCCGGCCGCCGTCTACGGGAGCCGGCAGTCATGAACATGCTGCGGCTGGGAATTCCCAAGGGAAGTTTGCAGGACGCCACGCTGCGCCTGTTCGAGCGCGCCGGCTGGCATATCACTTTGAGTTCGCGCAGCTATTACGCCGGCGTGGACGACACCGAGCTCAGTTGCCTGGTGGTTCGCGCGCAGGAAATGGCGCGCTACGTTTCGAGCGGCGCGCTCGATGCCGGCCTGACCGGCCGGGATTGGGTTCTCGAGACCGGCTCGGATGTTCGCGAGGTGGTCGAGCTCGCCTACGCCAAGCAGGGACTGGGCCGGGTTCGCTGGGTGCTCGCCGTCCCGGAGGATTCCGCCATTCATTCCGCGCGCGATCTGGAAGGGAAGACGATCGCGACCGAGGTGGTCCAGATCACGCAGCAGTATCTGGCGCGGCACGGCGTTCGCGCGCGCGTCGAGTTTTCCTGGGGCGCCACCGAAGTGAAGGTACCGCAGCTGGCCGACGCGATCGTCGAAGTCACCGAAACCGGAACGTCCTTACGCGCGCATCGCTTGCGGATCGTGGATACGGTGATGGAATCGACCACGGTTTTCATCGCCAGCCACGAGGCCTGGGCGGATCCGTGGAAACAGGCGAAAATCTCTCACCTCGTCATGCTGCTGGAAGGCTCGATTCAGGCCATGGGCAAGGTGGGGTTGATGCTCAACGTGCGCCGGGAGGATCTGGCCGGAGTTCTGGAGGTTCTGCCGGCTCTCCGCCAGCCCACCATTTCCGGGCTCAGCGATTCCGACTGGGTTGCCGTGAACACCATCGTCGACGAGGAAGTGGTTCGCCAGATCGTTCCCCGGCTGAAAGAACGGCGCGCGCAGGGACTGGTCGAATACCCCCTCAACAAGATCGTGCTCTGATGCGCGTAGACAAACTCACCGAAGGCGCCGTCAATCGGCTCGATGCGGCGCGCCGCAGCCGCGACCGCGCCGCCGAACGCGTCGCCGCGCGAATCATCGCCGATGTTCAGCGCCGGGGCGACCGGGCGCTGGCCGATTGGGCCGCCCGGCTCGATGGCATGAAATTGTCTCCCCGCCGCCTGTGGGTTTCCGCGGCCGAACTCGAAGCGTGCCGCCGCCGCGCCCCGAAAACACTCGTCGCCGCCATCCGGCAGGCGGCGGGCAATATCCGCCGCGTGGCCGAGCGGGAATTGCCAAGGCCCTGGACCGTTTCTGTCGCGCGCGGCGTCCGCATCGGTCATTTCTACCAGCCGCTCGATCGCGTGGGCTGTTACGTGCCCGGCGGGCGCTTCCCGTTGATCTCCACTCTGCTCATGACGGTCGTGCCCGCCCAGGTGGCCGGGGTCGCGGAAATCCTGGTCGCCTGTCCGCGGCCCAGTCCCGACCTTCTCGCCGCCGCCCATTTGCTGGGGGTTCGCCGCGTGCTTCGTCTGGGCGGGGCGCAGGCCGTCGCGGCCCTGGCCTACGGAACGAAATCGGTGCCGCGCGTCGATAAAATTTGCGGTCCCGGCAACCGGTTCGTCACGGCCGCCAAGCGGCTGGTAAGCGCCGATTGCGGGATCGATCTGCCGGCCGGTCCCACCGAGCTGCTGGTGCTGGCCGAGCGCGCGAGTCCCGCGTTCATTGCCGCCGATCTGCTGGCCCAGGCCGAGCACGATCCCGACGCCGTCTCATTATTCGTTACGCCTTCGGCTCGGCTTGCGAAACAGGTTCTCGCGGAACTCGAAAAACAGCTCGCCACCCTTCCGCCCGGCAGCCCCGCCCGGCAGTCGCTCGACCGTAGCGGGCCCATCTTTCTCGCCCGCAACCGCGCCGAGGCGATCGAGTTCTCGAATCGTTTCGCCGCCGAACATCTCAGCCTGCCCGATGGCGAGGCGCTTCTGAGCAAGATTCGCGCCGCCGGCAGCATCTTCGTCGGGCCGTGGAGCGCTCAGCCCGCCGGCGACTACGCGACCGGCAGCAACCACGTTTTGCCGACCGCCGGTTGGGCGCGGGCGCGCGGAGGACTGTCGGTGACCGATTTTCTGCGGCCGATCAGCGTGCAGCGTTTGAGCCGGGCGGGCTTGGCGGGCCTGGCGCAATCGATTGTCACGCTCGCGCGTTCGGAGGGCCTCGAGGCGCACGCCCGAGCCGTCGAGGTTCGCGGGTGAGTCTTGTGGTTCCGTTGCGGCGCGCCGCCGAGCGCATGGCCTCGTACCACCCCCCGCTCGAAGGCCGGGGGGGGATGCTCCGGCTCGATTTCAACGAAAATACCGTCGGCCCCCCGCCCGGCGTGATGCGGGCGCTGGCGGGTCTGACGCCGGAACGGATTGTTTCCTATCCCGAATATCAGGCGGCCGAAGAGCGCCTCGCGCGGTACTTCGGCGTGCACGCCGAAAACCTGATCGTCACCAACGGCGTCGACGACGGGCTTCGCCTGATCGCCGACGGATTCGCCGAGGCCGGCGAGAAGGCGCTGATTGTCGAGCCGACCTACGCGATGTACCGGTTCTACGCTGAACTGCTCGGGGCGAGCGTCATCGCGCTCCGCTACGACGACCGCTTGCGTTTCCCGCTCGAAGAGGTTGTGCGCGTCTTGCGCCGGAGCCGGCCGAGAATACTGTTCGTGGCCAACCCGAACAATCCCACGGGCAGCCTGCTTCGCCCCGCCGAGCTTCGCCGGATACTCGATGCGGCGCGGCATACGATGGTGATCGTGGACGAAGCCTATACCGATTTTTCCGGGGGCAGCGTCACCGGATGGATTTCCCGCCGGCCCAACCTGATTGTCGTCCGGACGTTTTCGAAAGCGGCCGGCATGGCGGGACTGCGGATCGGCTGCCTGCTCGCCGGCGCCGAGGTGGCCCGGGCGCTGCGCCGCATCCATTCCCCGTACGCGGTCAACTCGGCGGCGCTAGCCGCGGCCCTGGCCGTGGTTCGCCATCCGGCCCCGGTGCGCCGCTACGCGCGCGAAGTGGTCGCCGCCCGCCGGGAGCTCGAACGGGCCCTGCGCCGGATGGGAGTTATCGTCTACCCGAGCGCGGCCAATTTCCTGCTGGTCGATTTCGGGCCGCGCGCGCCCGAGATCGTTGCCGGGCTGCGCCGCCGCGGCATTTTGCTGCGCGACCGCAGCAGCGATTTCGGGCGGATCGGCTGGGTGCGGATCACCGTCGGCCCGCGCGCTCACCTGCGCACCCTGCTGCGCGCGATGGAGGAATTGTGGAAGCCCGGCCGCTCGTAATTTTCGACATGGACGGCGTGCTGGTCGACGTGCGGCCCTCCTACCATCGCACCATCGTCGAAACCGTGCGCCATTTCACCGGCCGCCGCGTTTCGGCCGCTGAAATCGGGCGGTTCAAGGCGCGCGCGGGTTTCAACGACGATTGGAAGCTGACCCGCGCCTGGATTCGCGAGCTGGGCAAGCGTCCCAATCCTCGCGAGGTGGTCGAGCATTTTCAGAAGCTGTACCGCGGCGATCATTTTCAGGGCTACATCCGGCGCGAACGCTGGCTCGCCGACCGCCGCTGGCTGCGCCGGCTGGCCGCCGCCGCCGATCTGGCGATTTTCACGGGCCGGCTCCGTGAGGAGGCCGTTTTTACGCTCGAACACTTCGGCGTGCGGGAGCGCTTCTCCCGGCTGGTCGCTCTCGAGGACGTTCGCCGGCCCAAACCGAGCCCGGAGGGCCTGCTGCAGCTGGTTGACGGCAAACCGCGCTCGTCGGTTCTCTACGTCGGCGACAGCGCCGACGACGCGCTGGCGGCGCGGCGCGCCCGCGTGACTTTTCTCGCCGTTCTCCATGACGGCGCCTCGCGGCGGAACCTGAGAATCCGCGAAATGCGCCGGCTCGGCGCGCGCGGGGTGGTCGAATCGGTAAAGGAGATCGAACGATGGCTTCCGTGAGGCGCGCCAGTCTTCACCGCCAAACGGCGGAGACCGACATTCGCATCCGGGTCGATCTGGACGGCCGGGGGCGGGCGCGGATTTCCACCGGCATCGGCTTCTTCGATCACATGCTCGAACAGGTGGCCCGCCATGGCGCGCTCAATCTGGAAATCGCGGTCCGCGGCGATCTGCATGTCGATCAGCATCACACCGTCGAGGACACGGGCCTTGCCTTCGGTCAGGTGGTGCGCCAGGCCCTTGGCGCCAAGCGCGGCATCCTGCGCGCGGGCTATTTCGTGATGCCCATGGATGAGACGCTGGCCGTGGCGGCCCTGGATTTCAGCGGCCGGCCCTATTTTGTCGGCAAGTGGAAAATCGCGGCGCGCCGCGTGGGCGATTTCCAGACCGAACTGCTTCCCGATTTCTTTCAGGCGTTCGCCCATACGGCGGGCGCCGCCGTTCACCTTCGCCTCGTCGAGGGCCGCTCGTCGCATCATCAGGTCGAGGCGATATTCAAGGCGTTCGCGCGGGCCCTGCGCTTCGCCGTGGCGCGTGACCGGCGGCTGCGCGGCGTTTTGCCGAGCACCAAGGGACTGTTATGATCCTCACCCTCGTCGATTATGGAGCGGGCAATCTTCCTTCGGTCGAACGCGCGCTCCGGCGTCTGGGCGCGGAAACCAAGCGCGCCACGAGCGGCGCCGGTCTGGCCGCCGCGGACGCCATCGTTCTGCCCGGCGTCGGGCATTTTCACGCCCTGGCACGCGCCCTGGCCCAAGGCGGCCTGGGCCACGCGCTGCGCGCGGAGGTGGATCGCGGCGTGCCGCTGCTCGGGATTTGCCTCGGCCTGCAGGCGTTCTACGAGCGCAGCGAGGAGTCGCCGGATGAGCCGGGCCTGGGCTGGCTGGCGGGCGTGGTGAAGCCCCTGCCGACGGGCGTGAAGTTGCCGCACATGGGCTGGAATCAGCTCGAGCGGCGCGGGCCGAGCGCGCTTCTGGCGGGCATTCCCGAAGACGCCTGGTTCTATTTCGCGCATAGCTACGCCGCCCTGGACGCCGGCCAGGAGGTGGTGGCCGTGTGCGACCACGGCGTCCGGTTCGTCGCGGTCATCGAGCAGGGCCGGCTCTACGGCGTGCAATTTCATCCGGAAAAATCCAGCGCGGCCGGCGCGGCGGTTTTGCAAAATTTCCTGGAGTTGGCCCGATGAGCCTGGCGCGCCGGATCATTCCGTGTCTCGATACCGACGGCGAATGGGTCGTCAAGGGCGTGCAGTTCCGCGGCCTGCGGCGACAGGGCGATCCCGCCGCTTTCGCGGCTCGCTACGACCGGGAGGGGGCCGACGAAATCGTCGTGCTCGATATCGCCGCCTCGCGCGACCGCCGGCCCACGTTCCTCGAAACGATCCGGCGCGTGGCCGAGTCCCTTTCCATTCCCTTGACCGCCGGCGGGGGCATTCGCACCCTCGATGAGGCGCGCGCGGTGGTGCGCGCCGGCGCCGACAAACTCACCATCAATACGGCGGCCGTCCAGCGGCCCGAGCTGCTGACCGAACTGGCGAACGAATTCGGCTCGCAGGCCGTCGTGCTGGCCATCGATGCGCGGCGCGCCGAATCCGGCTGGCGGGTCTGGGTGCGCGGCGGGGACGAATCGACCGAGCTCGATGCGGTCTCCTGGGCCATCGAGGGAGCCAGGCGTGGCGCCGGGGAAATTCTGCTCACATCGATCGATCGCGACGGCACCTTGAGCGGCTTCGACGTCGAATTGACCGCCGCGGTGAGCGGGGCCGTGGGCGTACCCGTGATCGCTTCGGGCGGGGCCGAAACGCCCGAGCATTTTCTCGCCGTCTTCCAGCAGGGGCTGGCCGACGCGGCGCTGGCCGCGTCGATCTTTCACGAAAATCGCGTGCCCATCACCACGCTCAAGCGGTTCCTGGCCGCCCGCGGCGTGCCGGTGCGCATGGACCAGGTGGCGCGGACGGCGGACACATGCTGATTCCGTGCATCGATTTGCAGGATGGGCGCGTCGTGCAGCTCCGGCGCGGGCGGCGCCGCGTGCTCGCCATCGACAATGTGCTCGGCGTGGCCGAGCAGTTCCGCTCCTATCCGGTCATGCACGTCATCGATCTCGACGCGGCCATGCGGCGCGGCAGCAACGCGCGGCTGGTGCGCTCCTTGTGCGAATGGTCCCGGAAAACCGGCGGTCCGCGGATTCGCGTCGGCGGCGGGATTCGCACGGTTCGGCGCGCCAGGCAGCTGGTCGACTACGGCGCGGAAAAGGTAATCGTCGGAACAGCCGCGTTCCGGGCCGGCCGCCTGAACCGCCCGTTTCTCGATCGGCTGTGGAGCGCCGCGGGACGCCGGCACGTGATCGTTGCGCTCGATAGCGAGCGGGGCCGGATCGTCGTGCGCGGCTGGCGCGAGAAATTGGCGCTACGGCCCGAAGAGGCCATCGCGTCGCTCGAACCCTATTGCTCGGGATTTCTTTGCACGTTCGTCGATGCGGAAGGCACGCTGAAGGGAACCAATCTGGCCTGGTTCAAAAGCCTTCGCCGCCTGACGAAACTGCCCATCACCGCGGCCGGCGGCATTCGCAGCCAGAGCGAAGTGCGGGCGCTCGGCCGGCTCGGCATGGACGCGGCCGTGGGCATGGCCGTCTATCGCGGCCTCTTGCGGTAGGAATGAATTCACGGCCGCATGCCGGCTAAACCGGAAAGATTCTTCCTCGCCCCGACATCTGCGGGACCGCTCGGAATGACAATGGCGGGACGCTACCTGGCGGATGCAATCGCCGTTTCGAGGGCTTCCTTTTCCCCGTCCTGCGACGCACCAGCCGCCACGGCCCCGATGATCAGAACCGCCGGCGACTCAACCTCGCCGAGTCCGGATAGATCTCCCAGCGTCGTCGAATGGAGCGACTGGTTCGGCCGCGAGGCATTCGAAACGGCGGCCACGGGCGTATCGGCCGGAAGGCCTCCGGCCAGCAGCTCGGCGCCCAGTTCTTCCGCATAATGGCCGCCTGGCATGTAGACCACGATGGTGTTTTCGCCCGACGCGGCCGCCCGCCACTGCTCGGGCGAGCGGTCGGCCGCCCGATGGGCGGTGAGGAAAACCAGTTGCGAAGCCGACCGGCGATCGGTCAACGGGATCCGGACGGCCGCCGCCGCCGCGAATGCCGCGGTCACGCCGGGGACGACTTCGAAATCGATCCCGGCCTGGCGGAGCGCCTCGATCTCCTGCCCCGCTCTCGAGAATACGAGCGGATCGCCGGCCTTGAGCCTGACGACTTCCCGCCCGGCGCGCGCGGCGCGGGTCATGCGCCGGTGAATTTCTTCCTGCGTCGTGACGGGGCGGCCGGCGCGCTTGCCGACGTTCACCGTGCTCGCGCCCGGGGGGAAGAGGGCGCGGATGGAATCGGAAACGAGGTCGTCGTAGAGAATCAGAGACGCCCGCTCGATGACGCGAAGCGCCTTGACCGTCAACAGGTCCGGGTCGCCCGGACCCGCGCCAACCAGATAGACCTTGCCGCTCACATTCACCTCCCTAGCGGAATTTGGCGAGCCATACGGAGCAACGCCCGCCGCTTTTGCCCCGGATGGATGGATTCGGAAGACAGCCGGTCCCGTTCCCGGCCGAGCTGCTCGACGGCGCGGCCGAGTTCGGGCGCGAGCGAGCGCTCGAGATGCTGCCGCAGGCGCCGGGCCAGCGCCGGACTGCGTCCTTCGGTCGAGATGGCCACCACGAGCGATCCCCGGCGGACCACGGCGGGATAATAGAAATCGCATCGCGGGGGATCGTCGACCACGTTCACCAGAATTTTCTTTCGCCGCGCCATTTTTGCGATCCGGTCGTTCAGCTCCTCCGACCCCGTGGCCACGACGGCCAGCAGCGCGCCGCGCAAATCGTCGGCGCGGAACGGCCGCTCGGCCCAGTCGATCCGGCCCGCCCGCGCCCAGGCCGCCACGCGCGGCGTGGCGCGAGGGGCGACGACGCGAACCCGGGCGCCGGCCAGCAGCAGGCCGCGGATCTTTGTCTCGCCCACGCGGCCGGCTCCCACGACGAGCGCGCGCTGCCCATCCAGCTTCAGAAACATCGGAAAAAGCGACATCGGCCTTCGACTGGCTCTTTCTGCGAGGTCCTCGGTCCGGGATCTGCGGCTCGGGACCTGCCGGAATTCCGAATAAAAAAAGAGGCCCGCGATGCTTGGCGGCGTCGCGGGCCACTTGCCGAATTGCCCTGAAATTTTCGTCCTAGCTCGGGCATCTCGGAACGGTCCACGGCGCGCGCGCGCGGCAAGAGCGACAACTACAGGCGCAATCCGTTGTACCTTTCGCGAGCGAATTCACGAGTCGGCCTCTTTGTCCGAGCGGCGCCTCAGCGGCTTTCCGCCACCAGGCTGACGCGATTTCCCTCCGGCGCTTCTCCGGACCCGCTCCGATGCCGGATGAGTCCATTCTTGACCAGCCACTCGGCATTTAGCAAGGCTGCGCCGGCCGCCCCGCGGACTGTGTTGTGGGAGAGCAGCGAGAACCGGACATCGAACAGGGGACAGTGGCGAATCCGCCCGACGACGACCGCCATTCCGCCCGACGCCATCCGGTCCAGGCGGGTCTGCGGCCGGTCGCGTTCGGTGCGGACGATCAGCGGGTGCTCGGGCGCCGACGGCAGGCCGACGCGTTGCGGCTCGGAAACGTAATCGGCAAAGACCGCGGCGATGTCGGCGATGCCGGCTTTCCGGCGCAGCTTCACCGAAACCGATTCCATGTGGCCATCGACCACGGGGACGCGGTTCACCTGCGCGCTCAGAACCATCGGCGCGAGATCGAGCACCCCTTCGTGGAAACGGCCGAGGATTTTCTGCGGCTCGGTTTCGAGTTTTTCCTCCTCGCCGCCGATGAACGGGATGACGTTGTCGAGCAGGCCCATGGAGGCGACACCGGGAAAACCGGCGCCCGAGGCGGCCTGGAGCGTTACCACCGAAACGGCCTCGACGCCGAAGGCGTCATCGAGGGGTTTCAAGGCCGTCACGAGTCCGGCGGTCGAGCAATTGGGATTGGTGACCAGGAAGCCGCTGGAAAATCCCCGCCGCCGCTGCTGCTCGGGCAGCATGGCGATATGGTCGGGATTTACGTCGGCGAGCAGGAGCGGAACGTCGGGGTCCATCCGATGAGGGGACGCATTGCTCACCACGGGAAAGCCGTGGCGGGCGAACTCCTCCTCGATGGGTCCGGCGACGGAGGAGTCCAGGGCCGAGAAAACGAAATCGGCGTCAACCGAGCCGGGGCGCGTCTCGCGCACCACGCGATCGGCGAACCGCTGGGGCAGCGGCGTATCGAGCATCCAATTGGCCGCCTCGCTATAGCGCTGGCCCGCCGACTGCCCGGAAGCCGCGAGCGTTGTCACTTCAAACCACGGATGATTCTCCAACAATTGCAGAAATCTCTGGCCCACCAGGCCGGTGGCGCCCAAAATTGCGACTTTCCATCTGCCGCTCACTTGGCTCTCCTGGAACATTGAGTTTTTATGATTCGTCTTCGCACTTGCCTAAGAATTCCTTGTCATCGCCGGTCTTGCCGGGGCAGTGCCTTTTCTTCCGTTTGCCGCCCATAAACAAAAAACCCGCCGCCAGGTTTCTCTGGCTGCGGGCTTTGGAAGATTGCCGGCTTTTTTCTTTTCTTAGCCAGGCAGCGTCCGCGCGCCAGAGGGCGTGCTCGTAATAATCGAGCACGTGATCGTAATCATGCCCTTAATCGTGGTCCTCTGGCTGGCAGCGGTCTGCATGACCCCAACAGTATGCCCAAAACGCGGTCGGTCTGCAAGTCATAAGAACGGTGATGTGCTTGGGGGGTAGTATCCAGCCCCCGTTCGCCCCCAGCCGGGGGTGGTCGCCTCGCCTCTGCCATGGCGCGATCCCCTACGCCTCGGTTCCCAGGAAGAAGTGGCGGGCGCCGCGGTTTTCCGCCTTCAGGAGCAGAATCTTCGCGCCGATGCCCCGGCCGGTGAATTCGGCGGCGAGCCGGTTGCCGATTTCGGCGGCGTTCCGGCGGGCGATGGCCATCACCGAGGATCCGGCGCCGCTCAGGAAAACGCCCAGCAGGTCGGGATGGCGAAGCTCAAAGCAGGCTTCCAGGCCGGGAACCAGGGGGGCGCGGTACGGCTGATGCAGACGGTCGCGGAACAGCTCCGGATCGAGCTGAAATTCCCCCGAAAAGCAGGTGGCGACAAGCAGCGACAGGCGCTGAAGATTGGCGACGGCGTC
>DATLRW010000084.1:0-10131 GCA_035534495.1 Candidatus Dormiibacterota bacterium | reverse complement strand
ACGCCTGCAGCGGCTTGCTGATCGAGCCGACATAGAGATTCCCGTGCCAATACGCGGGGGTGCTGAAAATGGCCGAGATGGTTCCACTGATCTCCTGCACGATTTGCCCGTTGTCGCCGGGTTGGTATCGTCCCATTTTGTCGCGGTCCAGAACGTAAAGAACGCCGTTCTTGCCCCCGCCGACGACCAGGTGCGCGTGGGAGCCCCGTTGGTCAGGCAGTAGCACCGGCCCTCCCGAGCCGACGTCGAGATCGGCGTCATTCAACGTTTTCTGGTTGAACGGCGTGAAGAAGTCGATCGGGCGAAGCCTGTTCCCGTCGAGGGCCAGCTTCACGAAGCTATCGCCGTAGTCGGCGCCGCCGGAATTCGCGTCAAATGTCCCGTTGCCCGTCATCACGATGACGTGGCCCTTGGCATCGACGGCGGGGGCATCGCCGGTTTGCCAAATCGCGCCTTGGGAGCCATTCGGTGTGGCATTGAAGGCGGCCCGCAAAGTGAGTCGCCTGGCGTCGTAGGCGAGTAGCCAGCCATGGTAATTGCCCAAGTCGCAGTGGGAAGCGAAGGCGATATAAAGCACGCCATGGGCGAGAGCCAGGCCGGCCCGGTTCACCAGGGGGAGGGCATCGAAGGCGATTTTCCCCCTGACGCTGCCGACGCCCGCCCCGGCCACTGAGCCCGCAATCGTTACCGGTCCACCGAATTTCTCCGACCCGGTGGCGATATCGAGGGCGTGGAGTCTCTGGACATAGGTATTGCCCTTTGCGTGGTCGTGTTTGACCAAGGCAACGACGTAGAGGGTTCCGCTCAAGGGGTCGATCACGGGGGTGCTGGTGATGCCGATGCGGGGAACAATCTCCCCGCAAGCGACTTCCGTGCTGGTGACCGGCCGTCCCCCTTCGACCAGGCTCCGGTGCCAGAGCGGCGGTCCCGGTTGATCGGCGTCGAAGGCGTACACGGAATCGTTTTCCGTGGCTACGTAGACGACGTTGCGGGGGCCCTTGCCCGGAATGGGAACGTTCGCCACGTAGAGCGGCTGGGCGTAGACGAAGCCATCGACCGGATCGCTGAATTGCTTCCCGAAAGTGGACGGATTGACGTTGGCCGGCGTGAGTATCGTCTCGTGCGGCTGCAGGCCGGTGCGCGCCGGATTGTTGTGGTACGTCAGGACGTCTTCGTCGGGCATGGCCGGTGTGCTCTGGTATTCCGGTGAGGGCACTCTATGGCTCGGAATGGCTTTGAGGGCTTTTGGGGAAGCTAATTCGGCCGATTCGGCTGTGCTGGCTTTTGGACGGCTATGGCAGCCGGAAAGCGCCATCAACACGAGCGCCAGGGAAATGGCCAGAGCGAACCGCGATCGGACATGCACAATCGGCATCCTTGCTTCTCCTGATTCAGAATTACGCCCGAAGCCGGCGTTGCTCAGTCGAGGCTGGCAATGCAGCTTGCCATTGCCAACCGGGCCTGACACGGACCGCGTCCGCACCGGATGACGGGGCAACGGGGCAATGGATGACTGCCCTGAGGCCATGTACGGCGCCCTGGAGTCTGAGCCGGTTCTTCTGCACCGTTCCCGTCCAAACATTGTATGGCCTGGCCAAAGGCACTAGAGTAGGAAATCTTGATCGAGTGCATTTGGTCCTCTGACCGGGGGGCAAGACCCTGGGTTCCGGTTTCGAGCACCCGGACGCGGGAGAAGGAGGGAAATGAGCGCGTCCCCATACGATCTGGCGGTCATCGGGAGCGGTCCGGCCGGCCAGAAAGCCGCCATCAGCGCGGCGAAACTCGGAAAGCGGGTGGCCGTTGTCGAGCGGGGCGGCATGCTGGGCGGCGTTTCGGTTCACACGGGGACCATCCCCAGCAAGACGTTCCGGGAAGCCGTGCTCTATCTCACCGGATTCACCCAGCGCTCCTTTTACGGTCCCGGCTATCGCCTGCGCGAACAGATCACCAAACAGGATCTGGTCTCCCGCGTTCAGGCGATCGTCGAAAGGGAAACGGAAATCGTTCACGCGCAGTTCCTCAAGAATCACGTTACGCAAGTTTACGGGGCCGCCCGTTTCGTCGATTCCCACACGCTGGAAATAACCGATGGGGAGGGTTCGGTCCGGATTTCGGCCAGCCACATTCTGATTGCCTGCGGTTCCCGCCCCGCGCGCGACGCGCACATCCCGTTTGACGGCGTCCGTGTGATCGATACCGACGGCCTGCCGAACATTGCCGAGTTGCCCCGCGATCTGATCATCGTCGGCGCCGGGGTCATCGGCCTCGAATACACGTCGATCTTCGCGGCTCTCGACATCCCTGTCACGCTCATCGACCAGGGGCAGCAGATTCTGGAATTCGCGGACCGGGAGATCGTCGAAGCGCTCTGTTACCACCTGCGGGAGCTCGATGTTACCTTCCGGCTCGGCGAGAAGGTGGTCGCCGTGGAAATCGACCAGGCCCGCGACCGCGTTGTGGCGCGCCTGGAAAGCGGAAAACTGGTCCATGGAGGCGCGCTCCTCTACGCCGTCGGACGGCAGGCGAATAGCGACCAGTTGAATCTGGCGGCCGCCGGACTCGAGGCCGACGCGCGGGGCCGCTTGAAAGTCGACGAGTTTTTTCGCACCGGCGTTCCGCACATCTACGCCGCGGGTGACGTCATCGGGTTTCCGGCCCTGGCCGCCACGTCGATGGAACAGGGCCGTTTGTGCGCCTGCCATATGTTCGGCGCCCCGTTCCATCACGCCCCGGAGCTGTTTCCCTTCGGCATTTACACGATCCCGGAAATTTCCATGGTCGGACGCACGGAAGAGGAGTTGACGGCGGCGAAGGTTCCCTATGAAACCGGGGTCGCCCGCTACGAGGAACTGGCCAAGGCCCAGATGCTTGGCGACCGTACCGGCATGCTGAAACTTCTCTTCGACCCGAGCACGCTGAAGCTTCTCGGGGTGCACGGCATCGGCCAGCGGTCGGCCGAGATTATTCATATCGGTCAGGCGGTTCTCGCCTACGGGGGCCGGGTCGATTATTTTCGCGATACTGTGTTCAATTATCCGACCCTTGCCGAAGCCTACCGCGTGGCCGCCCTGAACGGCCTGAACAAGCTATGAGCCGGCCGGGTCCGATCTGCTCTCCGAAGGAGGGTCGCAATGCCTGATTCCGAAGATTCCGAGGTTCGGCAAGCGATTGATCTGCTCCAGCAAAATTGGCGCGATGAGAAGGAGAGCGCCCGCATCTATCGCGAGCTGGCCGAGGGAATCAGGGACGAGCGCCGCCGCGCGATCCTGCTGCGCCTGGCCGAGGCCGAGGAGCGTCACGCCGCGCGTTGGGAGCAAAAACTCGCCGATCTCGGTTCCGGGCCTCCGACGCTGTCCGACACCTGGTCCCGGCGCCTGAATCGCTGGTGGAATCGCAGTGCCGGTCTGGAAGTCGCCGTGCGTCGCCTCGAGGCGGCCGAGGACCGCGATACGGCCAAATACGAGGCGCAACAGAAAATTCTGGCCCGCGACCGGGAAGCCCAATCGGCGCTGAAGGAAATTTCCATCGAAGAGAAGGCGCATGCCCACGTGCTGCAAAATCTTGCGCCGCAGCTCGGCCCGCAGACGATTCTCGATGTCATTTTGAAGCGCGAACACTGGCATGGCCGCGGCGGTTCGTGGGTCGCGGACGCCATTTACGGGGTGAACGACGGATTGGGCGCGGTTTTCGGGATCGTGAGCGGCGTTGCCGGCGCCACCGGCAACCAGCAACATTACATATTGGTGGCAGGCCTGGCCGGCATGATGGCCTCGGCGCTATCGATGGGCGCGGGCGCCTATCTCGCCGTCAAGAGCGAGCGCGAAGTCTATGAAGCGGAAATCTCCCGCGAGCGCCGGGAAATCGAGGAAAACCCGGAGGAGGAAAAAGAGGAGTTGGCGCTCTTCTACGAGCTCGAGGGCTTTTCGACCAACGACGCGCACCGCATGGCCGAAACCGTCTCCGAGGCGCCCGAACGGATGCTTCGCGCCATGGCCCAGTCGGAGTTGGGCCTTTCCGAACGCCATTTCCCGAGCCCCTGGATCTCAAGCCTGTCCGCCGCGGTTTCGACCGGAATTGGCGCTTTCATCCCGATCATCCCGTTTTTCTTTATGGGCGGTTTCGCGGCGGTGGTCATCGCGTTCGCTATCAGCATTCTGGCCCACTTCATCGTCGGCGCCGCAAAAACCGTCCTGACCATGCGTAAATGGTGGGCTTCGGGCCTGGAGATGACGCTCGTGGGCGTCCTCGAGGCGGTCGTTACCTACGGTCTTGGCCTCGCCTTTGGCGCTATCGGCTGAAGTGGTAACTCTTACCCTGGCAGCAAACCGCGCACACCTTTGCCGTGTCAAGCCGGATAAACACCTTGCGACCATGCCGCCAATGGACTTCATTGGCTGCCGTTTCCGATGTAATCGATTTCTAGCCTCTCTCATCCAACCCGTAGCGGGGATCGACCAGGGGATTCGCTTTGAGATTCGCGGTCAGAGCTGCGGAAGCGCTCGCGCTTGTTTTTTTGCGTTCTGGCCGCTTCCTCGGTTCGCGCTCGCGCCCAGGGCGATGTTCGGCTCTCGGGTGTGGTTCGAACCCAGCAAGGCATTCCGGTTCCCGCAGCCACAATCCGTGCGGAAGATGTCTCCACGCACAGCGCCTGGGTGCTCGACGCCTATTTCACGGGCACGAAGGGCACTCATCTCGATATGCAATTGGCGCCGCATGGCCTGCCGCCAGGCAGTCCGCTTGCCGCTACCGGAACCAACCTCAACGGTTTCATCTACGACACTTCGGCGGCCAACTCCATCTATAACGCCGCTCATCTGATGGTTCGCAAGCGGTCCACGCACGGGCCGATGATGCTGGGCGATTATGCCTTGGGCAAATCGATCGACGACGCCAGCACAATCGGAGGCGGCACGGCGGTCGTCGTTCAGAACGACGCTGACATCGCCGCCGAGCGCGGCTTGTCTTCCTTCGACATTCGCCAGCAGCTCCGCGGCTTCTTTTTCTACCAGTTGTCTTCTGGCACGACCCAGCGCTGGCTTCGCGGGGGCTGGGGTGAGCGCCTGCTCGGCAACTACCGGCTCAACGGCGTGCTGACGATGAACAGCGGAACTCCGTTCACCGCGCACATCCTCGGCGCGGCTACGAACAATACGGCCACCGGAGCCCGCTTCCCGCTGCGCGCCGATCAGATCGCCGGCGCATGCAACGGCCCGGGAACGCTGCTCGAATTCTTCAATACCGCCGCTTTCGTTCCTCCGCCCCCCGGCCAGTATAGCGACGCGGGGCGCAATACGATCTGCGGCCCTGGCCTTTTCAATCTGAATCTGGGGATCAATCGAAACTTCATCTTCGGCCGTGATCGCCAGCGCCGGCTCGATTTCCGCTGGGAGGTGACCAATCTTACCAATACGCCCGATTACACGGGATTGGATACGGTCGTGAACTCGGCCACGTACGGCCGCGTCACCAGCGTTGGCTCGATGCGATCGGCTGATCTGGCGTTGAGGGCATCGTTCTAATGGCAGTTGTTTAGCGGCTTGCGACAATACGGCGCGTGCGGCTGGCATAAGCCGTTAGATTTCGAGGCGAGCAGCGGGCATGCGGGGCGGCGGTAGATCGGCGGGGGTGATGTCGAGCGAGCGCGGGTCCGGAGAGCGGAGCAAGCCGAGGAGAACCGCTTGAGCGGGATGATTTCGTTGCTGGCAGGTGGTGAGCAGACTGACCGGGATTTGCTGCGTCCGGGCTCCCCGCTCGGTGCAGCTGCCGCCCCAGACCTTGCCCGCCATCACCGCCGGGCGCATCGCTTGCTAGGCATGCCAGTTCGTGGCCTCCAGCCCCGGGCAGCCAAGAAACGGGAAGGTCGCCTCCCACTCCCGATGGAGATGGTTCGCGAATCGTTCGTTGGCCGCCGAGTGAGAGCGCCTTCCCAGCGCCCGGTCCAGCCGTGCTTCCATCTGCCCGCGAGCCACCGCCAAGCCCGCCTCGCCGATCTCGCCCCGGCTCCGGCGATGGCGCAAGGCGAGCGCTCGCATCGCACGCACCGCGAGGGATTCTACCAGGTGATTCCCGACCACTGGAACGTCGCCGATCTCGATCCTTAGCTTCGCCGCTGGGGACACGTCCACAACACCGCAAGTCCTCGCCAGGCCCTCGGCTACCTCGCCCCGCTCGAATTCCTCGATCGCTTCAAATCTCAACCAAAGAAAAGCGAGTGTCACTAATCATCTGGCCATGCCCAATGCCAGGGCGATATAATGCAGGTGAAGCTCCTTTTTAATAGTTACAATTTTGGTTCTTCGAGGAGAGTTTCCATGAGGAACGTGACTCGCAGGGTCAGCGCAAGCAGGACCGGTTCGCGACTCGAACTCGTTACAACGAGTCGCGGTTTTTTTCTGGCGATGACGCCGTTCATTTTGGCTATGGCGTTGACGTGGTGGCCGTTCAGTGGAGCACGAAAGGTGGTAATGACTGCCTCCGCATCCGTTCCTGCCGCAAAAGGGACCGTTTATATTAGTCACGGCCGCAACAAGAACACGAACGTGGACATGAAGGTTCACTTTCTCGCCCATCCCAGCGCGTTGGCGCCGCCCGAGGTCGTTTACGTCGTCTGGATCCAGGCGAACGGCCGCTCGCCGGAAAACCAAGGCGCGTTGCGTGTCGGCAACAACCGCAACGGCGAATTCAAAGCTCGGACTGTATACAAACAGTTCACTATCTTTGTGACTGCTGAGCAGTCGCCTCAGGTGCACACGCCGACGGGCCAGCAGGTGTTGACAGCCCAGATCGCAGAGTAAAGCCGGATGGAATCACGAGTTGCTGGTAATCGATGTGGTTCATCTGGTGTGGAAGTGTACACGTGGTTGTATAGCGGCTGGCGACAATACGGCGCGCGCTGGCTGGCATAAGCCGTTAGATTTCGAAGCGGGCGGCGAGCAGCGGGCGAGCGGGGCGGCGGTGATGTCGAGCGAGCGCGGCTCCGGAGAGCGGAGCAAGCCGCGGAGAACCGCTTGAGCGGGATGATTTCGTTGCTGGCAGGTGGTGAGCAGACTGACCGGGATCTGCTGCGTCCGGGCTCCCCGCTCGGTGCAGCT
Source organism: Candidatus Dormiibacterota bacterium (assembly GCA_035534495.1). GTDB lineage: Bacteria > Acidobacteriota > Terriglobia > Acidiferrales > UBA7541 > JAKASX01. Next base: position 3,040 of record DATLRW010000084.1, on the reverse strand, counting down.
GCCGCCCCAGACCTTGCGCGCCATCACCGCCGGGCGCATCGTTTGCTAGGCACGCCAGTTCGTGGCCTCCAGCCCCGGGCAGCCAAAAAACGGGAAGGTCGCCTCCCGTTCCCGATGGAGATGGTTCGCGAATCGTTCGTTGGCCGCCGAGTGGGAGCGCCTTCCCAGCGCCCGGTCCAGCCGTGCTTCCATCTGCCCGCGAGCCACCGCCAAGCCCGCCTCGCTGACATCGCCCTGGCCGGGTATGACCCGAAAAGCCGCACGGTTTCCTTCTGCATCCAATTGCCGCTGGACCATCTGGCGCCGGGCCGTTATGCACTCGAGGCGGTGTCTATGGTTGCCGGCACGCACTTCGCTGTGTTCTCCCGGACGTTCCTTGCTTTGGAATCCCCGCAGCCGGCCGGCGCGCAAACGACCCCGCCGGGCGGTGCAGCGGCGCCGGGGCTCTGAATCCGGCCCCCTAGCGCACCATCCGGAACGGCCACGGTCCCATGAAAGACGTGAAAACAATCATCATCAGTGTGGCGCCCAGCAACGCCACGTTTTTCAGGAACTGAATCTTTTCGATTGCGCGCTGGCCGGCGTCGCTAATCGACCAGAAATTGTGCATGACCGGGGTGACGCCGGCCAGGAAGGCCACGATGAGCCAGAAGCCGATCGCGGGAAACAGGCCCAACAGGATGCTCATACCGCCGAGCACGAGCAGGACGCCCGCTCCCAGGACCGCCACGGCCGGCGCGGGAACCTTTTTCGTTGCGGCGTACTGCGTGTACATTCCCGTTTTCGTGAAGTGACTGACACCGGTAATCAGGAAAAAACCGCCATACAGGATTCGTGCGAAGAGGAATAGGTAGGTCACGGTGCCTCCTTGTCGCTTCTGCTGCCATAGAAATCGCTTTGGTCAACACGATAGCGTTGCCGCGTTCCGAACGGCCTCTCTTTTTTCGGGCCGTCGCTATTGAGATGCCGGATCTGGCCGACAACGCTACCCGGTCAGGCAGTCTAACACCGGCTTGCGGTACCAAAACCCGATAGCCACGACGGTGAGTACGAACGGACAATGGGTTTACCCACGCCCGGCCTGCTACGTTCGTTCCCATGAGGCTCCGCGCCGCAACAAGTGTGCTTTTCTCCGCGATCACGGCATTCGGGATCATGGCGGCACCTGCTTGCCCGGTTTGGGCGCAAAGCGTTCGCGCCCCTCACGCAGCGACGAACCCGCTCCCCTCTCTTGCACTGCGTCCGCCGTCGCCGGCAACGCCACCTATTTTGCAAAACACGTCGCCGGACGCCGATCCTCCTCCGGCTTTGGAAAGATACGGCCTCTCGTCACGCCAGAGGCGCGAATGGCTCCTGTTCGGCATGGCCCAGCACGGGGCGGCTTTCTTCGACGCGCGAACCACGCGCGAAGCCATCGGGAACAACCATCGGGAACTCGACCCGCTGCTTCGCCCCTTCGCGCATTCGGCTCTACTGTATCCGGTCATGCAGATCGCGCCGGCCGGCCTCGATTGGCTCGCCGTCCGCTTCGCCACCAGCCGCCATCGGTGGCTACGCCGGATCTGGTGGTTGCCGCAGGCCGCCGCCGCGGCAGGATTCCTCTGGTCCGGGGCGCATAATCTCCGTTTGTCCTCGCGTCCCTGACGCCGGACGGCCGCGGCCGAAAAACCGCTCCGCACAACCACCGGGCCTTCCGGGCGCATCTCTACAAAACGAGGGCAAGGTTCGTTCTCCCTCGCCTCGGGCTTTCCGAGTCAAGTCATTCGGGATACTTACGGAGGTCTTCCTATGCGTATTCGTATGCCTTTTTTCCTTTGCTTGCTGTGCGCGCTGGCGATGTCGGCCCCGGCCTGGGCCAAGGATCTCTCCACCCACTTCGAATTCGATCAACTCACCAGGATCGGCAGCACGCAGCTCAAGCCGGGTCAATATCGCTTCATTGCCGACGAATCGACCGGGCAGTTGAGGGTCATGCGCAACGGCAAAATCGTCGTCGAGGTGAAGGGGCAGTGGATTGATCTCAAGGATAAATCGGAATACAGCGAGGTGATGTCGACGCGCAACGACATTCAGGAGGTTCTCTTCGCCGGGAAAATGAAAGCAATTAAGTTTCCTTCCGTTTCCTGAGGTTGTTTTCACAACGCCTTTGCCCGTGCGCCTTCTTGTCAATTCCGGCGCTCTCTCGTAAGCTGACAGAAGCATCGTTGCGGCGCCATAGTGCAACGGTTAGCACGGCAGGCTTTCAATCTGCAAATCCGGGTTCGATTCCCGGTGGCGCTACCAAAACGATCCCGCATTTTCCGTTTCCCAACCTTGCGCCATGGCTCGTGCGGCGCACCGGCTCGGGAAGGGAATGGAGGAATTCGCGGTGAATTTTGTCGAACAGCCGCCCTCCCATCCCGAGTCTTCTGCCCGTACCGTATTGATTCGACGAGGGTTGCGCCTTGAATATCTGACCATGGGCTGGAGCCTGCTCGAAGCCGCCGTCGGCCTTGCCGCCGGAATGCTCTCCGGCAGCATTGCCCTGGTCGGGTTCGGTCTGGATTCCATCATTGAGATGTTCTCAGGAGCGATTCTCTTCTGGCGCCTGGGGTCGGATCGCGACGGGGAGGAACGCGAACGAATCGAAATGCGCGCCCTGCGCCTGGTGGGCGCGAGTCTGCTGGCCATTGCCGCCTACATCGCACTCGAAGCGTCGCGCAGCCTCATCGCCGGCCGTGCCGCCCAAGTCAGCCATGTCGGCATGGTTCTGGCAGCGGCTTCCCTCGTCGTGATGCCGCTGCTTGCCCGGGCCAAGCGACGCGTCGCGGCGCAAATCGACAGCCGCGCTTTGGTTGCCGATTCCCGTCAGGCGGACATCTGCGCGTGGCTATCGGCCATTCTTCTCGCCGGCCTTGTGCTCAACGCCGTTCTCGGCTGGTGGTGGAGCGATCCGGTTGCCGCGCTGCTGATGGTTCCGCTCGTCGCCAAGGAGGGGATCGAAGCCCTCCAGGGCAAATGCTGCTGATCTTTGCGGCAGACAGTGGCCGTGGCAGGGCTG
>DATLRW010000083.1:0-3077 GCA_035534495.1 Candidatus Dormiibacterota bacterium | reverse complement strand
GACTCAGGGCTCTTTCAGAGCTCTCCAGGGCCTGTTGACCAGCCATCGACCCCGACCTGCCGGCCCCCCCCACCCACCCCCACCAAGCTATTCGTGCTTCAGCATTCGCCACAGCGAAATCAGAGCCAACAGAGGGTTCAATATGTGGCCGAGGTCAGGCGCGCCTTATTTTCGCCCTGGAGCCAGATATAGAGCGGCGCTCGCGGAGACGGCGCGGGCCATGGCAAAACGATTTTCAGGTTTTGTTCCTTCGGCCGTCCCGCAACCGGCGTAGGAATTCCCAAGACCGGGTAGCCTTTCCCGCGATTCCAGCCGGTTTTCTCAATTTCTTGAAGGCTCTGTCCGGTGATGGTTCCAACGTAAAGACCCTTGCCCTCTTTTTCCTCGCTCAAAGCGAAACTGTCGATTCGCGGAACCACGACCACGCGCCCCAGAGGAAATGGCGCGGAAGCGCCAGCCTCGCCGTTGGTCATCGAGACTGCCAGCAGACAGCCGGAGGATCGGGCAACGTCCGGATCGAGTGTGAGAAAAAAAGAATCGGGCCCGAGGCGCTCGAAATCCGGCGGTCCCGGCTGCGTTCCGCCGATGGGAATTTTCCCGGGCGATGACTCCCGGCCTGCTTCGCAGGCGAGGTCGAAGGTGGGGTGCGGGCCGGCGTACTTCGTGTGAATCAGGAAGCTGCCTGCCGTCTCCGCCGGAATTTCCCCGCGAAACAGCTCCACGTTTTGTTGGCCCGCGAATGACTTTTCGACGCTCACAATCTTCGGCAATGGCCCGACAACCTCGATCGCATCGGGAATGGTCAAAGGCCGGTGAATATGGCCGACGAACAGGCTGGCCGGCAGCCGTTCACCTTGCCGCGCGCCGGGCCCGAGCGCAATCGTCACGCGGCGCTCGGTCGGCTCGGCCTTGCCGGCGGGAACCGGAGCCAGGGTCCATACCGCCCCAGGACTCGTAATTCGCCGGATCCGATCCATGCCGCTTCCGCGCAAGACCAGCGTCTGATCCGCCTGCCCCGCATTCAGCCGCAGCGGCAGATGCCGCAAGGCGGGGTTGGGAGGATGGATGATCACGGGAACGTCATGGGTCGAGCCGTTGCGCTGGCGCAAGCGCAGCAGGTATGAGCCCGGCTGCACTGTGTCGCAATCGATCCGAATGTCTATGCTTCCCTGCTTACCCTCCGTCTTGAGAAGCGGAAGGGTGAAGGGCAAGTCGCCCGGCGCGCCGTTCGAGCCGCCGCGGCTGACCAGCTCCACCTGATCGACGAACTCGAAGTCCGCTCCTGTCAGCCGCGCCCATTGGATGCCACTGCCGCTCACCAGACGGTCCTGCGATTCCTCCGTCACCGCCGCCGAGGACAGATGGGGAAACGCCACGGCCGTAATCGCTCCGGCAACGGGGAGCCGCGCCCAATCCCACTTCGCCACGAGCCGATAGGAGCCCGGCGCAAGATTCACTTTTCGTAAATCGAGCGTGAGGGTGTCGCTGGAGGACCCGGCGGAAACTTTCACGGGGATGGCGGCCTTTTCTTTGGCCGCAACCAGCCGCCAGTCCCTCGCCCGGGCGAGTCGCTTGAGCTGCGCCACGCTGCCGGTTGTCACTTCCACCGGCGAGACCCCGCCCAGCGGCACGCGCCAGGGATGCAGCAGTCTGACCGCCGGCGCGGGCGCGTCCGGCACTCGCTGCGCCCAGAAATAGGCGATCCGCGTTCCCGGCTTCACCGTTCCGTTGTTGCTGCAAAGCGTCAACAAGCCGGGGTTGGCCGGTTGCACGAAGGCCGCCCGAAAATCGGTACGCGGGAACATGGAAATCCGGAGGTTTTCGAACAGCGCCGTGGCCCCGGTCGCGAGGCCCACCGGCGAGCCGAAGAACAACGTCGCCACCGAGGCCGCCAGATCCGTCGATCCGCGCATAAACGCTTGCCGCGAGGTTAACGGCGTGCTCGCCGCAGTGGCGGGCAGAAGCGCGTGCAGCAGGTCGCTGGCCTGCTGCGTCGTGGACTGGCCGGCGCCAATGGCGGGCAGGCTCACGCCGTACTGGGTGGAGAAGGTGTCGAGCGCCGATTGCAGGTTGGAGGAACCGGGGCTGGATTGCTCGTATTTCGAAAGCGTCTGGATCAGGGCCGCGACCGTCGATGTCTGCTTCGCGTAGTCGGCCAGCTGCGGCATCAGGTCCGGGTTCTTCTCGACAAACGAATGGACGTTCTTCAAATTGAGCCCGTCCGGTCCCACGACCAGCCCGACCAACTCCGTGCGAAACGGCACCCGCCACCGGTCCACCGAATCGGCCGGCTCGGCCGGCAGGACCGTCACGTGCTTATCCGCCGATCCCAACGAGGAAACCAGAACCACGGCCACTTTGGCCTTGTTCTTCAAGGTCGTGCCCGAACCGATGACCGGGCTGTAGTCGAGCCAGTCCCCATGCCGGATCCGGTTCACCGAACCCACCGGCAGCGCTTGCCCTGAATCGTCTGGCTGTTGCAGGAGAACGACGAACCGCTCGACCGCCGCGCTTCCCGGACACGCATCCGGGGTCTGGGCGGAAAGCGGCAAGCTCAAGCTGAACAGAACCAACCCAACCAACAGGACCGTTGCGCGCACGTGGCTAACCTGCGAGAAATTTTGTCATGCCGTGGGAACCCGCCGTCGGTCCCCGACCGGGAGCCAGCGGCTCATCATAACAATGTTCGAGACGGCCTCCCTCTCGTCGGGCCGTGCGTCCCCCATCCGCAGCCCCGGGGAATCCATCCCCGCCGCTCGAAGCGGTCTCATCGATCGCGGGCCGAGCTTGTTTGCCCGGCCTCAGGGCAGCACGACCGACTGTACGGCATGACAGGTCACGCCGGGGTCATCCGTCACCGTTTTCCGGCGATCGCGGTAATGGACACGAAATTCGAAGGGATCCTTGGGGAAACTGGGCAGCCCTATGAATCGCGCTTTGCCGTCGGAGTTGGTCGAGACCTCCAGCGATTCCTTGTGCAGATTCAGAAAGCCGTAGCGAAACGTCATATTGAGCTGCGCGTTGTAGATTGGCTTGTCCTGGCCGTCCTTGACCACGAAATCGGCACTGCAGGGGCC
>DATLRW010000082.1:0-12584 GCA_035534495.1 Candidatus Dormiibacterota bacterium | reverse complement strand
TTGCCATGGCGATTGCAGGATAAATACCAAATCCCGGCGGGCGGGAAACTCCCTGGCGGACTGAGAGATGCGCGGATTTGCAGCCGCCGGCGAAACCGGCGGCCATGGGAATTGGCCCACCCCGTAGCCAAATGCCCCAGCCGATTGAAGTCCGCGGCGCCGGCCGCTTCAGGGTTCAGTTTCGCAATGGTTTGCCGGTTTTGAGGGTATGGGCGATGCGCGCCTACGCCGTTCGCACCGAGATTTCCATGCCGTCGCCCACAGGCATTTCCACTGACGAATACCCATGCCCAGGTTTGCGAACGTATTCGAGGTAGGGCTTCATTACTTCAGGGAAAATATTCAGATCATCGGCGATGACCAACGCGCCGGTACGCAGACGCGGCTCGAGCAACTTCAGAAGCGGCAAGTACAACTCCTTCCAGCCGTCGAGGAACACGAAGTCGATCGGCTCATCCAGATGGGCCAGCGTTTGCAAAGCGTCGCCCTCGCGAATCTCCGCGTACTGGCTCAGACCCGCGTCGCTGATGTTCTTTCTCGCCTGCTTTACCTTCTCGGGGTGCATTTCGGAGGAGACGACATGACCGCTGCCGTTGTCTCGCGTCGCGGCGGCCAAATGAATGGTCGAGATGCCAAAGGAGGCGCCGAACTCCACCACGTTCTTAGCGGCCGTGGATCGCCCCAGGATGTACAAGAGCCGCCCCGCTTCAGGCGAAACGGGGATGTACGCGCCGCCCAACAGCTCTCTGGCGAGGGCGTCATTGCGTACGCCTCCCGGGCTTTCCGCGCGAATTCGCGCATGAATCTTCGGGTCGGTTTCATCCGCGGCTTTGAACAACCGCTGTAGCACAGCCGTGACTTCTTGCGAATCGAGAGAGCTTGTCATCGCGGCACCCACAGCGACTGGCTTCCTCCCCGCCCCCGGCGTGCGCCGAAGGGTTCGCGGACGGCGATCCACGGGATGTCTTCTCTGAACTGAATAGACCAAAAGCCTAACGTCTCTTCTCGATGGAATCAACAACGACGTTTCCAGACGTCACGTTTGGCCCCTGAAGTAAACCCTCCGGATGCCATGCAACAGCATCCAAACAATACCCACTGTCGCCCTTCTAACCGGCGCGGAGAATCTCCCGGGCGAAAACGCCGTCACGCCGAGGGGTCCCGGTTTCACGGCACGACGAGGAATCGCTTCGACTATCGCCGCTTCGCCGTGCAGCCGGAAAGCGGGGCAGTTTGCGGGTGGCAAAGGCACTGCTGTCTGTGCGCCGGCGCGAGGCCAGGAAGCTATCCAAAGTCACAGACCGCGCGCCAGCAGGCCGCTTCGGCGATGCCGAAGTGGCCTGCTGCTGTCAACCATTCCGCCGTCAGTTTCGCAATGGTTTGCCGCTCTTGAGGGTGTGGGCGATGCGCGCCTGCGTTTTTGCCTCGCCCATCAAGCTGATAAAGGCCTCGCGCTCGAGTTCGAGGATATAGGCTTCGCCGACCGATTGCGGCGAACTGAGCGCGCCGCCGGCGAGAATATAGGCCAGTTTGCGGGCAACGACGGCGTCATACTCGCTGATGTATTCGGCTCGAAGCATCATGTGAATCGCCAGCTTCGCCGCCGCCAGGAACTGCTCGCCCAGGACGCGAATCGGGGCCGGCGCCCGCGGATGGTAGATCGACCGGGCCATCGACAAGGCCGTCTGTTTCGCCTGCGCCACGAGGCGATCCGGATTCATCGCGACGGGGTCGGCGGGATCGAGATAGGCGAGCTTGCGCGCCTCTTCAGCCGAGGTGGAAACCTTGGCCATCGCGATATTTTCGAATATCGGCTTCAAGTGCTGGAATAGATCCAGGTCCGAACTGCCCGCGGCCGCCGCGGTGGCTCGCGCGAGCATTTCCTTGCAACCCCCTCCGGCAGGAATCAGTCCGACGCCGGTCTCGACCAGTCCCATGTAGGTTTCCGCGCCGGCATGGCGGCGCGCGGCGTGGAGCGAGAGTTCGCAGCCGCCGCCGAGCGTCATCCCGTGCGGCGCGGCCACCACCGGCCTGGGCGCATAGCGGATCGCCTGGTTCACCTGCTGGAACTGGCGAATGGCCAGGTCGATTTCGTCCCATTCCTGTTCCTGCGCGGTGACGAGCAGCAGCATCAGATTCGCGCCCGCCGAAAAATGCTCACCCTGATTGGCGATCACCATGGCGTCGAAATCACTCTCGAGCCGCCGCAGACCCGACTGCAGCATCGCGAAGGCTTCCGCGCCGAGCGCGTTCATCTTCGTGTGGAACTCGCAGCAGACCACGCCGTCGCCCAGGTCGACCAGGCTCGCGCCGGCGTTACGCTCGACAACGCCCGAGCGCTGCTTGAGCGACGGGAGCAGGAGAATCCCCTCGCGCTCCGGGACCGGTTGCAGGGTTGCCGCGCCGGGATCGAAAAACCGGGTCTGCCCCTTGGCCGATTCGTAAAAGGAGCGGCTGCCGGACCCGAGCATCCGCTCGATCCATGGCGGCAGGGAGTTCCCTTCCCGTTCGAGGGCCCGCGCCATCGGTTCGAGGCCAATCGCGTCCCATGTCTCGAACGGCCCCAGTTCCCAGCCGAATCCCCAGCGCATCGCCCGGTCGACATCGACCAGCGTATCGGCAATTTCCGATAGATGGCGCGCCGCATAGAGGCACGGGCCGGAAACCGCGCCCCAAAGGAAGCGGACGACATTGTCGGCCGGCTTGCCCTCGAGCACGGGCGAAAGCAGTGCGCGCAAACGCTCGCCCGTATCGCCGATCTGGGCGGCGACGCCGAGTTCGGCAAACCGGGGATGCTGGCGCGGCCGGTACTCCATCGTTTCCGGGTCGAGCGTCAGGATGTCGCTTTGCCCATCCTTCCGCACGCGCTGATAGAAGCCCTTGCCGCTTTTTTCTCCCAGCCAGCCCCGATCGAGCAGCCGCTCGATTATTTTCGGGATGCGGAACAGCTCGCGGGACTCGTCGCCCGACAGGCTCTCGTACAGATTGCGCACGACGTGGGCGAGCACGTCGATACCGACGACGTCCAGGGTGCGAAACGTGGCCGAGCGCGGCCGGCCCAGCATGGGGCCCGTCGCGGCGTCGACCTCCTCGATCGTCAGGCCCAGATCGTCCATCAGCCGCAACACATTCAAGAGAGAGAACGTCCCGATGCGGTTGGCGATGAAGTTCGACGTGTCCTTGGCAAAAACGACCCCCTTGCCAAGCCGCTGGTCGGCGAAACGGGCCAGTTTCTCGAGGACTTCGGGCCGCGTCGAGGGCCCCGGAATGATTTCGATCAGTCTGAGGTAACGCGGGGGGTTGAAGAAATGGGTTCCGGCCCAGTGCGCCTGGAAATCGGCCGAACGCCCCTGGGCGATGCCGCCGACGCTCAAGCCGGAGGTATTCGTCGTGACGAGCGTGCCCGGACGCCGCCGGGCATCGACGCGCTCGAGCAGCTGCCTTTTGATCTCCAGATTTTCGACAACGGCTTCGAGAATCCAGTCGGCCTCGCCACAGCAATCGAGGTCATCGTCGAAATTGCCGACCTTCACCAGCCGCGCCCCCTCCGGGGTGAAAAATGCCGCCGGGCTGGAGGCGAGCGCCGCCGAAAGCCCCGCCTGCGCGGGCTGGCTGCGCTCTTCCGCGGAAGCGCCCGCCCCGGCTACGTCGAGCAACGTGCAGTGGACGCCCGCGTTGGCGAAATGCGCGGCGACGCGCGACCCCATGGTTCCCGCGCCGAGAACGACAACGTTTTCAATCGTAGTCTTCATGGATTCACGCCCGCGCCGAGAGGATGTGGCGCCGTTTTTCCAGCCTACTGAAGCGCCCGGGGTTGGTCAACCGGATTGCCCTTTCGCCTCATCTAACGATAATGAGTGAGCGTGCGCGGGGGAGTGGATGGATGAATCGACCGGATGGCTGAACCAGGCGGTCAAGCGGGTTCGCTCTTTCGCCTATGCGAACCCTGCCGAGGGCCCCGCCAGGAGGCCGAAGGTCGGACTGGCGCTGGGCGGCGGCTTTGCCCGCGGAATCGCCCACATCGGCCTGCTCCGCATATTCGAGCAGGCGCATATTCCCATCGATTTTCTGGCCGGAACCAGCGTGGGCGCGTTGATCGCCGCGGCCTACGCCGGGGGAACGCCGCTCGAAGTGATGGAGCAGGTCGGGCAGTCGACCCGGTTCAAGGACTTCGCGGAATGGGCGGTTTCCTGGGATGGGTTTGCATCCAACACGCGGCTCGAGCGGTACCTGCGCCGGATGACTCCGGTGCGCTCGTTCGACGAATTGCGGATTCCGCTGACCATCGTGGCAACCGACCTCATGACCGCCGAGCCGGTCTACTTCACCGAGGGTAAGATCGGTCCGGCCCTCTGCGCTTCGTGCGCCTATCCGGGTCTGTTCCGCCCGGTCGAACAGGACGGGCGCCTGCTGGTCGATGGATTTCTGGCCGCGCCCGTGCCGGTCAAGGCGATGCGTGAAATGGGCGCCGACTTCGTGATCGGGGTGAATTTATCCAGTTTTTCGCGGGACGAGCGGCCCACCAATCTCTTCGAGATCGTCGCTCGGACCTTTACCGTTCTCATGCGCCACGGCGAAGCGGTTTGGCGCCCGCTGGCCGACGTGCTGATCGAGCCGGACGTGGGGGAGTTTCGCTGGGACGATTTTCCCAGAACCCCGGAACTGGTTGCCGCCGGCGAACGCGCCGCGCGGGAGGCGTTGCCGCAGATCCTGGCCGCCATCCAGCAACCCTAGGCGCCCTCCGCGGCCGCAACCGAAGCCTCGGCCGGCATGGGAATAATCCAAGGCCGGATGGCCGGACACATTTGGGCCCGATGCACCTGGAAAAGCCTGGCGGAAGGACAGCTTAGCGGGAAGCCGGCGCCCGGCCAGCGGCGCGCGGCTCTTCGCGGATTTCGACTTCGACCGGTTGGCTCGACCCCTTGCCGCGGCGGGTGAGCCAGACGCCAAGCGCCTGGGCCAGGCGCTCGGGATCGACGCGAAGACCGGCTTCGAGAAGACCCTCGGCCAAGGGAAGCGTATCGTCGAACTCGGCCGAGCCGGTGAAATTCCGCATGGAAAACTGGTCGAGCCAGTCGAGCGGGCAGGGACGGCGGCTGCCACCGATCAGGACTTCGACACGAAACCGGCGAGCGTACATTCGCTTTCCCCGCGCCCGATTATAGCAACCGGAATCGGAGGGCCGGCGCTTTCTTGCATTTCACGCAGGCGGGGGCTAGACTTTTTTTTTAACAATCGTAACGCGCGAAAAAACCGGAAAAACCTCACGCGTTCCCTAGGTAAAGACAGGAGGTCTATTGCCATCCGTACTTGAGAAGTGGGTAGAAGATACCGCGGCGCTAACGCACCCCGACCGCATTGAGTGGTGCGACGGTTCCGCCGAAGAGCGCAGCCGCCTCGTCGATACGATGCTGCGTGACGGCACGCTGCTTTCACTTAATCCCGACACGTATCCGAACTGCTATCTGCATCGCAGCAATCCGAACGACGTCGCGCGCACCGAGAAGGTCACCTTCATCTGCTCCCGGAACAAAGTCGACGCGGGCCCGACCAACAACTGGATGGCGCCTGAAGAGGCCAAGGACAAGGTGCGTCCTTTGTTCCAGAACGCGATGAAAGACCGGACGATGTACGTTGTGCCCTACATCATGGGTCCGGCCGAATCCCCTTTCTCCCGCGTCGGCATCGAGATCACCGATAGCGCCTACGTCGCCGCCAGCATGGGCATTATGACGCGGATGGGCCGCGTCGCCCTGGAACGCCTGGGCCGGTCCGACGATTTCGTTCCCGGACTGCATTCGCTTGGGGATATGGACCCGGAGCACCGGTTCGTCCTTCATTTCCCCGAGGAGAAACTGATCTGGAGCGTCGGATCGGGCTATGGCGGCAATGCGCTGCTGGGCAAGAAGTGCTTCGCCCTGCGCATCGCGAGCTCGATGGCGCGCCAGGAAGGCTGGATGGCCGAGCACATGCTGATCCTCGGCCTGGAAGATCCCAGCGGCCGCGTTTCCTACATGGCCGCCGCCTTCCCGAGCGCATGCGGCAAGACGAATCTGGCGATGATGGTATCCGCTTTGCAGGCGGAGGGATACACCGTATGGACCGTTGGCGACGATATCGCCTGGCTCCATCCCGGTCCCGACGGTTACCTCTATGCCGTCAATCCCGAGGCCGGCTTTTTCGGCGTCGCCCCGGGGACCAACCCGAAGACCAACCCGAACGTCATGGAAGCGCTGCGGCAGAACACGATTTTCACCAACGTCGCGTTAACCGCCCAGCAGGAACCCTGGTGGGAGGGCATGACTGCCGAGCCGCCCGAGGGCCTGATCGACTGGAAAGGCCAGGCGTGGTCTCCCGATAGGGGCGCGGCCGCTCACGCCAACTCCCGCTACACCGTTCCGGCGCGGCAGACCCCTTCGATCTCCCCTCGTTGGGACGACCCCGCGGGCGTTCCGATTTCAGTGATCATCTTCGGCGGGCGCCGGGCGAAAGCCGAACCGCTCGTTTACGAATCGATGAGCTGGGAGCACGGCGTTTACGTCGGCGCGACCCTGGCTTCGGAAACGACCGCCGCCGCCACCGGCGCCGTCGGCGTTCTCCGGCGCGACCCCATGGCCATGCTTCCGTTCTGCGGCTACAACATGGCCGACTATTTCGGCCACTGGCTCCAGATGGGGGGGCGCATCGCGCATCCACCCCGCGTCTTCCACGTCAACTGGTTCCGCAAAGACGCGGATGGACGCTTCCTCTGGCCCGGTTACGGCGAGAATGTCCGCGTTTTGAAGTGGATGGTCGACCGGATTGACGGCAAAGCGGGCGCGCGGGAAACCCCGATCGGCCTTGTTCCCGATCCCCAGTCGTTGACTCTCGATGGGCTGAAGGTTTCTCCCAATGCCCTGGAAGAGCTTCTCAAGGTCGATGCCGGCACCTGGTCGGAGGAACTCGGAAGCGTCCGGGACTTCTTCGGCAAGATGGGCGACCGTTTGCCTGGCCCGCTCCGCGAAGAGCTGGAAAAGACGGCGCAGCGGCTCCAGCAGACCACCGTTTCCAGCCGTTAACCCGCGTTGGCCCAAGGCCGCCGAAGCGGCCTTGGGCCAATGCAGTCCTTCATCCTGTTTTTCTCTTATTTCCTGCGGTAGGCGTTTTCAGCTACATTCCGCCGTGGTTGCCCGTCATGTGGCCCTTCATCATCTCGCGCTTCATCAACGGACCCTCTCCCGTGGGCGGAAGGTGGCCGTTGAGCCGGAGGTACATCGCCTCCTGCGCATAATGGTCGGCAAGGTCGTTGGCCAGGTGGATCATCGCTCCGGCCTTCGACATCATGCGGCCCCCAAACAACTGCACCTGCTGCGACAAATCGCCGTCGTTCACCTTCCCCAGCGCCTGTTCGCAGAAGTTGAATGACGATTTCATCGCCGCAATCAGCTGGCCCTTCGGGCTCTTTTCGGTGAGATGGCCTATCATGGGCGCCTTTTCGCCCGAGATCCGCGAACAGAGGAATCCGTTCGATTGGGCAACGTGCAGCACCATGCGTCCGAATGTCATCTGCTGCGGGGTCGGCGCGTAGTTATACTTGTCGGCAGGCATCTCTTCGGCGCCGGCAACCAGGATTTTCGCATGCTCGCTCACCGCTGCCCGCACAGCCGAAGTAACCGGATTCTGCTGTGCTCGCGCGGCGAGCGGACTCAATGAAAAAGCTAGAATAATCGCTAGACCAACTACGTTTTTTTTCATGGCGTTTCCCCCTCGCCGCCCGAGCATAACCCCATGTCTGGCTCCAGGCAAGCCTGGCCGCCACACACGGGATGGAAGTCTGCATTTCAGGCGAATCCGGGGCGCCGAGCCCTTTTCAAGCCCCGGAAATCGCGCAGGCGCCGGGTATTCCACTAGAAAAGAATTCTGCCGGCGATCTGAATCTGGCGCGCGCCAGTCGTGCCATCGAACCGGCCCACTTGCGCCGTCGAAACACCCAGCGTGCCGGGATTGGCCAGCGAGTTGCCGGGCTGGGCGAAATGAACGTGGTTGAAGAGATTATAGAACTCGAAGCGGAGCTGGAACTTGGCCCGCTCGGTGATCGACGTGTCCTTGCTCAACTGGAAATCCCAGTTGTCCTGGCCCGGTCCATAGAAAAAGTTGCGCGGCAGGTTCGACGGAACGCCGATCGTGCCGGGCGAAAAAACATAGTTTTTCGGCCCGGTGAACGCGTCCGAACCGGTCGCCAGCGGATTCGGTCCCGCAGTCACGGTGGCGCGGTCGGTCACCCCTGTGTGCTGGTTGTCCTGATAGCTGAAGACGTCGTAGGGCAAGCCGGTTTGAACCGTCACGATGCCGGCCATCTGCCATCCCTCAAGGACGCGCCCGGCAAATCCCTGGTTCCAATGCCCGCGGCCGCGGCCGATATTGGGGTCGTAAACAAAATTGATCACGCCGCTCTGCCGGATATCGAAATTGGAATTGCCGCGCTCGGCCGCCAGGTTGAACGAATTGACGGGAACAGACCTGTTTCCCTGCGTGGGAACGAGCGGATCGGAGGCGTCGTCGATGGCGTGGGACCAGGTGTAGGCCAACTGCATCTGGATGCCGTGAGACATGCGCTTTTTGACGTTCACCTGCAAGCCGTTATAGGAGGAATTCGCAATCGACCTCTCCATCGTCGCGTGAAAGAACGCGTTGTTGTTGACGGCGTCGAAGGGAAGAACGCCGAATTCCTTGCCGGCCCACAGGTTGGCGAATTGCAAAGTGGCCGGGGTGCAGTTGAAGGTATTGGGAGCCGAGCAGTAGGCCACGAGCTGCGAAACCAGGCCAGGCTGGGGCGGGTTGCCGTCCACCACGCGAAACAGGTGCGTGCCCTTCACGCCCACGTAATTCACCTCGAGCATGACCTGACCGGGCAATTCCCTCTCAATTCCAAGATTCCAGTTCTGGCTGTAGGGCGTGTGGAGGTTCGGATCGAACAGTGTCGGCGTGATCCCGGCGAAGTCGGGCACGGTCGCCGAGAACGGCATGGCGGCCGGCGGCGTCAGGCCGTTCGAGAGCGTCACGAACGGCTCGGCGAAATAGCCCTGGTCGAACGGCGGATTGCCACGGGCATTGCCCAAAAGATCGCCATAGACGCGGTCGTGGAATATCCCGTAGCCGCCGCGAACCGAAGTCTTGCCCGTTCCGAACGGATCCCAGGCAAAGCCGAAGCGCGGCTCGAAATCCCTCCACTCCGTGTTGTAGAGCTGGCCCCCGCTTTTCGGCCCCAGCAGCGTGAAGGTAAACGGCGCGGGGCCGCTCGGGTTGGCGAGCAAATTCGACAGCAGGTTATTGACTTCGAACGGCACCCCGAAGTATTCCCACCGCAGCCCGTAGGTGAACGTGAGATTGCGCCGTGCCCGCCAGGTATCCTGGGCGTAGAGACCGATCTCGCGCTGGCGGAATCCCCGCATATCGCTCGCGGTCTGGTGGCCGGCATAGCCAAAGAACTGTGTTTGGCTCTGTTGGTCAACCAGGCCGTACAGGGCCAGGACCATGTTCTGCAGCGTCGGATTGTTGTCCACGGCCGCGTTGCCCGTCTGGTAGCCCGGGACGCCGTAATTGGAATTGCCGGAGAAATCCAGGGTCGTGCGCGAGTAGAAGTCGTTGTACGAGTTCGAGTAGACATCGCGGAACTCGCCGCCGAATTTGAACGTGTGATTGCCGCGTACCCAACTGAAGTCGTCGCCGACCGGATAGGTGCCGCTGAAAACAGCCATCCCGTTGCTGTCAAAAAGGGACATGCACCCGAAGCCCGCCATCCCCGGCAACGCGTAGTCGGCTCCGCGGCCGAACGCATCGACCTGCCCGAAACTGTTGAATGTCTGCACCCCATTGCAGCCGAAGTTGAGGTGGGCGCGGTTACCCCCGAAGTGCAGCTGGTTGACCATGCTCGAGCCGATCGTCGAGGTCAGGCTCACGGCGAGGTTCTGGATGCGCTGATACTCGTTTTGGGAGCCCAGTCCGCCCGGGAGGAAGTCGCTGTGATTGAAGTTCGGGTCGGCCATCCGATTGAAGACGTATCGCGCCGAAAGGTGATTCGCGTTGTTCAGTTTGTGATCGATCTTGATTGTGAAACTGTCCGAGCTCATGCGGGACGTGCTGGGGAAATAGAGCAGACCCCGAACGCTGTCCACCGTCGGCGCGCCGGGCGTGGGGGTCGGATAGAGCCCGAGGATATTCTGCATCGTCGGATCGAGCGGTAAATGCAGGGCGTTGTTCGGGGAAGACGGCGTGCTCACGTCAATGGACTGGCCGCTGTAGACAAACTGGCCCGTTTTGAACGCTGCCGTGGGCACCACGCTGCTATTTTCCAGCGTCGTCACGAACCGCTGGCCCTCGTAGTTCGCAAACCAGAACGTGCGATTCCTGAGGATCGGGCCGCCGGCCGATGCCCCGAAATCATTGCGCACATACGGATTCTTGCGCGTTCCCGGAACGTGATTGAAATAGTCGCGGGCGCCCAGGGCGTCGTAGCGGCCGAACCAGTAGGCATCCCCGTGAAGGGTGTTGGTTCCACTGCGGGTGATGACGTCGATGATGGCGCCGTCATCGCGCCCGAATTCCGGGGCAAAATTGTTGGTGATGACGCGAAATTCCTGGGCCGTGTCCGGGTTCGACACGCTGAGTCCCTCGGGGAGGCCAGGGGTGTAGGCGTCGTTGTTATCGATGCCGTCGAGCAGAAAGTTATTGTCCCGCTCGGAGGTTCCGTTAATCGAGAACCCACCCAGGCTGCTGTTGCTCTGAACCACGCCGGGGCTGAGGAGAACGAGGGTATAGGGGTCGCGCAGGATCAGGGGCAAAGCTTCGATCTGAGCGCTCTGCACCACATTGCTGATCTGCGCGTTGGTCGTATCCAGCGGAGGAACCGTTTCGCCGCTGACGGTGACCGTGGCCGACACGGCGCTGACGATCAGCTTCGCATTGAGCCTGAGCGATTGCGCGACGGTCAGGGTGACGCTGGTAAATTGAAAGGTCCGGAAGCCCTGGCGCTGGACGGTAACGTCGTATTTTCCGGGAAACAGGTTGGGAATGCTGTAGTAGCCGGCCGCGTTCGTTTCCGCCATGCGCGTCGAGGCCGTTGCCGTGCTTATGGCCGTCACCTTCGCCTGCGGCACCGAGGCCCCGCTGGCATCGATAATCGTTCCGTTGATTGAAGCCGTCTGCGCGTGACCGAGCAGGGGCAATCCCCCCATCAACAGCACCATCGCCAGTGCAATCTTCCACCGAGAAAGCATCTATCGCTCCCGCTCTCCGAACGCAAATTGAACCCAGAAGGGGATTGAATTGGGACTCCCCGCCTTATGCCTCGCTTCCTTGGGAGCCAGAAGGGATGTTCTGAACAGGTTGACCCAAACAGATGCAAGGGAAATCACGGACTTCCACCACCAACGACCGGCGACCCGGGCCGGTCAAAACCTGGTTGAGGACTTGTTCCGTAACAAACGATGGAAACTGCGTTCCACAGCCGTTCGGCGTCCGTCGAGGCAGCCAACAAACCTGGCATGTAACCTTCTCCCCCGAAGCCTTGTTTCGGGAAATCGTCGCCTTACTTTTTTTATATTTGGCTTCTTTTTGGTTACCGCTGCCCCTGATTTTTGCCGTTATAGATCCTTTACCCTCCCACCTCGCGCTTACTCTGCCTAACCACCTTTATAATGTCAAGGTTACAAACATGGCTTTACCGCTGAAGTTTCTTTCTAATCAATAGTCGGCGACGGCCCAGCCGGCTCTCCGGCGACAGGAGGGAGCCGGCTGCGACGTCCCCCGCCCTGGCCCTCCCTGCGCCTTGGCCCCCTGCGCCGGCTGCGGTAGCATAGGCGCGCGACGCAGCGCGTCGCCCTTCAGCAAGGCAAATTCCTTATGGGAGGCTCGCTCATGTCCATCGAAGTCGGTCAAGCTGCACCGGAATTCACGCTGAAAGACCAGAATCAGAAGGACGTACGGCTCAGCGATTTCCGTGGAAAGAACGTTGTGATCGTTTTCTACCCGCTCGACTGGAGCCCGGTCTGCACCAACGAACACGCCTGCTTCGTCGATGAATTGAAGAGATTCGAAAACTTGAACGCCCAGATCCTCGGACTGAGCGTCGATAGCGTCTGGTCGCACAAGGCCTGGGCGGAAAAGCTCGGCATCGGCTATCCGCTGCTGGCCGATTTTCAGCCGCGCGGCTCGGTGGCCGACAAATTCGGCCTCTATTTGAGCGACAAGGGCATCACGGCTCGCGCCATCGCGGTCATCGACAAGGAAGGCAAGCTCGCCTGGCTAAAGCAGTATGAAATTCTGCAGGTCCCCGAGGTCGGCGAGGTCGCCCAGGCGGTCGAAAAGCTCCAGTAACCACAGTCACGGCGACGCCCGGCCAGCCGAAAGGTAACGCCTCCATCCGGTCCGTTATTTTGTTGTGGTTGTGGTCCCCCGCCCCGGTCTTCAGAAGCTCACGCCGGCCGCCTGGGCGATGAGCAGGGCGTTCAGCGCGAGGATCACAAAGGTGCAGGCATAGGCCAGGAGATTGGTCAGCCGGGTGTTCGCGTGGATGCCCATGATGTCGCGGCGGCGGGTCAGGATCA
>DATLRW010000081.1:0-49042 GCA_035534495.1 Candidatus Dormiibacterota bacterium | reverse complement strand
TGGGTGCGCGACGGCAGACCCGCAGCTTAAAAATCCCCCAAATCCAATCATGACCGCTTCCCCATCATTTCCTCGGCCTCAAGCGCGGGGAGCGGGTGAGTCTCACTTCCGGCTGTTGTTGTTCCCGGTTCTGGCCGCGCTGGCCGTTCGGCTCGTCGTTGTCGCGTTTGTCTATCCCAGCTTTTTGGACCCGCAACGGCAGCACTGGCTGTTTGGCTTCGAGGTGGGAAAGGTCGCCGAATCGATTGTCCTGGGTCATGGCTTCGGCAATCCCTATTACGGCCCCCGAACGGGCCCTACCGCTTTGCTTCCTCCCGTCATGCCGTACGTTCTGGCCGGCGTCTTCGCTCTATTTGGGATATACACGAAGGCCGCGGCCGTGGCTATTTTGAGCCTGGAAAGTCTCTTCTCGTCTCTCACGTGCATTCCGATTTTCTTTATCGCCCGTAAGAGTTTCGGAATTCGGACTGCGCGCTGGGCCGTGTGGTTATGGGCCTTTTTCCCGTATGCAATTTATTTTTCGGCCGATATGATCCGGGATACCGCCCTGTTCACTTTGATGCTCACCTGCCTGTTCTGGGCCGCGCTGTGCCTCCAGGATTCGACGCGCGTGTGGGCATGGGCCGGCTTCGGCCTGCTCTTTGGTGTCGCCGCGCTCACCGATCCCGCTGTGCTCAGCGTCGTCCCGCTGCTGGCGCTATGGGCGTGCTACCGCCTGCATCGGCAAGGCCGGCGATGGCTGCCTCCGGCCATCGTTTCGGCGGTGGTTTTCTGCGCGGTGCTTGCGCCGTGGTTCGCGCGCAATTACCTCATCTTCCATAAGCCGGTGTTCCTACGGGATGGCTTTCCGCTCGAGCTGTGCGTGGGAAATGTCGGCAATGCGCTCCACTGGTGGAACGGCAACGTGCAACCCTCTGGCAGCAACCGCGAACTGGCGGAATTCGATCGGCTCGGTGAGCAGGCCTACATGGCCGCGAAGTGGGTGCAGGCCCGGGACTATATCGAAAAGCATCCGGGAATTTTCCTTTGGCGTTCGGTGCGCCGATTCGTCTTTATCTGGGCCGGCTATTGGAGCTTTAACCCGAAATATCTGCACGAGGAACCGTCCGATCCGGCCAACATCCCCTTCTGCTTAGGGACGACGATCCTGGCTCTCATCGGATTCCGGAAAATGCTCGTGAAAGGCGCCCTAAAAATCGTGCCTTACGCCATCATGATCGTATTTTTCCCGCTCGTGTACTACATTACGCATCCGGACATGCCGTACCGTGGGCCATTAAATCCCGAAATCGTGATCCTCGTCTGCTGCGCGATCGTTTCGTGGCGAACCGGTTCGCGCAAAGCCGAGGCGGACGAGACCGAGCCGGTCGCCGTCCTCAACGCGAAGTAGCCGCGCGCTGCGTTCTTTCCCGCCGCCCGGCGGACGGCAGAATCCCATGTACGACTTTCGCTCCCGGCCCATCATCTCGATCATCCCCGCCGGGCGCGGATGTTCCGGGTAAAACGGCCCGCGCCAGTGCGCGTAATGCCAGCCCGAAGTGCCCACCTGAACGCGTTCCGTCATCGCATCCGAACTCCTTCGTTTTCCGTGAGGGCCCGATTTTGTGACGGTTGGCGCCGCCGGTTGCTCTGCCGCCGCCGCTAAAACAGCGTGTGCCAGATCGTGTCCACCAGGGCATGCACCAGGCAGGACGACGTCATCGATTTCGTTTTTGCCCACGCCATTCCGTAAAACAGACCCGCAATCGTCGCCAGCAGCACGTACTTCCAGTTCGGAAATCCATGAACGATGTGCGAAAGACCGAACAGGCCCGAAGCCACCAGCCATCCGGCCGTCTCGTTCCGGAAACTTTTCGACAGCAGATTTTGCAGCAGCCCGCGAAACAGAAACTCCTCCGGCCACGCCGTGAAAAACAGGACTCCCAATGCCGTCAGGGGCAGCGATTTCAGTTTCGCCATCGACGGCGCCCAGCGGATGAAATGCATCCATTCGCCCAGGGGAATCGCGATCGCCGCAAAGATAACGAAATTCAGGATCACGGCCGAGGCGAATCCCCGGCCCCAGGCGATCGTGTAGCCCACCCCGTCCAGTTCGCGCAAATAGAGAAAGTCCACAATGCCCGCGTTCAGCCCGAGCAGGATTTCCAGCGTGTGCGTGGCCGCCGCCGGATAGGGAAAGAGCGCGCGTCCCCAGGCGAACTCAATCGGCGCCCATAAGACCACCAGCGCCGCATAGTCCTGCCATGCCCCCGCCGCCCGGCCCCTGCCCCATAATCCCAGCAGCGCCGGCACCTCGACGTAGGCCAGACCTCCGACCAGGCGCGGCCAGGTCAGGTTTCCCGTTCCGGCCAGGTAGCCGGCGTACGCGAAGCCGAGCCCGAGTGGAAGCAGCAGCAGGCGCGCCTCGCCGAGCGGCCCTTTCAGCTTTTTCCGGAAGCCGCGCGCGGCGTTGAAAATCTGACCGGCCAGCAGCAGCGCCAGCACCAGCACCGCGACGGCGAATGGCTTGCCCCCGTACCCCATCCGCGCGCCCAGCAACGCGATGGCCAGCGCGAGCGTCGCCCATAGGGCCATCGCCCACGCCATGGGAATCGATCGGCTCGCCTTCATGCCTCGCTTGCGCTCCTCCCTGTTCGACGCGCGATTTCATTGTGTCACGGTCGAATCGAAAAAAACCGTGCCAACGCGGGGTGGCCGAAACTGCCGTGCGCGCCGCGCCGCTCCCGTCGTAAAATGGGGAAAACGACCCTGAGGAGAACCCCCGACACGTGCCGCCGGCTGGCAAGCATCGACTGACGCATATCGACTGGATGCGGGGGCTCGCCTGCCTGCTCATGTTTCAGACGCATTGCTACGATTCCTGGCTCGCTCCGGCCGCGCGAAAGGGCGGTTTCTTCCGCTGGTCGCAGCTGCTGGGCACCCTGCCCGCTCCGATCTTTCTGTTTCTCGCCGGCGCGGCCGTGGCGCTGGTTGTGGACCACAAGCTGCGCCGCGGCTTGGCGCCCGGCCGCATTGCCCTGGAAACGGCGCGGCGGGGAGCGGAAATTCTGGCTCTGGGCCTGTTGTTTCGCGTTCAGGAGTGGGCGCTGGGGCAGCCAAAAGCGCCGTGGACCGATCTGCTGCGCGTCGATATCCTGAATGAAATCGGCGTCTCGCTCATGCTGCTGGGCCTGGTGTATGCAATGGCGCGAACGCGCGGAAAGACGGCGCTACTGGCGGGCGCCTCGGCCGCTGGTATCAGCCTGATGACGCCGCTCGTCTGGACAACCTGGCAGCCGCGCTGGCTCCCGTGGTATCTGGAATCCTATATCAACGGCGTGCATACCTACGGCAGGCCGCAGCCGTGGCTTTTTCCCATCTTCCCCTGGGCCGCTTTTGCCCTGGCCGGCCTGGCGTTCGGCATGATTCTGATCAGCGCGCCGGCGCGCGAGCATCCCGGCTGGGCGCATCTGGGCTACGGCGCCGGTGGCGCGGTCCTGTTCGCGCTGGCCCTAGGGCTGAACGCGCTGCCGGTGCGCCTCTATCCCGTCTACGATTTCTGGCATACGAGCCCGAACTTCTTCCTCGCCCGGATTGGCGTGCTCCTCATGATCGTCTCGCTCGGCTACGCCTGGTGTTCCTGGACGGCGAAGCTGGTTTCCCGGCTCCCGTTCGGGGCGGGCATCGCCGGCTTCAGCCCGCTCGTGCAAATCGGCACCACTTCGCTCATCGTTTACTGGGTCCACATCGAGTTTGTCTACGGCGACTTTTCGATTCTTCCCAAGCATGGATCGGGCATCGCGGCTGCCTCGGCGGGGCTCGTGTCGATTTTCGTTGCCATGGTGTTGCTGTCGCTGGCGCGAACGCGCTGGAAAGGCGGCGGCGTCCGGGTCCGGGAGTGGCTGCGCCGGCTCGTCCGCCAGCCCTTTCCGGTCGGCGACGAAGCGGGCACGGCCGGCGGCTGGGGCGCGCCGAGAGAGTAATCAGTGGGTTTGAGCGGCGCTGCTGGAGGGCGTCGTGGCGCCGGCGTTGGCGGGGCGTTTCATCGGCAGCTTAAAAACGAGTTCGCCCGGTTTGACCAGTCCCATTTTCTGGCGCGCCACGCGCTCGATCGCCGATGGGTCCGATTTCAATTGCTGTACCTGGCCCGTGAACTCCTGATTTTCCTGGTTGAGCTGATTGGTTTTCTGCTGCGTCTGTTTCACCTGAAGCCGGAGCCGGTAGGTGGCTATCAACCCGTGGGCGCCGAATACCCCGTCGACCAGGAGCGCGGCGAGAATCAGGGCGGCCAGCGTGTAGACAAGCCACTCGAGCCGTTTCCGTTTCGGGGAATTGTTCGCGTGCGTATTCATCGCTCGCCCTCCTTGCCGAGGCGGCGCAGCAGCTTTTTCAACTGCCCATCGATGGGCCCGCGCTCGGCGACCATTTCCGCGACCAGCAGGCAGGCCAGGATTCCATCGCTTTCAGGAACATGGCCACGGATCGTAAGCCCGCCATCTTCATCCACGCCTGCCGCCACCTGGTCCCGCGCCAGCAAAGAAGCCAAGGGCTCGAAACCGGAAGCGGTTCGGTAGACCGGCAGACCATGGTGATGCGCCACGGCGTCCACCAGCGGCGCAGCGGCTGCGCCCTGCGCTATGCCGAGCCGCCAGCCGCGGCTTTCGACCAGATAGTCGTAGATAAGCCCCGCAATGTAGGCGGCGGGAATAAAACCCGATTCGCTGTCCACGATTCCAAATCGTCTGCCGTCGCCGCCGGTCGCCAGCCCCAGCGCCGCGCCGCGATCCGCCAACGCGTCCGCCAGGCAATCCAGATTCGCCGGCACGGGATCAGGGGCCCGGCCATCGAACAGAACGTCTCGATCCGCGTTCAGGATATGGACCGGAACAGAGCCGGCCAGAAACAACTGGTCCAGCCAGCCGGCGCCTGCGCCATGCATGGCATCGTAGACGACCTCCAGCCCGGCCCGCCCGATCGCGTCAACGCGAACCAGTTCGGCGAGCCGTTCGAGATAGGCCGGCGAGGGATCGATCTCTTCGGCCGCCAGGCGCTCCCCCTCGCCGGCATCCGGTTCCGCGCCGGCCGGATTCGCGGCGAGCCTTTCGATTTCAGCGGCCCGTTTGGGATCGGTTGCCGCTCCATCGGCCTCAATCCATCGCAAGCCGTTGTATTCGGCCGGATCGTGGCCCGCGGTGACGTACAGGCCGCCGTCCAATTTCCGCCGGAGAATTTCGAGCGAAACCGCCGCGGCCGGCGCTGCCCGGTCGGCGAGCAGGGCGCGTGCGCCCTCGGATTCGAGCGTGCTGGCGGCGGCTCGGGCAAACTCACGGGACAAAAACCGGGTGTCGTAGGCAACCAGGAGTTTCGGGCGTTTCCGTTTGGCGCGGGCCAGGCGAGCCATCGCCTTCGCGAGGGCCCGCACGCGACCGAAAGTGAAATCATCGCCGATCATTCCGCGCCATTCGGCGGCGGCGAATTGGATGTTTGCTTGCGACATTGGCTGGTATTGTATAGCGGTGCCCGCCGCGCGAAAGAACACTCTCCCGAAACGGAGCGCGAAGAAGTAACAGCCGGCGGGAGGTTGGCGAGGGTCCGTGGCATCCCGCGACAGTGGCAATGGAACTCTTTGGCCGAAGGAGCCCGACCGGATGACCGGCAAGCTGGTGGTTTTGGTGACCTGCGCGAACCTTCGCGAGGCCAACCGGATCGCCCAAACGCTCGTCGGCGAGCGCCTGGCCGCCTGCGTCAACGTCCAGAAGAGCCCGGTTGCGTCCGTTTACCGCTGGCAGGGGAAAGTGGAGCGGGCTCGTGAAATCCTGCTGCTCGCCAAGACCTCGGCGCGACTCTTCCCCAGGCTCGAGCGCCGCGTTCGCCAGCTGCACAGCTACCAGACGCCGGAAATCATGGCCTTGCCCATTGCCGCCGGCTCGCGAGCCTATCTCAACTGGATTGGCGAGTCTTTGGCTCCCCAGGGCCGGGACCGCCGGGGAAAATAGGTCGCGACCGGCGAAATTACTTCAGTCGGAATCGAGGCTGCCGGAGGTGAGTTGGGTCATCACCTCGCTCTTCGGCAGCGATGACCGGGCGCGATTCTTCGCGCTCGGAGCGGTGACGGATTCCCGGCTTGTTGCGGCATTGGCCGCGGGGCAGGTGTACGCGCACCGGGGACGGCGAAGCCGCAGCTGAAACAGATTCACGACAAACTCGCACTGGTCGCGCAAGGAAAGCTTCGATTTCCCGTGCGGGCGCTCGCCGAAAACGATGGGATCTCCTTGATCCGGGCCCCGTTCCACAACAATTCGCACAGGAGCGAAGACTGGAATGAATAACCGCGGGTGGACAGTGGTCTGAGGTCGCACCGGGAGATCATCTCCGCCTGGATCGCCCGATATCCTGACGTGCAGTCGTGTACATGCGGGATGTCCGCAAACCGGCGGATCAAATAGGTCCCCGTCAGGCTGATCATTTTCCGATGCAGGGAAAAGTTGGTCGTGGATCCGCCCGAAGCGAACCGCGAGCCGATGACCAGGTCGTAACCGTCGCTGGCCAAGCCGATCATTTGGGGTAGAAGGGCGGGATCGTGCTGAAGATCGGCATTCATCTGCAGGATGAGGTGTGGATGGAACGTCTCGATGGCATGGGCGAAGCCCCTTTGGTAGGCATCGCCCAGGCCGCGCTGTTTTCCGGAGATCAGATGGAGACTTGGATAACGCCGCATGGCCTGATGGACGCAATCCGCGGTGCCGTCCGGGGAGGAGTCGTCCACGACGAGCACGTGCAATTCATAACTGGGGAGCGCGCCAGCCTGCGAGAAAATGCGCGGCAGAAGGAGGGGGAAGGTTCTCCGCCTCGTTGAAAGTAGGCAGTACGATGCAGGCGAGCGGTTTCACTTTCGCATCCGTGTAGGGCTCGCGAATCCTGGACGGACGGCAAGGGTTCGCGCCATCTCAGAAGATGTCGGGTCCGGCTGCGCCGGGGGAAGACCGACAACCAGAATAGGATCGCCAGAACCCGGAGCCGCCTCTGCTTCCATGCCCCCACGCTCCAGATCGCGGCGGCGATCATGGCGAGCGATGCGGGCCCAAAGCCATATTCCATGAATTGGGTGAAGGCCTTGAAAAAGGAAAACACTCGCGGCGTCAGAATATTCGCTACGAAGGACGGACCACCGACAACCGTTCCGGCGTAAATCGACACGGCTAAAAGGGGAAACGCAACCAATAGATATTGCAGAGCCCGTTTCCGGTTGGCGAGCGCCAGATCGATCAGCACGGCCAGCGGGAACTCGAGGAGGCTATGCTTGACGTTGCCCCCGACGATGAACAGGGAAACCGCCAATGCCAGGCGGGAAAATCGCGGCGATCCCGAAATGTCGATGATGTAAACGAGGAAGCCGCACAGGAAAAAGACCTGCGCCAGCATTTGCGGGTCATCGTAGCCGATGTATTCGGTCCCCCCGATGCAAAACACCGCCATGCAAAAAAACGCTGAATAAGGCGGCCCGGCAGTCACGGTTCAACGGCCACACGACAAGGCCAACCAGCAGGCAGGAAATGGGGAAGGACAGCAATGCCAGCATCCGTCCGGCGGCCAGATAGCCCGGGCCCATTCGATGCAGCCAGGCCACGATGTAGCACGTCAGCGCCGGGTAATTGACGATGGTCCAGCTGTACCGGTGTGCGTATAAGGGCAAATGGCGGGCGGCTGTGATCGCGTTGTAGACGTTCCAGCCCTCGTTGTAGCCGACCTGGACCATGGAGAAGGCCCGCAGCACCGGATAGACCATCAGCGCAATCGCGAATGCCGCAAACAGGGCCACCGCGCCCCATTCGACAATCGGGCCCGTCAGCGCGTACCACGGCTGGCTCCGTCCGGCAACGGCAGGGGCGGCAGGATCGCTGGCTACTGCCATCGGTCGTGTTTCCCTCTTGGACTGGCCGTGTTCAGACGCATGCTATGCCGGTGAAGACCCGGCAGCGGCAAAACTCTGGTTGTCCGGTGATTTTGGCCGGCTTTCGCCGACAGGCGCGCCCGCCGGGATCCCCGTTTGCGATCCCGGTGGCACGGACGGCTTAGCTCGTCAGATTGAAGTCGGAAACAGGCATTCGCAGGGAATCGGCCAGCGTGCTTGCGCGGCGCGAGGGCCGGGCCGAGGTCGAGGTGCGGCACTGGCGCCAGTCGACGCGCGGCTGGAAATGCTCGGGATCGACCCGGTCGCGATAGCGTACGGCGATGTTCATGAGGGAGTCGATCAGCGCATCGGAAAGCAAATGAGGGTTCAGGCCCAGATCCACCAGGCGCGAATGCTTGGCGTTGTAATAGTGGTGCTCGGCTTCGACGCGCGGATCGGGCAGGTGGTCGATGGTGACTTTCAGTCCGAGTTTTTTACCTTCCGCCTGAACCATTCGCGCCAGCTCGAGAATCGTGAACTGCTCGGTGAACTGGTTGAATACGCGAAGCTCGCCCGGCGCCGCCGGATTCAGGCAGGCCAGTTCGATGCAGCGGACGGTATCGCGAATATCCAGAAACCCGCGCGTCTGTCCACCCTTGCCGTAGACGGTGAGCGGATAGCCGACCGCCGCCTGGGCGCAGAAACGGTTCAGCACCGTGCCAAACACCTGATCGTAATCGAAGCGGTTGATCAGAGCCTCGTCGAGCGCGACCTCGTCGGTCACGGTGCCATAAACGATCCCTTGATTGAGGTCGGTGGCGCGCAAGCCCCACGTCTTGCAGGTGAAAGCGATGTTATGGGTGTCGTGGACCTTGGACAGGTGATAGAAGGAGCCGGGCTGCTTGGGGAACGGGAGCAAATCGCTCCGGCCATTGTGCTCGATGTTGATGTAGCCCTCTTCGATGTCGATATTCGGGGTGCCGTACTCGCCCATGGTGCCCAGCTTCACCAGATGGCACTCGGGACAGATCTCGTGTATGGCGAAGAGCAGATTCAAGGTGCCCACGACGTTGTTCATCTGGGTGAACACGGCGTGCTCGTGGTCGATCATCGAATAGGGCGCCGAACGCTGTTCGGCGAAATGGACCACGGCGTCGGGTTTCCAAGATTTCAGCGTGGAGCACAAAAAGTCGTAGTTGGTCACGTCGCCGATGAAGGCATCGACGGACTTGCCGGTGAGTTTGCGCCAAGCCCCGATCCGCTCGGAGAGCGGCTGAATCGGCGTCAACGTCTCCATGTTGAGCTCTCTGTCCCATTCCCGCCGGACCAGGTTATCGATGATGGCAACCGAATGATTCTTCGCGGAAAGGTAGAGCGTCGTGGCCCAACCGCAGTATCCATCACCACCGAGCACCATAATGCGCATGCAAACCCCCTCTGATGCCAGCTTATCGCCGGAATGAGTCAGAATTAAGAATATTAGCAGAGTTCGGTATGTTCTTGATGCATGTTTGGACAATTCGTTTTCCGGACGGGGCCGTCGGGCGGCGCCTTTGCCTGGGTGGTGCTGGCAGGCGTGATCCCCACCAATGCTACTCCTAAGCAGATGACTCCGATCCCGACCCACCTTTCCGGACTGACGGATTCTCCCAGTAGAAAACTCCCCATGAGCGCGACAATTGCGTAATTGACGGCGGAAGCAGGGGTTACAAAGCTATAGTCGGCCCAGCTGAGGACCAGCCAACTGGCCACCGTAAATAGAATGCGCATGAAGGTGCCGAGAATCAGGAACCCATTACCCAGCATGCGCCATCCGTAAAGCAGCAGCGCCAGCGGGGTAAAGGCCGATAGCGCTCCCATGCGCTCCATGCCGACCCGGAACAGGATGTTGCTCAGGGGTCCCAGCAGCGCCATTAACACCAGAAAAACAATTGTCTTGGAGCGCAACCGGCGATGATGTTCCCGGCTATGCTCGTCCTGCGCCGGCCTATGTTTCGGCATCCGGGAAATTGTACGTGGGAACCGGTCGTGAATCCAAGGCGTCAAACGAGCGTCGATCTCCAATTGTTGCTATCCTGATGCGGACGAGCCGCTCAGGCGATGGCGGTCGCCAGGGGGCTGGATGGTTTACCGGATCGTTGAGGACGCACTGCTCGGGCTGGCGGCGATCCCGTTCGTCTACTACCTGCTCGTCCTCTACAGCTCCTATCGGTATTTCGACCGGCAGCCGGCCGGCGGGCGGCCCGGTGCGGCTTTCACGCCCCCGGTGAGCAACCTCAAGCCGACCATGGGCCTGGACCCGGACGCCTATGAGAACTTCGCCAGTTTTTGCCGTCAGGACTATCCCGATTACGAGATTCTCTTCTGCGTCGGCCACCCGGATGATCCGGTGCTCCCGGTCATCGAACGGCTTCGCCGGGATTTCCCGGACCGTTCGATCCGGGTGATTTTCCATCATGGCAGCGGTGGATCGAACGACAAGGTGGCGAAGCTAGCCCGGCTGGTGGCCGAAGCCAAAAACCAGGTGCTGGTGATCAGCGATAGCGACGTGCGCGTGCGGCCCGACTATCTCCGCACGGTGGTGGCTCCGCTGGCCGATGACCGCGTCGGCGCGGTGACCTGTTTTTATGTCGCGGCCGGGGAAAAAACATTTGCCGAGCGGCTACAGACCGTCGGTATGATTTCCGATTTTTACGCCGGCATCCTGGTGGCCCGGCAGCTCGACGGGGTCAAATTCGCGCTCGGGCCGACCATCGCCACGCGGCGCGACCGCCTCGAGGGGTTTGGCGGCTATTCCGCCCTGCGGGACCGCCCGGGAGACGACCTGCTGGTGGGACGGCTGATCGCGGAACAGGGCTATCAGGTCGAGTTGCTCCCGTACACGATTCTAACGGTCCCCGATTATGGCTCGATGCGGGACCTCTGGGCGAAACGGCTGCGTTGGTTCGTCGTGATGCGGCACATGCGTCCGTGGGGTCATATGGGATTGATCTTCACGCAGGGCTTGCCGTGGTGCCTGGTCGCGGTGGCGATTCGACCCACACTGGGAACCGCCTTGGGCTATCTGGGCTCCTATTTCGCCCTGCGCGCATGGATGACGTGGAAAATCGGGGCGGCGGGCCTCCAGGAGCAGGGCGTCTGGCGGAAGATGGCGCTGATTCCCATCTGGGACGCCATGGCGTTTGGCCTCTGGATGACCAGCTTCTTGCGAAGCCGGGTGCGCTGGCGCAACGCCGAATATTCGATTCGGGAAGGCAAGCTGGTTCCCGTGGTTCCCCCGGCCGCCAATGAATCGGCGGGCGTCGCGGCGAAGTCCGGGCGCTCCACCGTCGCGTAAAATCTCCCCCGGCCGCCGGGACGGGCGCTCTCAGGCGTGGGACAGCGCCTGATCGAGGTCGGCGATCAAGTCCTCGGCATCCTCGATCCCAACGGAAATTCGAACCAGCCCTTCGGTGATCCCCACGCTGTCGCGCACTTCGGCCGGCATTGAGGCGTGGGTCATCAGTCCGGGGTGGCAAATGAGCGTTTCCACGCCGCCCAGGCTTTCCGCCAGGGAACAGAGGCGGACGTGGTTCAGCAATTGGCGAGCCGCTCCGAGCGATCCCAGATCGAAAGAGATCATGGCCCCGAACCCGCGCTGCTGGCGCACGGCCAGCTCGTGCTGCGGGTGAGAGGGCAGGCCGGGATAGTGAACCCGCCGTACCTTGGGGTGGGAATCGAGGAAGCGGGCAATCGCCATGCCGTTGCGGTTGTGCTGCTCCATGCGCACCGCGAGTGTTTTAATGCCGCGCGAGACCAGCCAGCAATCCATGGGGCCTAGCACGGCACCGGCCGAACGCTGAAGAAAGTAGATGCGGTCGGCATCGGGTTGCCGCGCAAGCACGACGGCGCCACCGACGGCGTCGCTGTGGCCGTTCAGGTACTTGGTCATCGAGTGAACGACGATGTGGGCGCCCAGCGTGATGGGCTGCTGAAAATAGGGGCTCAGAAACGTATTGTCGACTGTCAGCGTCAGGCCCGCTTCGCCGGCCAGGCGGGCGGTCGCGGCAATGTCGGTCAGGAGCATCGTCGGGTTGGTCGGTGTTTCGATGTAGATCATCCGGGTCGAGGGGCGGATCGCCCGGGAGGTGGCGGCGAGATCGGAAGTATCCACGAAATCGAACTGGAGCCCGAATCCCTCGAGCAGCTGCGTCAACAGGCGGTAGGTGCCGCCATAGACGGCGCGCGAGACGATCAGGTGATCGCCGGGCCGAAGCAGGCGGAAAACCACGTCGATGGCGGCCATCCCCGAGGAAAAAGCGTACGCCGCCGCCCCGCCTTCCAGTTTCGCCATGCTCCGTTCGAGGGCGCGGCGGTTGGGGTGCTCGGTCCGCGCGTAGTCGTAACCGGTGGGTTTATCCAGCTCGGCTCGCACGTAGGTGGACGTCTGATAGATCGGCGCAACAATCGCGCCGGTGGCCGGATCGGGTTCCTGGCCCACATGAATGGCGTTGGTGGCGAACCCCATGATGGTTCCTCCCGGTTGGATTGAAGGCACGCAGGGATATGCCCGGCGGATGCCGCGGGGCCGCACGCGCCTTTTCCCGTTGCGGAAAACGCCGCGCCGGTATATGAGTAAAAAGGCTGCGGTGATCGTGCCCCGGGGTTGACACTACCCCACCCTCCGCCGGCGGTCAATTCCGCCCGCCAAGCGGCGGATCGCCGCGACGGAAGGCAATATCCGGAAGGATTTGCTCTCTCGGCCCGAATACGTCGAGACCGCTTTGGCCTACCATTAGATAGATGCGAAACCGGATCGGGCAGATGAACGAAAACCAGATGACGGCCGTTGCCTCCTGGTGCCCGGATCTCCTGCTCTCAAAAAGGGTTTCGCCGCAGAACACTCGCGTTCGGAGGATTGGCGATGAAAACCGTTTCCTGTGCCCGGCGGCCGGCGGTCCTGATTTTTCTCCTGGCCATGGCTCTTGGCGTTCCCTGCGCCGCGCAATCCGGCTCGGCCAAAGGCAAGGCGCAAGACAAGAAGTCCGATGACGGCACAACCCTGCTCCTGATCCACGTCGTTGGCGGGGAAAAGCCGGACGCGGTAACGAACGCCAGCGTTTATCTCCATCTCCAGGAAAAAAGCGCCATACTTTTTTTGCTTCGCAAGCACAAAAAGGTCGAATTGGATCTGAAAACCGACAATAACGGCTACGCTTCTTTCCCCGGATTGCCGCGGGGCAAAGTGCTGATTCAGGTGGTGGCCGCTGGATGGAAGCCGTTTGGGGAATATTATCTGGTGAATCAGCCGAACCAGACCATTCAGATCAAGCTCCAGCGACCGAAAACGCATTGGTACTGAGTCGCCCCGAAAAAAAACGGAAAAATCGAAAATTGGAACATGGATGGGTCGCATTCTTGCTGTCCAGGTGTTTGAATTGCCAGACGGCCGCTCGATGGCGCCTCCGCCCGCCCGCAGTGCTACAGAGGTGGTGCAATGTGCAGTAGCTTGTTTTTTTTCGGGCGCTTAGGGCTTTCCCGAAGATCATTTCCACAGAGTTTTCAACACAGATGTTGAAAACTTCTGATCCGTTCCGGAAAAAAATTCCTGAGACCTGAGCAAACCTGTTGCCGGAATCCAATCGAGTTTTGACCCGTCCTGGCGCCGATGCTAGAGTTACGCACGCGGAATTGCGGGCGCGGGAAGGCAATCACTTCGTCTATGTCGGTCGGTGAATTCAGCTACTGGCGCTTGGTGTGGAGCAACCTGCGGGTACGCCCGGTGAGAACCGGTCTGAGCATGCTCGCTGTGGCAATCCAGATCGTGTTGATCTTGCTGATTATAGGGATGATCAACGGCGTGGTCAGCGGGTGGGGCCGGAGGGTGGAAGGCGTGGGGGCCGATTTGATGGTTCAGCCTCCGAACTCGTCGATATTCTTCACGTTCTCAACGGCCTCTCTGCCGGAAAGCCTGGGCGCGGAAATTCAGAAGGTTCCCGGCGTGAAAACGGTATCGCCCGTGCTGGTGATGGTGAGGAAGCGGTCGTTCGAGATGGTTTATGCGATCGACATCGGAAACTTCCAGGCACTGAGCAACGGTTTTCGGTTTCTGTCGGGAGGGCCGTTCCACGGACCGAACGACGCGATCGTCGATGACGTCGAGGCAAAGGCCCAGCATCTGAAGGTGGGCGACCACCTGTCCTTGCTGAACCATCAATTCACGATCAGCGGAATCGTCCAGAGTGGCAAGGGCGCCAGGCTATATGTGCCCCTGGCCACGGGGCAAGAGATCAGCGGCGCGGGGAACAAGGTGTCCCTGTTCTACGTCCGCAGCACCGGCGACACCCAAAGCACCCAGCGGAGTCTGGTCCAGGCTCTTTCCCACTACCGGGTTCTATCGATGAAAGAGTATTTGACGCTGATGAATACATCGAATCTGCCCGACCTCGAACCGTTCATCCATACCATGGTCGGGTTGGGGGTGGCCATCAGCTTCCTGGTCGTTTTCCTGGCCACTTACACCATCGTGCTCGAGCGGACGCGCGAAATCGGCATTCTGAAAGCGCTTGGGGCATCGCGCACGCAGCTCGTGGTATTGATTTTGGAAGAAACGATGATCATGGCCGGTTTGGGGATTCTCGTGGGGCTCGGTGCGACCTGGATCACGCGGTTCATTCTTCACCACAATCTGCCATCGCTGACCATACTGATTCCGGGTCAATGGGTGGCCAACGCGATCATTCTGGCCTTTGCGGCGGCGGCCGCCGGCGCCTGCTATCCCGCCCTGCGGGCTGCCCGGTTCGATCCCGTCGACGCCTTGGCCCATGAGTAGCGGCCGGGCTCCACGCCTCGAACGGCTTTTCCTCGCCCTGTTGTTTCTTGTCGCGCTCGGTCTGCGCGCCTACCGGATCGGCCAGCCCAGTTTGTCGGAGGATGAAGCGGCGAAGTGGGATGCGATCCAGCAGTATCGCCACGGCCATTTCGCCGGGGTCAACTGCTCACACCCCATGCTGATGAAGATGATGGCCTGGGGGAGCCTCGATATGGGCGAGCATTACAACCGCTGGGCGCTCGCCCACGGCGCCCACGGCCTGCCCCTCGAAGCATGGCTCCGCCTGCCGATCGTCCTCTTTGGCGCGGCGACGGCCGTCGTTCTGTTTCTGCTGGCGCGCCAGATGATTGGGTTGCTGGGCGCCTGGCTGGCCGCTGTGTTCTGGGCGGTCTCGCCGCTTTCGGTGGCGCTCAACCGCGAGCTCAAGGAAGAATCCCTCTTCGTGTTTTTCACCCTGCTGTCTTTCTACTGCTACAACCGCGCCAAACAGGCTCCGAGTGACGCCGAGTCGAAACGATGGTTTACCTTCGCTGGCATCGCCTTCGGACTCGACATGGCCTCCTACTATCTGGGCATCACGCAGCTCGGTTTGATTGTCCTGATCTGGCACGTTGCCAACCGCGTCGCCATACCGAGCCGGCAAATGGGCCCGTATTTTCGCCGTCTGGTTGTAGTCATGGGGCTGACCTTCATGCTGTTCAATCCGGTGATCCTGGCGCCCAAGAACCTCGAAGCCATGCTCCGGTACAGCGAGGAGAAAACGATTCAGCATCGCGGCTACCTGATGGAGGGCCGGGTCTATTTGAACAACGCTTTGACGACCCCTTACGGCCTGCCCTGGTATTTCTATGTGTGGGTGCTGGGGGTGAAGACGCCGTTGCCGATCCTGGCGGCGGCCCTGGCGGGGATTCTGCTCCTGTTCCGCGAACGGAATTCTCTGATTTCGATATTTTTGCGGGTGACGATGACGTTTTGGTTTGTGCCGTATACGCTGGCCGGGTCGAAATGGATCCGGTATGTAGCGATTGTTTTGCCGTCGCTCTATCTGGCCGGCGGATGGGCCATAGAGAAGCTTTGGTCCTGGAGCCGCCCGCGGTTGGGGACGAGGGTGTGGCGGACGGCGATGGCGGCCACCCTTGTGACGGCGGTTGCGTGGCCGCTGGCCAGTGCGGCGACCTGGCTGCCCTACGACCGGCTCTATGTAAATGCGCTCGGAGGCGGGCGGGCGAGTGTCGGCTGGTTCTTTCCCCCGGACGAGGTCTACGATTTAGGGGTTCGCGAAGCGGTGAAATACGTCTGCCGTGTGGCGCCGCCCGGGGCGCTTTTGGCGGGAAGCGATCCCATGGGGATCGGTTTCTATACGCACCTGTTTGGGCGCAAGGATCTGAAAGTCGTGCCCCTGTTCGATCCGCAATACAAAATCCGGCCCGGGGATTATCTGCTGATCGCCGATTCCCGGCGGTATTTCGAGACGGACAGCCTCATCGATCTGATTGAGAAAATCCGGCGGCCGGCGGTTACGGTACGGCACGACGGTCTGGCGACGGCGAAGGTCTACCGGTTCTGAAGATGGATCGGCACGGCTGTCAACCCGACGCCGGGGGGCTTCGAGCGAAGCCTCGCATGGTATCATCGCCCAAGGAGCATTCTCCCCGCCGGCCATGAGGCGACTCATTGTCAACGGAGACGATTTCGGCTATACGCCGGGCGTGAACGCCGGAATCGTTCGCGCCTATCGCGATGGCATCCTCACGAGCACAACGTTGATGGCTGGCGGCGAAGCGTTCGACGATGCCGTCCGGGTTGCCGGCGAGAATCCGGGGTTGAGCGTCGGCTGCCACCTGGTGCTGGTGGGAGGGCAGGCGGTCGCACCGGCTGGAAAGATCCCCACGCTGGCCGACCCCCAGGGACGCCTACCCGCTACGCTCGGTAAACTGGTGGCTGCTTTGTCGCTCGGGCGGGTGCGGCAGGAAGACCTGGAAACGGAATTGCGTGCCCAAGTGCAGCGGATCTGCGAAGCGGGAATCCGGCCGACACACGTCGATACGCACAAGCATACCCATCTCCACCCGCGGGTGATGCAAGCCGTGGCGAGCGTGACGCAGGAATTCGGTATCGGCGCCGTCCGCAACCCCTATGAGGATATGCGAACCCTTTTCAGCGGCCCTTCGGACCAGGGCAAGGACGCTCCCATCAGCCGGTCTCTGACGGCGGCTGCGGCGAACCTGGGCCGCCGGCGCTTTGGCGCGCTGGCGAAAAAGGCCGGGTTGCGGTCCCCGGACCATTTTTGCGGCATTGGCTGGACGGGCTCGCTCGAAGGCGAGCGGTTGCTGCGCATGATCGATGGGCTGGCGGAAGGGACGACCGAGTTGATGTGTCATCCTGGTGTGCACGACGAAATCCTCGACCAAAAACAGACCCGGTTGAAGGCCGAGCGGCAGGTTGAACTCGAAGCGCTCACCACGCCGGAGGTGCGTCGCGCGATCCGGGACCGGAATGTCCGGTTGATCAGCTTTCGGGAACTCGGGGAATCCGATGCTTGAGCCCGGCGCGCCAGGGCCGCGATATTCCATCGTTGTCCCCTTCCACAACGAAGAGGAAAGCCTGCTCTCGCTCTACGAACAGCTCTGTGAGGTGATGGCGGGGCGGTACGAGCCGGTCGAATTCGTTCTGGTCGACGACCATTCGAGCGATGCCACGCCGCGCCTGTTGGCCGAAATCGCCGTGCGCGATCCGCGCGTCCGGGTCATCCGGCTGCGCAAAAACTACGGCCAGACGGCGGCGCTGGCCGCCGGTTTCGACCACGCCGATGGCGAGATCATCATCGCCATGGACGGTGACCTGCAGCACGATCCCGCCGACATCCCGGCCATGCTCGAGGCGATGGAGGAGACCGGGTGCGATCTGGTCAGCGGATGGCGGAAGAAGCGCGTGGATAATTTTTGGCTGCGGCGCCTGCCCTCGCGGACGGCGAACTGGATGATGGCGAAGCTATCGGGAGTGGACATCCACGACTTCGGCACGACGTTCAAGGTCTACCGTCGCGAGGTGATCAAGGAAATTCACCTGTACGGAGAGCTGCACCGCTTCATCCCCGCCCTGGCTTCCTGGCACGGCGCGACGGTGATCGAAGTGCCCATCCGCAATATCGAGCGGCCGCAGGGCCGCTCCCACTACGGCATATCCCGCACGGGCCGCGTCTTCTTCGACCTGATCACGATCCGGTTCCTGCTGCGCTATATGAGCCGGCCCCTGCATTTCTTCGGTCCGGCCGGGCTGGGCGGACTTGCGGCGGGAAGCGGGATTCTGGCCTGGCTGCTGTTCGAGAAAGTCTTCCACGGCTCGCATCTCTTTTTCGAACACGGTCCGATGCTGGTTCTGGGCATAATGCTCGTGCTCTTCGGCGTCGAATTGCTGGCGATCGGCCTTCTCGGCGAGCTGATCGTGCGCACCCATTCCGAAGCGCATCGTCAGCCGGTCTACCGGGTCGAAGCCGCGCGGGGCGTGCCGGCCTACAATGGCCGGCCCGGTGAGGAAGAGTTCGAGTCGCCCGAAGAGGATCCGGTCCGAAAGACGCGCAAGAATCGCTAGCCGGGCGCCTGACCGCGCCCTCGCCCGTACCCGCGCCCCGTCAACCACGCAACAATGAGAATGCCGCTCCCCGTGGCCGGAGGCCTTACCGCTCGCGCCGGCGAGCGCGCTGACGCTCGGGCGCCGGATGCGGTTCGGTTTGCGCGGTGAAAGCGGGGGACGGCGCTGCGGCGCAAGCACCGCAGGAATTCGCCGCCGATGCGGCGAAGACTCCCGAATCGGCTGGCGCGGGTGGCAGCGTCGCCTTTCCCGGGTCCCGAGAAAAAGTTAGGCAATTACGCCCGGCGTCGTATTCCACTGAGAGCAGGTCGGACTGCAGCACCTGGGAACTGGCGATGAGGTTGGCGATCGGGTAGACCAGGTGACGATTGATCGCCCGCTTCAGGTGCCGCGCCCCGTATTGGAGATCGGTCCCTTCGCGCAAGAGGAAACGCCGGGCCTCGGCGCCGACGCGCAAGCTGAATTTTCCGCGAGCGGAGGCCAACAGGCGCTGCTCGACCGCACCCAATTCGAGATCGAGGATGCTTTCGAGCTGCGGGGGATGCAGCGGCCGGAACACCACGATCTTGTCGAGCCGGTTCATGAATTCCGGAGAGAATTTCCGGCGCGCCGCTTCGATGGCCGCCCGCTCGATCTGGTCGTCCAGCCGCCCGGTGAGCCGCGGTTTCGGCGCGAATCCCAGCCGGTCTTCCATCAGGTTGCCGATTTCCGCCGATCCCAGATTGGACGTCAGAAAGATCATCGTCCGGGAGAGATCGACGCGGCGGTTATCCCCCAGGGTCAGCGT
Source organism: Candidatus Dormiibacterota bacterium (assembly GCA_035534495.1). Lineage (GTDB taxonomy): Bacteria > Acidobacteriota > Terriglobia > Acidiferrales > UBA7541 > JAKASX01. The sequence goes on along the minus strand of DATLRW010000081.1, from coordinate 29,983 downwards.
CGCCTTGTCCATGACGGCCAGAAGCAGTTGCCAAAGGGCGTCGGAGGCTTTCTCGATCTCGTCGAAGAGCAGGAAGCTCAGCTTCAAACGATCGGTGTGAAAGCGATCCAGCACCTCCTGCGTGATCAGCGGATGGGTTTCGCGATGGCCCAGGTAGCCCGGGGGCGATCCGACCAGCTTGGCGATTTCGTGCGAATGCTGGAATTCGGCGCAGTCGACTTTGATGAGAGCCCGCGGATCGCCGAAGAGAATTTCGGCGGCCGCTTCGACAACCCGCGTCTTCCCCGACCCGGTCGGCCCCAGGAAGAGCAGGTTTCCCACCGGACGCCCCGTGCTCTGCAGGTCGGCTCGATGCAATTGGAACAGGTCGGCGACGGCGCGAACCGCCTCGGTTTGCCCTACGATTTTCCCCGCCAGGAAATTTTCGAACGCCTGCGCCTCGGGTCCCCGTGTCATTGGGTTCAGTGTGATTGCTTGAGCGGCCATGGTCCCGCGTCTCCTTCTCGGAGGGCCTCGCGCCTCGCGCGAGCCCTCTCGCTTCTCTCGCCGTGGACATCCAAAATGCTTTTCCATCCGCCGCGGCATTGCATCACGCTGAGAGTTAAAGCAAAACGGATGCCACTGCGCGCCGGATCGGAAGCAGGCGCACAAGCGACCCCGGCGTACCGCTGCGGCACGTTTCGGCGATAGAGGAACGATATTGGCGGGCAAAGCGACGGGAAAAGTCGCTGCGCCGGCTCTTCAGCCCACAGAGACGGGCGATGCCGGTTTCCTTCTTTAGGGAACTATCAAAAATGCCTTGCCCGTTGGCCCGACCGTTAGATTTTTTTCATCTTCCGCCCGCTGCCGGATGAGAAATTTCTTATGAAGCGGCGTTCCGCCTGCCGGTGGCAATCCGGGAGGTATGGACTGTTCTTATGAACAAGAAGGTCATGAATCCCATTGACAGAGTGCGGAATTTCCTAGATGCTCTAGTAGCCCCTTCCTGCGAAAAGACCCTTAAAAACTGGACTGTACCACTCTGATGCGAATTCTTGTCGCTGAAGACGACCGGCCTGTTGCCTCCTTCATTTCCAAAGGCTTGGGTGCGGAAAACCACGTGGTGGATTTGGCGGGAGACGGCGAAGAGGCTCTCTTCCTATCCGAACATTACGACTACGATCTGGTCATTCTGGATATTAATCTGCCCAAGGTCGACGGTTTCACCGTTTTGCAGGGAATTCGAACGCAGAAGCCCGACTTGGCGGTGCTGTTCCTGACCGGCAGCGTGCAGGTGAGCGACCGGGTGAAAGGGCTGGACCTGGGAGCCGACGACTACCTCACGAAACCCTTTTCCCTGTCCGAGTTGCTGGCGCGGGTGCGCGCGGTGGCCCGGCGCAGCACGAGGCCGCTCGAATCGGTCTTGAAAGTCGATGACCTGGTCATGGACCGCGTGCAGCGAGTCGTGACGCGAGCCGGCCATCCCATCAATCTCACGCCCAAGGAATTCGCGCTTCTGGAATATCTGCTTCGCAACGCGGGCCGTTCCGTCAGCCGTTCGATGATCATCGAACACGTCTGGAACCTGGGCTTTGACAGTGCGACCAATGTCGTCGACGTCTACATCAATTATTTGCGCAAAAAGGTGGACGGTAATTCGCCCGTCAAGCTGATTCGCACGGTTCGCGGCGTCGGCTACCGGATCGGAACGCCGGAGGGCGAAGAAAACGACATCCATCAGGCGCTCCCGCAAGACCGAGCCGTTTCCTCAGAACCTAGAAAGATTTAATGGGGCACTAATCGAATTCTAATGAGGGGATGTTGAAATACGGCCATGGAAGGAGATGCCATGGCCGCGAAGCTCAGAAAGAGGAACGTGATCCCTGAAGGCGCATTCGTGATGGTCGCCAGCCCCCGGGAGGAGTTGCGCCGCGACCTGATCGCCAGAATCGGACGGAAAATTGGTGGCGTCCTCGAGGCGACGGGCGGCGCCGACGCCCTGGCCCAACTCGATTCCTCGCCCTGCCAGGTGCTCTTGCTCGATCGGCGCCTGCTCGATTTGAACCCCGAGGAGATGGTGGAGATTCTGCGGGTGCAGCGCCCCGATCTCGATGTGGTTTTGCTGGAATCCGCCGAGGAAGTGGAGGGCGCGGAAGAAGCGACGACGCCGGCCGAAGAGGTCTCCGGCCGGAAATTCCAGGAAGGGCTCGACGGCGAGGAATCGGTCGAAACCGTCGCGGCCGAATGCGAGTACGAGAATTCCAACGTATCCGCGGAGCCGTTGCCGGACATGCTGGGTACGACGCCGTCGATGAAGCGGGTCTTTCGCCTGGCGCGGCTGGTGGCTCCACGCCAGACCGCCGTGCTGATTACCGGCGAAACGGGCACGGGGAAGGAACTGGTGGCGCGGGCGATTCACCAGCTCAGCGGGCGCGCCAAGGGGCCGTTCGTCGTGGTCAACTGCGCGGCCATACCCGAATCCCTGATCGAGGCCGAACTGTTCGGATACGTGCGCGGGGCCTTTACGGGCGCCGTGCAGTCCAACCTGGGCCGCATCCACGCGGCACACGGCGGCACGCTGTTCCTCGATGAAGCGGGCGAGCTTCCGCTCAAACTCCAGCCCAAATTGCTGCGTTTCCTGCAGCACGGGGAGGTGCAGCGGCTGGGCAGCTCCGACGTGTTCCGCGTGGACGTGCGCGTGGTGGCGGCGACCAACGCCGAACTGGCCAAGAGGGTTGCCAGCGGGGAATTCCGCTCCGACCTTTTTTACCGGCTAGCGGTTTTCCCCATCGAGCTGCCGTCGCTGCGGGAGCGCCCCGATGACATCATCGAACTGGCCGAAAGCTTTCTGCGCTCGCTGGCCCGCGAGGTCGGCCTTCCGCTGAAAAGGTTCAGTCCCGACGCCGAGACGCTGCTGCGCCGGCACAATTGGCCGGGAAACGTCAGGCAACTCCAGCACTTCATCGAACGGGCGTTCATCCTCGCGGAAGATCGCCCGGAGATCACGCCCGAAATGCTCCATCTGAAATCCAGTCTTCCGCAAGAATGACCCTGGCCGCTCCGCCGCGAAGCGTGGCGGAGCGGCGCATGCAGAAACCTTAGAAAATTCACATCATTCGAGCCCTTCGTTTGGCATGCGCATTGCTCTTTGGAATGGCGTGAAGAATCTGCCAAGGACGGAAACCAAAGAAAGCCGCCGGGAAGCGATCGGCGGCAAACAGACGAATCGGTTTGCCGGTTTTGCGGTCGTCTTGTTCATGCGGGCGGATTCCCACGAAGCCACCCGGGCCATGTTCCCGTCTCGTGCGCGCTGCGGGCGCGCACGGAGTCTGGGCAGCAGGATGCCGCCTGGCGCCGCCGAAAAAACGCGCAGGTGTTCCGCCTCCAGGGGCGCGTTTCCGGCGTGCTGTCCCACGGCGGAGGAATGCCGGCTTCGAGGGAATCCCGCATCGCGGACGACAACGGAAAGAATCGCACCTTGGGCTGTCTGGCTGGCAAGCCCGGCCACGGGTTCTTGCCGGCTGAAATTCTCCGCCCCGATCAGGCGGGGGATTCAGCCGGCATAAGGCGCATGCGGGCAAACGCGCTCGGCGCAGGTTCAGGCCCGCGGACACTCGCGGCCAACGCAACCGAAACCGGCTGCGTTTACCGGGAGAAACGCCTGATCGCCGAGCGCGCCGCCGCCTGATTTTTCGATTTCCTTGCCACCCTCCTTGTTTGGCCCTCCGGTTCAGAAAACTTTCATGAGGACTCGCCGGGACTTGCACCGCTGATTCCTGCCGCCGGCGCGTTCGGTTTCGACCGCCGCCCAAAGAAGGAAAAGGCTGGTTTTACGGCCGTTTTCCTGAGTTTTCCCCTATCTTCGCGGCGCAAGTTTGGAGGACCGATTGCTCTTTCTCCATGCGGACGGGAAAGGACCGGGTGAACGGACAATGGCAACGGCTCTGGTGGGAAGCCAGTCCTTCGGGCGCGGACAATGGCCCGGCCACCGATCGGCCGAGGAGGTGGGCAGAAATGCGTCGCGCCGCGCATTTGGAAAACGCCTCATTCCCTACCGGCCGGCTTCCGGGGATTCGCTCTTTCGGCGCCCCCCGCGTCCGCGCATTTCGCCGGACGAACGCGAGCGTTTGTTGATGGCCCATCTGCCGCAGGTGCGGTCGATCGCCTCCCGCCTGCGCCGCCGGTTGCCGCCGCAGGCGGGCGAGGAAGATCTGTTTCATGCGGGAGTCGTCGGGCTGATCGAAGCCGTGGACCGCTACGATCCGCGGAAGGGTGCGCCATTTGCCGCCTTTGCGGATTTCAGAATCCGCGGCGCCATTTTCGACTGCCTGCGGGAGATCGACTGGGGCCCGCGCCGTCTGCGCCGCTGCGGGCGGCAACTGGGCGCGGTGAAGGAAAGCCTGCGAAAAGAACTCGGGCGTTCGCCCGACGAGTTCGAATCGGCTTGGGCGATGCGGCTCGGCGTTGAAGAATACCGGCGGTTGATCGCGGAACTGCGCGGTCTTCGCCTCGAAACCCTCGACGAGGAAGCCGCCGGGGAGCCGCGAAGATTCTCCGAACCTCATGCCCAAGGGTGCGATCCGTTCGAGCTGTGCCTGCGGGCTGGAATCGGCGCCATCGTCGCGGAGTCTGCCGCCGGGCTGGACGAGCGGGAACGCCGGGTGCTGGCTCTCTACTACGACGAGGAGCTCAAGATGAAAGAGGTTGCCGGCGCGCTTGGCGTAGGGGAGTCGCGCGTGTGCCAGCTTCATGTCGCCGCGCTCGGCAAGGTCCGGGCGCGTCTCGGAGAGCGTAATTCCCGGCGGCAAGCGCGATGAAAGAATCGGCGCGCGAGAGCCTTTTGACGAATGCGGAGTCGTTTCCCATGATCTGCGACGAGGGTTGTAAGGATATACAAACGCATAGGAAAACGGCAGTTCTGGCCATCCTCACCGAAGGATTGCCGCCCATGCCCAGCCATTTGCGCCGGCTCTCGGTCCTGCTGGCGGCCAGTCCCGTCGATCTGAAACAGGTGGCATCGGTGATCCGGGAAGATCGTCAGTTGACCGCGCGGCTGTTCCGATGGAGCGAGGCGCTTCGTGCCGGCCGGCAAAATGGGGTGAAGCGGATCGAGGAGGCTGCCATCCTTATGGGCACGGAAAGATTGAAAAATCTGATCTTCGCCAACTACCTGATTCTTCTGGCGGGCGATCGTCTGCGCAAACCCGATTTGGAAAGGTTCTGGACGCATGGCCTGGCTGTGGCGGCCCTGAGCGAAATCTCCGCGCGAGCGGTGGGCTACGACGATTCCGAACGAGCGTATCTGGGCGGCCTGATGCACGATTCGGGCAAGCTGCCGCTGCTGATAGCGGCCGCCGGCGCCGGCGGCGACGCCTACGACTGGAGCGGGCGTGACGATAGAGGCTCGCTCCGGCTCGAACGCGAACAGTTCGGGTTCGACCACTGTCAAGTGGGGCGCGGACTCGGCATCTCCTGGAATTTCGATCCCGGATTGATCGAGGTGCTCGAATGGCACCACGAACCGGAGAAGGCCCGCTTCGATCCGGACCTGGTGGGAATCGTCGCCGCAGCGGACCACTTTCTCCATATCGCCGTCGACGCTTCGGGTTCCTCGCCGTTTGCCATCGACGGCGTGTATCGCTCCTGCTTCCGGCGTGTGAGCTTCGAACAACTGGAGGATCTGGTTTTCCTGCTCGCCCGGGAATACCCGCGCGTGCTCCGCGAGACCGGACTTTGGTATCCGGAAGCGGATTTCCATCCTCCAACCGGCGCGGGGAGGGGAAGCGGATGAGAAATCTCCTCAACGCCGAATCTATCGCTTCCAGCCGGGTTTTTCCCGAAACCCCATGGCGCGAACGGATCGAAAGAGCCGCCGGCGCGGTATTCGCAAAACTTCCTTCCCGCAGGATCGCAGCCGTTTCCTCCCGTGCGGCCCGCTACGGAGACCTCACTGCCGTCATCGGTCTGAGCGGCGCGATTTTTGGATCGCTGAGCGTCCGTTGCTCCTGGGCTGCGGCCGGAAACTTCGCGAGGGGCATGCTTGGCGTTCCCGAACCGACCAAAGAGCAGATCCAGATCACCCTGGGCGAGTTGGCGCATCGAATCGCCCGAACGATGGGAAAAGAGGCAGCCGGCCCGGCGCGCGAATGCCTGATAGAGGCTCCCATCGTTTTCGGCCATGCGAGCGCCGACGGCGATCCGCTGGCGAAAAGCTGCCTGGTTGCGTTCGAGTTCCAGGGCTTTCCCGTCTGGATTCGCTTCTCCATTTACGATTAGGACTTCTGCCGGTTGCCGTGCCGGGCGAGGACCCGAGCGAGCCGCCTCACCGAAGCCGCCCCAGGGAGGGTTGACAGGGGCGCGCATTACGTTACAAAATGTAACGTTGCGATGATCCACACTGAAAAACCCGGTCCGGTGAAAGGGCTCGGCCCAATCGAGCAGTCCGTTTTGGAGACCCTGTGGCAATCGGGCCCCTCGACCGCCGACGAGTGCCGCGAATCATTGGGCGCGTCTCATCCCCTGAAGGATTCCACGATTCGCACCGTCCTGCGGCGCCTGGAAGAAAAGGGCTATTTGCAGCATGAGGTCCGCGGCCGCACCTACGTGTATCGCCCGGCACAGCCGCGCCATAGCGTGGTGGCCGGGGCCGTGAGGCAGATCGTCGATCGGTTCTGCGGAGGGTCGGTCGAGCAACTGCTGCTCGGCATGGTGGACAACGAGGTGCTGGATTCGGCCGATCTGGAGCGGCTGGCGCGGCAAATTGCGCAGCGGAAGGAGCAGAAGCGATGAGCCTTCCCGCGGCGCCGGCCATGGATTCGGTATGGTTTCACTACGTGCTCGAGCCCGCGGCGCGGGCCCTGATTCTCGCCGCCGTGGTTTGGTTCTTGTTCGCCGCCTTCCGTATCAAGGGGATTTCACTTCGGCTGGCGGCCTGGACGGTCATTTTGTATGCGGCCTTGGCGATGCCCTTTTTGAGTCGCATCGTGCCCGAAGTCGCGCTTCCGGTTCTCTCCGCGCAAACGGCCCGGCCGGCCGCCGGCCATTTTGCCTTATCGAAAACGCCGGCGATCGCTCCCGTCACGCAATTCGCCGTTTACCATCCGGAGGAAGCCGCCCGGGCCGGCGCGCCCCGGACCGACGCGCAAAGCCCGGCAGATGCCGCGCCCGCAGCGACGAGCGGGAACACCGGCGCGGCGCGGAACCGATTCTGGCTGTCGATCGCCATCGTTGTCTATCTGCTGGTTATGGCGATTTTCCTCGCCCGTTTCGCTCTTGGATTGGTTTCGAGCCGGCGGCTGCGCCGGGCGAGCGCGCCCATTTTGGATGAGCGGTTGCGCCGGCTGCTTGCGCGCGAATCCCGCCAGGCCGGCCTCGAAAAACCTCCGCCGCTTGCCGAGTCCGCCGTTCTTTCGGTTCCCGCGACGCTAGGCCTGTTCCGGCATGTGATTCTTCTGCCGGTGGAATGGGACGAGTGGGACCAGGCGCAAACGACCGCCGTGCTGGCTCACGAGCTGTCCCACATCGCGCGCCGCGACGGCCTGACGCAGGCGCTTTCGCGGCTCCATCGGGCGTTTTTCTGGTTCAGTCCGCTGAGCTGGTGGCTCGACCGCACGCTGGTCGATCTGGCCGAACAGGCCAGCGACGACGCGGCCTTGCGGTCGGGCGCCGATCGCATCGGTTACGCCGAAGTGCTGCTCCATTTTTTCCGCGCGCTGCGGGCCGCCCACGGTCGGGTCCGGTGGGAAGGGGTATCGATGGCGCAGGGCTCGCTCTCGCGCCGCAGGGTCGAGAGAATTTTGGAAAACTCCCCGCTCTCGCGCGGACTGGGCCTTGCGGCGCTCGGCGCCGTCGTGCTGGCCGTGGCGCCGCTGATTTGTCTGGCGGCCGCTGTCCAGCCTTCCCGCGTGGCCGCGATACCCGCGTCTCTGCTGGCCACGGCTCCTCCCCCGCCGCCTCGTCTGGCGCTGACGCCCGCCTCTGTGCCGGCGAGGGCAACCCCCGCCGCGTCTCCGGCCGAGCGGCGTGTCTCGGTGCCCCACAGGGCGCAGGGCGAGGGCCGGCCGAATGGCATGGGCTGCCGCGGCGGCGAAGCCTTTGCCGTCGTCTCCGGCCGATTCGCCATGAGCGAATGCGCCTCGGCCTCCGAGCTGGACGGCGTATGGAATTTGCGCGGCCAAGTCCCCGGGAGCTTCGTCTGGTTTCACAGGGATGGCCGCAATTACGTCGTTGACGATCCGGCGACCGTGAAAGCCGCCTTCGTCGCTTTTGCTCCCCTGCTGACGATCGAGCAGCAGCGGGCCGTTCTGGTCTGGAAGGAAAATGGCCTCGTTCGCGATCAGGTTGCGCTCGCGATGTGGCGGATGGCCGCGGGCTTCGAGACGCCGGATTTTGGGACGCCGATCCGCGAACTCGAGGCGAGGCTCCTGGCAATCGAGTCGGCCACCACGCCGGCGGAATCGGCGCGCGCGCAGGCCGAATTCGCCCGGGCGGAATGGGACGCGATGCAGAGCGGCATTACCCAAATGGAATGGGCCCGGATGAAACGGGCTGAGGCAGAAGATCCACAGTCGGCGGGCCAGCTGGAGGCCGCGCTCGTTGCGCAGCAGGAGGCGCTGGGCCGCGCGCAGGCCGAACTCGAGCGGCAACAGGCCCAGACCGCCCGCCAGGCCTCGGAGCTGGCTCGCAAGCTGATTGGCCGGTCTCTTCTCGAGGGACTGGCGCGATCGCTATAGGCGCCCGCGGCGCCGCCCCTGCGGGCCGTTGACTGCTCCCTGCAATTCTTCAGCCGATACCCCCGCGCGAAGCCGTTTCCCCTGTCGCGGTGCGGTATGCTTTTCCGATGAGAAAAATGTTATTCATTTTCCCGGGCGCCGCGCTCCTGTTCCTGCTGGCCGGTTGTGGAAAGGCCCCGCCCAAAACGGACGCGCAGCTCGGCCTGAACGCGCAGCAGGCCAGTGGCCGGGGCGTGTTCCAAACCGACTGCGCCTCCTGCCACCACGCCTATTCTTCGGCCGGTTCCATGGGGCCGAGCCTCAAAGGGCTTTTCCGGAAGCGTTATTTGCCGAGCGGACTTCCGGCCAACAACCGGTTCGTGGAACAGACGATCGTGGTCGGCAGGGGCATGATGCCGCCGGCCGGCGGCGGGCTGAGCGAGCAGCAACTGGCCGACCTGGTGGCCTATCTGCATACGCTGTAACGGCCGCCGGGGGCGTTGGCCCCGGAGCGTTGGCAGAAAACGTTTTTTGCAGGATATGGGTTCGGGATTTCGCGATTCAAACGGAGGAATGCATGCAAGCCGACAACCGCACCGACGAGAAGTTCCGCATCGAGGACGACGCCCTGGGCGACGTGGAGGTTCCCGCCGAGCGCCTCTGGGGCGCACAGACGGAGCGGTCGCGCCTCAACTTCCCCATCGGCGTCGAACGCTATCGTTGGGGACGGCCCGTGATCCGCGCGCTCGGCATCCTGAAGAAATGCGCGGCGCAGGCCAATGGCGAGCTGGGCCAGTTGCCGCGTGAGAAAGTCGATCTGATCGTTCGGGCCGCGCAGGAGGTCATCGACGGGAAACTCGACGGAGAATTTCCGTTGGTTGTCTTTCAGACCGGGTCGGGCACCCAAACCAACATGAACGCCAACGAGGTGATCGCCAACCGGGCCATTCAGCTCGCCGGCGGCAAGGTGGGGTCGAAGCAGCCGATCCATCCGAACGACGACGTCAACCACAGCCAGTCCTCGAACGACACCTTTCCCACCGCCATGCACATCGCCACGATCGAGCAGGTCGAGGACGTGCTGGTCCCCGCCGTCGGGGCCTTGCGGGAAACCCTGGACGCCAAGGCGAAGGCGTACGCGCACGTGGTGATGTTGGGGCGGACGCACCTGCAGGACGCGACTCCCGTGATGCTCGGCCAGGTAATTTCGGGCTGGGTCGCGCAGATCGATCAGGCGCTCGAGGGGATTCGCTTCGCCTTGTCGGGCGTGCTCGAACTGGCGATCGGCGGAACGGCGGTCGGTACCGGACTGAATGCCGACCCGCGTTTTGGCGCGACGGCGGCGCGCAAGATCGCCGAGGACACCGGGAAGGGCTTCGTTTCGGCCCCGAACAAGTTCGCCGCGCTATCGGCCCACGATGCGATGGTGACTCTGAGCGGCGCGCTGCGCACGCTGGCCGGCGTCCTGCTCAAGATAGCCAATGACGTGCGCTGGTATGCCTGCGGCCCGCGAGGGGGTTTTGCCGAGCTGAATATTCCCGAAAACGAGCCGGGCTCGTCGATCATGCCCGGAAAGATCAATCCCACGCAGTGCGAGGCGCTCACGATGGTGGCCGTGCAGGTGTTCGGCAACGACCAGGCGGTGGCGTTTGCCGGCTCGCAGGGAAATTTTCAGTTGAACGTCTACAAGCCGGTCATCCTGCACAACGTTCTGGAATCGATCCGGCTACTCGCCGAGGCCGCGGCTTCCTTCAACGACCACTGCGCCAAGGGCATCGAGCCCAACGAAAAGCGCATTCGCGAGCATCTGGACAATTCGCTCATGCTCGTGACGGCCCTGAACCCGCATATCGGCTATGAGAAATCGGCGCAAATCTCCCTCAAGGCCTACCGGGAAAACCTCACTCTGCGCGAGGCCGCCTTGCAATTGGGCTTTCTGACCGCCGAACAGTTCGATGCATGGGTGCGGCCCGAGGATATGACGCATCCTCTCGCGCCGGACGCCTGATACTCGGGACCCGGTCCGGACGCGGACAAGCGGCCGCAATCATCCCGGGTCGCGGTGAAACTGGCAGGAGGATTCCCCGCGGGGGCTTCCGGGCAGGAGGAATCTCTTCGGAGAGATTCCTCGCTTCGCTCGAAATGACAGCGCCTTCTCGCGCGCCCGCTATTGGCGCCCTTGTTCCCTGAGAAAGGTTCCTTCGCGCAGCTCCTGAAATGCCTGCTGGAGCTGCTCCTGCGTGTTCATGACGATGGGCCCGTACCACGCCACCGGCTCTTCGAGCGGTTTGCCCGAAATGAGTAGAAACCGGATGCCGTTTTCTCCCGCTTGCACCACCACCTCATCGCCTCGATCGAAAAGGATGAGCGAGCGGTTCCCGGCCTCGGCGGGCGGAGTTGTATCGAGCCCGCCGACCGGCTCGGTGGGAACGGCGAGGGGGCCGGAGGCGTTGCCAAACTTCCCGCTGCCCGCGAAAACGTAAGCAAAGGCGTGGCGCGTCGTCTCGACCGGCAGGGTTTTCCTGAGACCGGCAGGGACCGAAACGTCCACGTAGATGGGATCGGCGGCGATGCCGTCGACCGGGCCCTTCTTGCCCCAAAACGTCCCGCAGACGATGCGAACTTCGGTGCCGTCGTCGTCCTTCACCACGGGAATTTCGCCCGACTTCACCTCCTGGTAGCGGGGCGGCGTCATCTTGAGCGAAGAGGGAAGATTCGCCCAGAGCTGAAAGCCGTGCATGCGGCCGGCCGGGTCCCCTTTCGGCATTTCCTGATGAATGATGCCGCTGCCGGCCGTCATCCACTGCACGTCGCCCGGGGTGATAATGCCGTTGTTGCCCATGCTGTCGCCATGCTCGACCGTGCCGGCGAGGACATAGGTGATCGTTTCAATGCCCCGGTGCGGATGCCACGGGAAACCCGCCAGATAATCGGCCGGAACTTCGTTCCGGAAATCGTCGAGGAGAAGAAAGGGATCGAAATCGGTGGTTTTGCCAAAGCCGAACGCGCGGCGCAGGTGCACGCCGGCGCCTTCGAGGGTCGGTTTGGATGTGAGCAATCGTCGAACCGGACGGAGGGACATGAGTCGTTCCTTTCCGCGTCACGCGGGACGCGCAGGCGAGCCGGCGGCCTGTCTATTGGCCTTCGAGGCCGGCATTACGCGCGATCACTTCTGTCAAGGCGGACCAATCGGCGTCTTCCCGGCCATGAGCGATGGCGCTCAGGAGGTGGTCCCGGATCAGGCTTGCGAGCGGCAAGGGAGACGCGGCGTCCTGGGCGGCCGCGAGCGCCATGTTGACGTCTTTGAGCCCGAGCTGCAGGCGGAATCCCGCCGGTTCGAACTGCCCGTCGGCGATGATCCGGCCGTAGTTGGTATAGATGGGGGAATTGAAAAATGGATTCATCACCGCGAGAAAGGCGTGCGGGTCCATGCCCGATTTACGGACCAGGGCGAAGGCCTCTCCCAGGGTCTCGAGGACGGAAGCGATCATGAAATTGGCAGCGATTTTGGTGACGTTCGCCTGCCAGGGCTGCTCTCCCACGACGGAAATTCCGCGGCCGATGGCTTCCATCAGCGGCCGGCAACGCTCCACCTGCTCGCGCGGACCGGCGGCCAGGACCCAGAGCTTCTTTTCCGCCGCCGCATCCGGACGGCCGAGAACGGGCGCCGCCACGTAGCCCTGGCCGCGCCGGGCGTGCTCGCGTTCGAGCTGCTTCGAAAGCGCCACGCTGATCGTGCTGCAGCCCATGTGGATGGCTCCCCGCGGAAGGGCCCGGATGGCGTCGCTGGCGAGGAGGGTATCCCGAAGGGCCTGGTCGTCGGCGAGCATGGTGATCGCGACTTCGGCCTCTTGAAGCGCCTCGGCCGGCGCCTTCGCGACCTTCGCGCCGGCGTTCTCGAGAGCCGCCGCCTTTGCCGGGGTCCGATTGAATACCGTGATTTCGTGTCCCGCGCGCATCAGGTTGAGCGCCATGGGCTCGCCCATGTTTCCCGCGCCGAAGAATGCGATTTTCACCGGGACTTCTCCTTCCGCCTCGCCGAACAACACGACGAGCGTCTGCCAGTCGGTAAGACTCCGTGAGGGAGGGCGAGGCAGTGGATGGAAACGCCGCCCGCTGGAAATGACTTAACCCGCGACGACGTTCTCGGCCTGCAGGCCTTTCGGCCCCGTGCGAACCTAAAACTCGACCGTCTGGCCTTCGGTGAGAGTCCGATAGCCATCGGCCTGAATCGCCGAGAAGTGCACGAAAACATCCTCGCCCGTCTGGCGCCGAATGAAGCCGTATCCCTTGGTCGCGTTGAACCACTTCACTACGCCTTGCTCTCTCACTTCCACTTCCACCTCTGTTCAAGAAATTCCTTCCCTTCGTGGCCGCTATCGCGGCGAGCGAAGCCGGAATGGTAGCATGGGTTTTCAGCCGTCCCAACGCTAAAATCCGCCTCAATGCCGCGGCCCGCCGGCCGCCCTCTTCCCTTTGCCCGCGCGCCTTCACCGCCGTTTGTAGCGGCCCATCAATTCGGCTTGCGCGAGGATGTGGCCCTGCATGGCGCGATCCAGATCGGCTCGGCCCGCCCCGGCGTCCAGGCCGGTTTTCCGGTCGAGGGCATAGAGGCGGAAATAGTAGCGATGGGCGGGCCCGGCAGGAGGACATGGGCCGCCATAACCGACCCGGCCAAAGCTGTTTCGGCCCTGTCGGCCTCCGCCGTCCAGATTGCCTTTTGCGGGCACGTTCTCGGGCAATTCCCGCGTGCCGAGAGGTAAATCGTATAGCACCCAGTGAATGAACGTGCCGCCCGGCGCATCCGGATCTTCCACCACCAGACTGAGGCTTTCGGTTCCGGCCGGCGCCGCGTCCCAGTCGAGCGGCGGCGAGACGTCCTCGCCGTCGCAGGTGAACTTGCGGGGAATCGTGTCGCCCGCCTTCCATTTCGGGCTGCCCAGCGTGAAGTTCATAGACGCCTCCTTCTTCATTCCGGCGTTTCGGGCGGCGGAGGTCGTCGCGCCGCAAGCCAGCAAAAGAGCCGCCGCAGCCGCCGCCCCTGCCGCCGTAACCAATCCGGCCATTCGTCCTCGCCAGCCCATTTTGTCGACTCCTTTGCGCGGCGATTTTGGCGGGCGCAGCGCCTCAGGCGGAAAATATCCGGAACGGGGCATCGGGCTGGGAGTCGGGGTGCCGGGAGTCCGGGCTCCGGGAGCCCGGCACGAATGGCCGTTCGGCGATTTGCCCGGTGAACCGCTCAAGCCAGCGTCCGGCAATCCCCGTCCCGCAGGAGGGGCACCGGCCGTCCGGCGTGAGCGCATAGCTCACGATCCTGTATCCATATCGCTCGATCAGCAGAGCCGAACAGCCGGGGCATCGCGTATTTTCGAGGTCTCCGACCTGTCCGGGGAGATTGCCGGCATAGACGTAGCGAAGCCCTGCCCGGCGCCCGATGGCCGCCGCGCGCACGAGCGTTTCCGGCGGCGTGTCTTCCGGGTCGGTCATTTTGTAGTCGGAATGAAAGGCGGTGACGTGCCAGGGAATGTCGATGGATATGTCAGCCAGAAATTCCGCCATCCGTGTCAGCTCCCGGTCGGAATCGTTGAAGCCGGGAACCACCAGCGTGACGATCTCCAGCCAAAATCCCATCTGGTGAATCATGCGAACGGCATCAAGAATCGGCGCAATCCTCCCGCCCAGTTGCCGGTAGTGGCGGTCGTCGAAACTTTTCAAATCGACCTTGTAGAAATCGACCCAGGGCCGCAGGTATTCGAGCACGCGCGGCGTCGCGTTCCCGTTGGAAACGAATCCCGTGGCGAGGCCCTCGGCCTTGGCCTCGCGAAGGACGGCAACGGCCCATTCGCTGGTAATCAGCGGCTCGTTGTAGGTGCTGACGACGACGCGCGCCTGCTGGCCGAGCGCTTCCTCGACGAGCCGGCGCGGCCGGGCGCGCATCGGCGGGGCCACGGCGGCGGGATCGCGCAGGGCCTGCGAGGTCACCCAGTTCTGACAATAGCCGCAGTGCAGGTCGCAACCGAGCATGCCGAAGCTGAAGGCGAGCGAGCCGGGATAGGCGTGGTGAAACGGCTTCTTTTCAATCGGATCGCACTGGACGCCGGCCACATAGCCCCAGGGCACTCGCAGCCGCCCATTGGAGTTGAATCGCACCTTGCACACCCCGGCCTGCCCGGGCGGGATCCGGCACTGGTGACCGCAGGCGTAGCAGCGGACCCAGTCCTTTTCGAGCCGTTCGTACAGCTCACCCTCGCGGGTCGTTTGTTCCAGGATTTCCTTCCGGTTGGCCATGTCCGTCGTCAGAGGGGGTGGATCTCTTGATTCTAGTATGCCAAAAGTCGCAACCCGGTGTCAGGCGCACGCATCATACGCTTTGTTTCTCCAGGGGGGAAACGGGTTGCGCGTCTGGTCACCAGACGTGGCAAGGCCCTGGTTTTCGCAGTAACATTGGCCCAAGTGACATGGGCATAGCCAGGCGCCGGGTAGGAACGCTCGCCATCCAACAAATTTCAACGGCCGATCAAAGGATTGCTCAAAGAAAGTCCAACACAGTTATTCCGGCCGCACGGCCGGCCCGCCGTAACCTGCCGAAGGCGGGCAGCCGGATTCCTTCCGGGGCAGGCGGACGCTTTCATTCTGAAAAGGAGTCACGTGACATGCCGGCCGCGATAGGGGCCCTGCTTTTCTATCCGGCTGGCGGGGACATTTCTTCTACAGCCGTTCCTAGCGGGAGGTACTGTTGAGACTGCGATACGCGGCACTGGTTCTTTCGATTCTCGCCTGCTTCGGCCTTGTCATGGGGGCCTACGCGCAAAAAAACGGAGGGACCCATCCCTCCTCGCATTCCGGCAAAACCAAGCCCAAGGTCAGCGGCGCGCAACTGATTCGGGCGCGCGCCAACTGGTTTTTCCGTCAGCGCGCCTATCCGCTCAGCCACATCCCCGCATTCGCCCGCGAGCGGGCCTGGAACGATTTCCGCCGGATGCAGCAGCAGCAACGGCAGTCCCTGATACAAAAATATGGCGCCAACTACCGCAAGCAGATCGCCGCGCTCGCCATTACGAGTTCCGCCCCCATCGTCAGCAATCCATGGACCCCGATCGGCCCGCAGCCGACCAATGCCTATTTCAATCAGCCCGCTGTTTCCGGCCGCGTGACCGCGCTGGTCGTCGATCCCTGCGACGCGACCGGGAGCACGGCGTTCCTCGGCGCCGCGCAAGGGGGCTTGTGGAAGACGATTAACGGCGGCACGACCTGGACTCCCGTGGGCGACCAGACCACCCTGCCATCACTGGCGGTTGGCTCGCTGGCCTTGCCGCCGGCCAGCGCGGGATGCGTCGGCAGCCCTTCGACCTCGAAGACAATTTACGTTGGCACCGGCGAGGAAAATTTTTCCTATGACAGCTACTACGGCGCGGGCGTGCTTACCTGCACCACGTCCGATGGGACCAACTACTCCTGCACGCCCGACCAGACACTGGGCGCTTTCAATACCTCAAATCCACTGAGTGAGAGTTACGCCGGACCTTACATCGGCAGCCTGGCCGTCGATCCACAGAACCCATTGGTCCTGCTGGCTGCGGTGCAGGGATCCGGATCGACGCTGCCCTCGGGAATCTGGTGTTCGGACAATGGGGGTAGCGTATGGACTGACGTGCTGCCGGGGTCGGGCATTCTGAGTGATGTCGGCACGGCCATCGCATTCGATCAAGCGGGCTACGGCTACGCCGCCATCGGCAATATCGACGGTACCGGCTCGGCCAACGGCGTGTATAAGTCGGGGACGGCTTACACTTCTGATTGTTCGCCGACGCTCAACATGCTCAGCAATTTGACCAGCCTGGCCGGCGGCGCCTCCGCCATGGGGCGGATTTCCTTCTCCGTCTACTCCACGTCCACGACCAGTTCATCGAGCGATGAAATTTTTGCCGCTGTCGCCAACGCCTCCGACGTTTCCAGCACCCTGGATGGCGTTTATAAAAGCACAGACGGCGGTGGTACATGGACCGCGCTGACCGATCCGCTCGTGACGTCTCTGAGCCTCGGCGGCACGCCATTCTGCGACGACCAGTGCTTTTACGATATGCCGATCGTGATCGATCCGCACAATGCCAACGTGATCTACGCAGGCGGTTCGGCGCCGGGCAGCGGAGCTAGCGGGGAGGGGAATACCCTCATCGCCTCGACGGATGGCGGCAACAGCTGGACGGATGTGGCCGACAATTCCACGGCGCTGAACGGCATCCACGTCGATGCGCACGCGATTGCCTTCGTACCCAATGGCAGCACGGTCTATGTCGGCACCGACGGCGGCGTGTGGAGCACGGCGAATCCCGAATCGCCATCCACTTCGCAAGGCTGGAACGATTTGAACGCGACGCTCGGCCTTACGCAGATCTATACCGGCATGTCCAACAACCCCTCCGGCTGGCAGTACCGCAGCTTCCTCGGCTCCCAAGACAACGGCACACAGGTGCTCGCCCCGGATCTTCTGGCCGTTTCGAATTTTTCCGATAGCCCCCTGGCCTGGGACGATACGCTTTCCTGCGGCGACGGCGGCGTGACGCTGGTCGACCCGCTGGTTCCCAGCACCGTCTACGGCGAATGCAGCTATATCCCGGGATTCCTGCTGGGAATCGAGAAATCGCTTTTCAACGGCAACGTCGACGAATCCAACGATTCCGGCGGAGGCAATAGCACGTTCTTTGAAGCCTCCTCGGGCATCGATGCCAGCGACAACGGCAGTTTCATCCCGCCTTTGGCCATCGATCCCAACCAGACGGGCTCGACCGGCGACGCCCAAACGCTCTATTTCGGAACGTGCCGCGTTTGGCAGACGACTAACGGCGACAGTAACTGGAACGCGATTTCGCAGGACGTGACCGGGGGACCTGCAACCAGCCCAATATGCAACTCCGGCAGCGGGCAGTTGAGCAATGTTCTCACTTCGATTGCTGTTGCGCCGACCGACTCGAACGAGGTCGTTACGGGAAGCGATATCGGGCATGTTGCCGTCTCGGTGAATGCCGGGCAGGGGACAAGTTCCGCCTGGATCGACGTCACTACGCCGCAGCTTCCCAATCGCTACATTACGCAAGTGGCCGTTGATCCCAGTAATGCGAATACTCTCTATGCGACCTTCTCCGGGTTTTCGAGTTGCTCGGGTTGCGACGGCAAGGGCCACGTCTATGTCGGCGCGTTGACGACAACCGCAACGCCTGTCGTCGTGTGGACCGACGTTAGCGACGGGTCCCTATGCCCGACGGGCAGCGGCAACCTGCCCGACATTCCCGTGAACTCCATCGTGATCGATCCCAGCCAGTCCGGCACGCTCTACGTCGGCACGGACGTCGGCGTTTATATGGGCACGCTTCAGGGCGTTGTTCCTACGGCTGTCACCGGAGCGTGCTGGCAGCCGCTGGGCACGGACCTGCCGAATTCCGCCGTTATGTCGCTCAGCCTGAACGAGGCGTCGCGCACGCTCATCGCCGGCACGCACGGCCGCAGCGCCTGGGCGCTCCAGCTCGGCGGCCTGCCGGCCTTTGCCCTCACTTCGCTCGATCCCGCCTCGGATTCTGCCGGCGGCTCGGCGTTCACGATGACGCTCGGCGGGAACGGTTTCACCGCGAGTTCCACTGTGAACTGGAGCGGCTCGGCCACACCACTCTTGCAAACAAGCCCTCCTTCTGGCTGCGCCATACCGACCTGCATCGCCGTTAGCGTCCCGAAGAACTTGATCGCTTCGGGCGGCACCGCTCAGGTCAGCGTTTCCGATCCGTCCGAGACCAGCCCCACGAATTCTCTCGGATTCACCGTCACCTCGAACACGCCGACGGTCACGAATATCAGCCCGATTACCAACCCCTCTGGCAACCCTCTGAATATCACGCTGCAGGGAACGAACTTTTCTTCGAGCACAACGGTGGGCTTGCAAACCGTGGTCTCGGCGCTGCCCTGCAGTCCCGTGACGCAAGCCTCGGGCGGAACGGCGACGCAGATTACCGCCAGCATCAGCGCGGGCTGCTTGCAGTACGGCGGCATCTATTTCGTGACGGCCAATAACCCTCCGCCCGGCGGCGGCTCGTCGAACCCGAGCCTTGTCGCGGCGCTCTCGCCCTACGGCGTGGCTTGCACCGGCATGAGCACGCCCGGCTGCCTGCTCGACATCTCCGGCTCGGCGCCTCCGAATGGAACCCTGGCCAGCGCGACCAATATCACTACGAACTCGTTCCAGAAGACCGAGGACACCTCCGGCGCCATTTCCGCCCCGACCAGCGATCCCGCGATTCCCTCGACGTGCACGACGGTCAACCCAGGCGGTGTCAGTAACGATAGTGGCGACTACAAGAGCGTCTGGTTCAAATACACGCCGACGAGCAACGTCACCGCCGATGTCGACACCATCGGCAGCAACTACGATACGATCCTCTCGGTCTGGACCGACCCGCCGGGCTCGGCTACTCTCGTCCCCCTTCCGGCCGTTCCGCCGGTTCGGCCGCCCATCTACCTCATTCTGGCGGTGGCCCTTTGCGTGTTCTTCCTGACGTTTGCGTTTCGCCGCAGCCGGCCCCTCTCGCGGCGCTTCGCCAGTGGGCTGGCGCTGGC
This sequence comes from Candidatus Dormiibacterota bacterium, assembly GCA_035534495.1. GTDB lineage: Bacteria > Acidobacteriota > Terriglobia > Acidiferrales > UBA7541 > JAKASX01. The sequence continues at coordinate 10,691 of DATLRW010000081.1, read as the reverse complement.
CATGCTAGCCGGCTCGCTGACCTTCCTCGGAGCCTGCGGAGGAGGGGGCGGCGGAGGAAGCATCAACGTGCCGCCGCCATCGCCGACCCTCACCAGTTTTGCGTGCAACGACGACATCGTGCCGACCGTGAACCTGCCCTCCCAGCTCACGGGTCTTTCGTTGAGCGCCAACACGACCTACTACTTCATGGTTTCCGACTGGGGCGTGCCGGTCGAGGACGGCAGCGGCAACTTGACCAGTGTTCTGCCCAGCGGCGGCAAACTGGTTTTCAACCTCAACGCCCATTAATCCCCGCGGCGGCGCGGACAATCCTGCCCGCGCCGCCCCCGCCGGGGCCGCGCTGCCGCAATGCCCTGTTGCGCGGCTGCTACAATGGAAGCCGAAGCCGCCGCGCCATCTCGTCATGAACGTCGTTCTGATTTCCACTTACGAGCTGGGCCGCCAGCCATTCGGACTGGCATCGCCCGCCGCATGGTTGCGCGAGCGAGGCCACCGGGTCCGCTGCTTAGACCTGTCTCGTGAGTCGCTCGCCGAAGAGGCCATTCGCGAAGCCGATCTGGTCGCCCTCTACGTCCCCATGCACACGGCCGCGCGTCTGGCCGTCGAGCTGATCGATCCCATTCGCCGCTTGAATCCGCGCGCGCCGCTCTGCTTCTACGGACTCTATGCCCCGGTGAACGAAGCCTATCTGCGTCGGCTTGGCGCCCACGCGATTCTCGGCGGCGAATTCGAAGCGGGCCTCGCCAGCCTCGCTGACCGCCTCGCGGCTTCGTCTGAAAATTCCGCCGCCGGCTTCCGGGAGTCAGAGCTTCAGCTCCGACATCCACAATCGCCGAGTGGCGGGGCTTCAGCCCCTGCAACCGGCTTTCAGCCGGAGCCGGTCATTTCGCTCGACCGGCAAAAATTTCTCGTTCCCGATCGCCGGGACCTGGTTCCGCTCGATCGCTACGCGCATCTCACCCTGCCGGGCGGCGAACAAAGAAGGGTGGGCTACACGGAGGCGAGCCGAGGCTGCAAGCATCGCTGCCGGCATTGCCCGGTCGTGCCCGTTTACAACGGGATTTTCCGCATCGTGCCGTCCGAAGTCGTCATCGAGGATATCCGCCGGCAGGTCGCCGCCGGAGCCGAACATGTCACCTTCGGCGATCCCGATTTTTTCAACGGGCCGCGTCACGCCCTGGCGATCGTCCAGGCCCTGCACGGCGAATTTCCCGCTCTCACCTACGACGCGACGATCAAGATCGAGCACCTGCTCGACCGCCGCGCCGATCTGGCCGCGCTGCGGGAGACGGGCTGCCTTTTCGTGACAACCGCCGTCGAATCGCTCGACGACGCCGTGCTGGCGCGGCTGGAAAAAGGGCATACGCGCGCGGATTTTTTCGAGGCGGCGCGCCTGTTCCGCGAGGCGAAGCTGACGCTGCACCCGACTTTCATTCCGTTTACCCCGTGGACCACGCTCGAAAGCTACGAGGACCTGCTGGATTCTCTCCGGTCGCTCGGTCTGATCGAAAACGTCGCGCCGGTGCAGCTCTCGATCCGCCTGCTCATCCCGGCCGGCTCGCGCCTGCTCGAACTGGATGAAATCAGGAAAATGGTTGGGCCGTTCGACGCGCCCGGCCTCGTTTATCCCTGGCGTCACGCGGATTGCCGGATCGACCGGTTGCAGCAGGAGATCGAAGCGATTGTGAAAACGGGACACTTGCAAGACCTTTCGCGAGGCGAAGTGTTCGGTCGTGTGCAGGACGCGGCGGCGGGCGCGGCCCCGGGTGGGACCCCGGGCGCGCGGGACCGCCGGAAGCCGATTGGCCGGCCGGTCGAGAAGCCCCTGGTGGCGCGCGCCGCGATCCCGTATCTCACCGAGCCCTGGTACTGTTGAGCCGAGCCGACCGGGGACCAGTTGGCCCCCATCCACAAGACGCGGCAAAGGCTCCGGCACGGCGAATCGTTCGTCTGACCGCTTTGGGCATGCTAGGCTGAAAATCGAACGGCTATGCCCCCTTCCCACTCACCGAAACGGCTTTTGCTTTTGTCCGGCAAGCTCGGCTATCAGACCAGAAGCTTTGCCGAAGCCGCCAGGCGCCTGGGGGCTGACGTGCTCTTCGGCACCGATCGCTGCCACCGCCTGGACGACCCGTGGGGCGACGGCGCCATCCCGCTCGACTTTGGCGAGCCGGACTCTGCCGCCGAGGCGATCGTTCGCGCGGCGGCCGAAACGCCGGTCGATGCCGTGCTGGCTCTGGGCGATCGTCCCGTGCCGGCGGCGGCGCGCGCGGCGCGCCGGCTGGGACTTGCCTTTCACTCGGTCGAAGCGGTGGAAAATTGCCGGACGAAGCTGCGGCAGCGGGAAGCGTTCCGGGCGGCGGGATTGCCGGTGCCCGATTTTTTCGTTTTTCGGCTGGATGAGCCGCCGGAGGAAGTGGCGGAAAGAGCCATGTTCCCGTGCGTGCTTAAGCCGCTGGCGCTGGCGGCGAGCCAGGGTGTGATTCGCGCCGACAATCCGGCCGAATTTCGCGAGGCGGCCCGGCGCATCCGCGCTTTGGTCGAATCGCCGCCGGTGCAGGTCGAGCGGCGCGGCGAACTCGACCGGCTGCTCGTCGAGCGATACATTCCGGGCAGGGAAGTGGCTGTTGAGGGTTTGGTGAGCGGCGGGCGCGTGCGTGTGCTCGCCATATTCGACAAGCCCGACCCGCTCGAAGGCCCCTTTTTCGAGGAGACGATTTATGTGACCCCGTCGCGCCTGCCCCGGGAGGCGCAAGACGCCATTCGCGCCTGCTCCGAAGGCGCCATCGCCGCGCTGGGCCTGACGCACGGCCCGGTCCACGCCGAATTCCGATGGAATGAACGAGGGCCATGGATCCTCGAAATCCAGCCCAGGCCGATTGGCGGGCTCTGTTCGCGGGCGCTGCGGTTCGGGCCGGAACGGATCGGCCTCGAAGAATTGCTGGCGCGGCACGCGTTGGGACTGCCGGGCGCCGATTGGGAAAGAGAAGGGGCCGCGTCCGGGGTCATGATGATTCCCGTGCCGCGGAGCGGGATTTTCGAGCGCGTGGAGGGTTTGGAGGATGCGCTCGCGACGCCGGCGGTCGAAGAAATCGAAATCACCGCGCGGCGTCACGATCCGGTTCTGGCCTGGCCGGAAGGATCGAGCTATCTGGGTTTCATCTTCGCACGCGGCGGCGAGCCGGCCGGGGTCGAACAGGCGCTTCGCGCGGCTCACGCGAAATTGAGGTTCGTCTTCTCTGCCGAACTGCCGGTCGAGCATCCCGCCGCGCCGCGGTGAAGGCCAAAAAACGGTGGAAACGGCTGATTCGCTCCGCTCTCGCCCGGGGTTTCGAAATCCCCGAATTTCCTGAATCGTAGAGGATTAGGTCCCGATTTTGGCCTATACTCTTTCTCTTCTGCCCGCGATGTGGAAAAATGACCCTTCTCTCCGGTGCCCCGGAGTCCGGGGCCGTCGCGAGTCTCTGAAGCAGGCGAGATCGGCAGCCAAAAGCCTCCCGGACCGAGGTGGCAGGCAACCCCCAGGCGAACGGGTTGTCCGTGCCCCGGTGTGTGAAGCAATACATGGAGAGCGGGGCGAGGGATGCGTCGCAGCATGGCCAGTCTGAGTCCGCAGGCGAAGATGCAAATCCTCGGCGAAGGTCTCATGTTTTTGCCAGCCATCCGCTTACAGAACGGTGCGGCGGAACATCCCAAGAGCCGCGCGATCAATCCGTTCTCCCCTGGATGGGGCGATAGGCGAGTTTATTTGCAGGGGCACCAATGATCGGCCCTGCCGCACTCAGGAGGTGTTGTTTTGGACCGAGCCCGCACTCAGGTGCAGAGACAAAATGGAGTCATACGGCCGGTGACGGGATTCCGCACCGGCATTTCATTGCATAGTCATACTTGCCATTCAAAGGAAAATCTGGGCTTTTTCCCGCACTATATTGAGTTCCTTCGGACCGGATTCATCACCCGAATGGTTCAGTCCGGACTGGACCGATACCGGGAAATCAAGGGCAAGACGCTCGATTTTCACCGCGCCTATTGGACCCCTCCCGTCACGCCCGAAATGGTGGTGGCCTCCGAAACGGAACAAATTGAGCGGAAATTGGGCCTGGCGGCGCTGGTATCGATGACCGATCACGACACGATCGATGGCCCGCTTTCCTTGCAGAAGCCGGGCGCTTCGGTCCCGGTCCCTATTTCCATGGAATGGACGATACCGTTCGCCGGGAACACCTTCCACCTGGGCGTTCATCACCTTCCTCCCGACCATTCGGTCGAGATCATGAAGGCATTGTCGGACTACACGGCCTCTCCCGGGGATGAAAAACTCCGTGAGCTGCTTGCCTTTCTTCATGGTTCCCCGGGTACATTGGTGGTTCTCAATCACCCTTTGCAAAACATTCTTCGAACCACAGGTCCCGAGCACCTGGCTTCGCTGCGCGAGCTTCTGGTTCGGTGCGGCAGCTGGATTCATGCCCTGGAAGTGAACGGGATGCGTTCGTGGACCGAGAACCGGGACGTGCTGCGCATGGCCGAGGAGTACGATATGCCCGTCCTCGCCGGGGGCGACCGCCACGGTTGCCGTCCGAACACGGTCGTGAACCTGAGTCCGGCGCAAACCTGGGCGGAATTCGTCGGGGCGATCCGAACCGAGCGGCAAAGTACCGTTCTCTTCCTGCCGGCCTACGAGGAACCGGCCCCGTTGCGAGAGCTGGCGACCGCCGGCGATGTCCTGCGCCGCTACCCCGATTATCCTTACGGCCGGCGCCGGTTTACCGATCGGATTTTCTTTGATCTCGAGGGCTACGGCTGGCACCCGATCTCCTTTTATTTGGATGGCGGCAACGGCAAGCCGGGCTGGCTCGATCCGGCGGTCACGGCGGTCATTATTCTTGGAAGCGACCGCCTGCGGCCCATCCTGCGCCTGCTCTTCTCGCGAAACGGGCAGTTCGATCACGCCACGTTGTCGCCGGGAGGGGATGGCGCCCGCGACAAGCTGGAAACGCGCGCGGAGGTATCGATCGAGCCGGAATGAATCACGAATGTGGTTCTGTCCGGCGAATGCGGGCGGACGATTTTCCCCGTACGAGCTTCCCCCTACGGGTCCAAACTCGGTTCAAGGGAGGCGCAGGCAGTACCGCCTCTTCGGGACGCCAATGAGCCTGCGGCTAAACTTCACCGGCAACTTGGAGAGCAACGGAATCATGCATCGGTGGGGCGGAATATGGCGTTGCCAAGACAACCATTGACCCAAGGATCCCGCCTTCTTCGGCAGACAGCGGCTCTCGAAGAAGAACCACCCCTGCGCATCGCCCTTTTTACCGAAAGATTCCTGCCGAGGATCGACGGCATTACCACGCGCCTGCTCCACACGGTTCGTCACCTGCGCGAATCGGGCCAGAAGGTCCTCGTCGTCGCGCCGCAAAGCGTCTCGGATTTCGAAGGCACGCCCGTCCACTCCGTGCCGGGGTTCAAGTTTCCGCTGTATCCGGACCAGATCGTGGCGATTCCCAGGCCGTCGATCAAAAAGGCGCTGTCTGAATTTCAGCCCGACCTGATCCACGCGGTCAACCCGGCGTGTCTGGCCGTATCCGCGTTTTTCTACAGCACCTCGTGCCGGGTGCCGCTCGTCGTCTCCTATCACACGCAGCTCGGCAAGTATCTGCGCTATTACGGCATGGGCCGCCTGGAATGGCTCCTGTGGTGGGGTATCCGGATGGGATACAACCGGGCGGATCTCACCCTGGCCACCTCGCGCGCCATGCAAATGGACCTTCAGGAACGAGGAATTGAGCGGGTCGAGCTATGGCGGCGCGGGGTCGATACGCAAACGTTTCATCCGGGGCGCGCCTCCGCGCAGATGCGCGCCAGACTGACCGGGGGACATCCGGAAGATCATCTTCTTTTGTACGTGGGGCGTCTTTCCGCCGAGAAGGAGATCGAGCGCTGCCGGTCGGTTCTCGATGAGTTGCCGGGACTGCGATTGGCGCTTGTCGGCGACGGCCCCCACCGCGGCAAGCTGGAAGAATACTTCGCCGGTACGCCCACCTATTTTGCCGGTTTCCTGGAAGGAATGGATCTGGCGGCGGCTTTCGCTTCCGCCGACGTATTCTTTTTGCCGTCGAGAACGGAAACCCTGGGACTGGTGCTTCTGGAGGCCATGGCTTCCGGTTGTCCCGTTGTGGCGGCCGCCGCCGGCGGAATCCCGGACATCGTGCAGCCTGGGGTCACGGGCTACCTCTATGATCCCGCCAGTCCATCGGACGCGGTCGGCGCCATCCGCCAATTGCTTGGCGATCGCCCGCTTCGGGAACGAATGAGCCGGCAGGCCCGCCTCGACGCCGAGCAGTGGGGTTGGGGGGAAGCGACCCGGGACCTCGAGCGGTTCTACCGCCTGGTCATCCGGCGCGAACGGGAATTGCCGCGCCAGATCGCCGAGCAGGATGTTTCCGCCGCTTCCGAAGAGGATCTCTGCCACACGCTGCAAATCTCCCGAGCCACCCTGCGCCGGCACATACGGCTGCGCACCAACGGCCGCAACTGACGGCGTCGAAGCCGTCGCCGAAACACAATCGTTCAATCGCTTAATCGACTTTCAGAAACCGCAAGGCTGCTTTTCGGAAGAACCGCGCGGCGGAGGCTTCGCGCGCGGGCAGAAAGAGAGCTTTCAGAACTCGTATGGGAGCTGGAAGCGCCGCCGGCTGGCCTTGCCCGCCGCGGGCGGGGAATAACTGGACCAGGGCTTGCTTCGGATCGGTCCGCAACTTGTCGAGCGAGGCCACCCGCTGAACGCAGAAAATCGTGCAGTACGGGGCGCAGGGCTTCACCGTCTTCGATTCCCGGATGACGTCTTCCCGCGTGTATTGAGAAAGCGGGGTGCCGGGATATCCGCGTTGCGCCAGGCAAAGGTGGACCAGACCGTCCTCGCAGATATAGAGGTGACGGCCGCCGGCCGTGCAATGCCACTCGTTCGGCAGGCCGCGAACCAGATTCGCCCGCCACGGATTGTGCCGCGCGAACGAAAAGCGGGATTTGGAGAGGCCTTCGATGTCTTCGACGACGCGCTGCTGCTTCTCGTTCAACGGCTCCAGGCGTCCCGCATCGTCGTGAACAACCCCAACCGTGCTGATCAGGCCCAGCTCGGTTGCCCGCCGGGCGACCGTGAGCGCGTCCTCGGGGTGATCGATGTGGGCCCCGACCACGGAGTGGATGCTCGTCGGAAAATCCGCAAACTGCGCCAGCCACTGGAGCTTTTTATCGAGGACTTTCAGGCTTTTCTTCGATGCATCGTCGGGATTGACGTTATCCACGCTGATCTGCATCCGGTCGAGCCCGGCCCGGTTCAGGCGCTCGATCCGCTCGATGGTGAGCAGATATCCGTTTGTGACGAGCACCGCAACGATGCCGCGTTGGCGAATCCTCCCGATGACCTGCTCGAGATCGGGATGAAGCAGGGGCTCGCCCCCCGTCAGGGTAATGACGGTTGTGCCCAGAGCGGCCAGCAGGTCGATGCGGCGCAGCAGCTCGGCGGTCGGGACGGGGTTCGAGAAGTTATCGAATTCGTTGCAGTAGGTGCAGGCGAGGTTGCAGCGCCGCGTCACCACAACGTGGGCGAGAATCGGATGATTTGGCGACTTCAACGCCAAGGCGACCATCCGGGCTTCCCGGTACGTGCGACTCCAGTGCCTGGCCGTGCGGCGGACGGAGAGTTTCGGCATTCGCTATTACCCTCAGGAAATATACATTACCACTCCGGGCGGGCCGCCCCAACCCCTGTCGACATACAGGGTTGCGCATTCCGGGGATACCCGGCGGGCGTCTCAGACCGAAGGCCGGCTCTCGCCCTCCGGCCGAAGCGGGTCTTCATCTCCGGGAACCTCGGTGGTTACGATATGGCGCTCCATGCCCCGGAGATAGAAGTAGAGGCCAATGCCGCTCGCCATCGCGGACCAGATCCGCCAGCACAACACCGCTTCCACTCCCCCACTCAGGCCACCGAGTTTGAATAACGTGTTGAACGCTATCTCTCCCACCCCCAGACCGCCGGGGGTCAACGGAATGCTGTTGATGAGCTGACCGATCGGAACGAGCAGGCAAAGCCGCCAGGCCACGCTGGCCGGATGCACCACCCGGACCCCCAAGGCGATCACCCCAACGATGGAAAGATTGCCGAGGAGCGAAAGGCCAAAGACGGAAAAAAGGGTCGCGCGGCTTCCCCGGTACCCCCCGACCGTTTCCAGCCCTCGCGAAAGAGCCTTCCGCAGCGGGCGATAGTGGGTGGCATGGGCAAAACGGTCCACATCGGACCCGCGCCACAGGCAAGCCAGGAAGGCGGCGATCAGCAACGATGCGATGACCGCGTAAACAAGCAGGATGGTCTGTAGCGCAGGCGCGCGGGAAACAACCCGATAAAACGGCAGGGCGAAAATCAGGGGCAGAGCGATCAAGGAAAATATGCCGACCATTCTGTCGAACAGAATAACGGTCGCGACCTGGGTCCGGCGGCCCTGGTTTTCCCGCGTGGCATAGAACAATTTGGCCACGGTCCCGCCTATGGCCCCCGGCATGAAAATTTCGAAGAACAGGCCGACCAGGGCCAGCCGCATGGACGCCACGAAGGAAAGCTTCAACCCCTGGGGCCGAAACAGGAGGGAAAGACGCCAGGCGATCAGCGCCAGATGGAGCAGGACCAGAATCAGAGCCGCCAGCGTCAACGGCCAGGCGGCCAGGAAAAGGCGCGCGAGATCCCGGCCGTGGATCAGGCCCGACTTGGCCAGGTAGGCCAGCAGCGCGAGGCCGACAGCCAGACGCAGAAACCCGAACAGCACGCGACGCCAGGACCACGCGGCGGCCCTTTGCTTCCGGGCGGGGGAAGTGTCCGAGGGAAGCAAAACGATTGGCTCCTTCTTCAGGGTGCGCCTCAACCGCCCCGGCGCACATTACCATCCGCCCGCCACTTCCATGAAAGGAATTTCCGGCAGCTCAGGACTTGGTTTTTGGGGGGACGTAGCCTTCGGGCAGCTTCGCGCCTTCGCCAAAGAAGAACTGCTCCATCTGCTCCTCGACGAATTTCTGCGAGTTCGGGTCCAAAGGATTCAGGCGGTATTCGTTCATCAGCATTTTCGAATACTCAACCCACATCCGCCAGGCTTCCTGGGAAACGTTTTCATACACCCGCTTGCCCAGCTCGCCCTTCCAGGGCGGGCGCTCGAGCCCGGGCATTTCCCGGTCAAATTTGACGCAATGCACCATTCGCTGGCCGGGCCGGGCGGATTCGCCGGCGGGCGCAGCTGGCGGATTCGAGCAATTCTCTTCGGCCATGCTGTCCTCCGTAGTCGCTAGTTCAAGATACAGCAAAGGGCGAGAGATTCCTAGCCGTCTGCCGAGCGGCCGATGCGGCTTGCTTGCGCGGTAGGATTGCGAAAAAATAGATGGATACGGCAAACGGACGGGAGAGAAACATGATTCTTGGCGGCGATATCGGAGGCACGAAGACGAATCTGGCGGCGTTCGAGCGCGAGGGCCGGAAGCTGCGCAAACTTCACGAGCGAAAATTCCCCAGCCGGGAAGTCGAGTCGTTCGAGAAAATGCTGCGCGCTTTTGTCGCGGAACTCGGTTCCGGAGCGAAATGTGAAGCGGCCTGTTTCGGCGTGGCGGGGCCGGTGATCGGCTCTCGTGTGCAACCGACCAATCTCTCGTGGCTGGTGGACGCGGCCGTGGCCGGCGCCGTCCTGGGGACCGGGCGCGTGAGGCTGATGAATGACATGGAAGCCACCTTCGCGGGCATCGACGCGCTCGAGCCGGAGGAGGTCGTGGTGCTTCAGAGCGGCCGGCCGGCGCCGCAAGCCACGCAAGCGCTCGTCGCGGCAGGCACGGGCCTGGGCGAATCGTTTCGCGTGTGGGACGGGAAGGGCTACCGGGTGGTGCCGACCGAAGGCGGTCACTCCGATTTCGCACCGCGGACCGGCGAAGAAATCGAGCTGCTGCGGTTTCTGAAGAAGGAGCAGACCTGGGTGGATGTCGAGAGCATCGTCTCCGGCCGCGGCTTCCACAAAATTCACCGCTTCCTGGGACCCGGCGTCGACCACCCCGACTTTCACGGCGAGCACGAAGATCCCGCGGTTGAAATTACCCGCCGGGCCCTCGACGGGGCCTGCGCCATCTGCGTGGCGGCGGTCGATCTCTGGGTGCGCCTCTACGGGGCGGAGGCGGGCAATATGGCGTTCAAGACGCTGGCGCGCGGCGGGGTATTCGTCGCCGGCGGAATCGCCCCCAAGATCCTGCCGAAAATCACCGGCGGCGCGTTCGTCGAAGCCTTTTTGCAGAAGGCGGAACTGGTCGATCTGCTGGCCGCTATGCCGATCATGGTGGCGCTCAACGGGGAAACGCCGCTGCTGGGCGCCGCGGCGGGCGCGGCGGCACTTCTGGAATCGCGCTGACGGGAAAGAATGCGGGTGGCGTGACTACTGTGCCCCCGGCGCGGTAGGTTCCCGCTCCAGAGCAGGCACCTTTTGAGGCGACATTCCGCCGCGCATCCGTGCGCTTCGCTGCGGCTCCCCCGCAGGGAGCTGAAATGTGGCAAATTCGGCGAGATTGGTTCCGGATTCGTGGAACGCAGGCAAAGTACAAAATTTCTTTTGTCTCCGGGCTGGACCGGGATGGAATGGCGCGCCCGGCAGGATTCGAACCTGCGACCCTC
>DATLRW010000080.1:0-24295 GCA_035534495.1 Candidatus Dormiibacterota bacterium | reverse complement strand
GAATTGATGAATACGCTCTTGCCGGTTCCCGTCGCTCCGGCAATGAGCAGGTGCGGCATCTGGTTGAGCTCGGCGGTGCGGATGCGGCCGATCAGGTCCTTGCCGAGCGCAATCGTGAGCTTCGAGCCCGAATTGACGAATTCGGCCGATTCGATCACCTCGCGCAGGGCGATGGTTTGCCGGCGAACGTTCGGAACCTCGATGCCGACAGTGGCTTTGCCGGGAATGCGCTCGATCAGGATCGATTCGGCGCGCAGGGCCAGGCAGAGATCCTCCGCCAGGGATGTGATCCGGTTGTATTTCACGCCGGCTTCGGGCTTGAATTCGAAGGTGGTGACGACCGGGCCGGGATTGATCTGCGCCACGTGGCCGCCGACGCCGAATTCCGCGAATTTCTGCTCGATGGCGTGCGCTTCCGATTTCAGCTCCGCTTCGTCGAATTTCTCGGCGCGTTCGGCCATGCGCAGCAGGCCCGGGGAAGGCAGGCGGAAGCTGGCTCGCGTTTGGGCGATTTTCGGCTCCGAGCGGACTGGGCCGGCGAGCGCATCGTTCTGACGGAACGAAATGACGGGGGGACTGATGCGGGCGGCGCCGGGCGCGCGTGAAACCCCGGCGGCTGAATCGTCCGGGCCGTCCGCTTCGTCGGGCTCACGCAGCCCGGCGCGCCTGGCCGGCGCCTCCTTGAGGCGGATCTGCGTCGGTACGGGCGGATGGCCGGCGGCGCGAATTTTTTCCAGTTTTTGCTGTGTCCGCAGGTCGGCCCGGCCTTCGCGCCAATCGTGGAAGCGATCCACCTGCAGGGCAATCCATTTCGAGGGCCAGACCTCGCCGAGCCAGGAAGCCGATCCGGTGAACGAGAATTTCGTGGTGAGGAATAGGGCGGCGAGCAGGGCCGCCACGGCCACCAGATCCGCGCCCAGGGGATTGAAGGCGGCGACAAGCGCCTTGACTCCGAGCGCGCCGACCATGCCCCCTGGCTCGATGGTTCCTCCAATCCGAGGCAGGCGGAGCAGGGCGGCCAAGGCGTCGGCCGAACAGATCATAAGCGCGTAACCGGTCACTTTGGCCACGGGAGAGGTTACCGGGCGGCTGCGCAGCCAGCGAAAGGACAACAGAATGAGTCCCACGGGAAGAAGAATCGCCGCATACCCGAGCAGCTGATAGAGCATGTCGGCGATATAGGCGCCGAACATCCCGATCCAATTGTGAGCGGGATGCGAGAGGCCGGCCGTTGCGGCGACGTCGAGCGAGATATCGGAAGAACGATAGGAAAGCAGGCTCAGCAGCAGCAAGACGGCGAGCGTCATGCCGAGGAAACCGGCAAGTTCGTTCAGGCGGCGATTAGTCGTTGGGTTCAGGAAGCGCACATACAACTCCAGAGCAAGGGAAGGCTCGGCATCAACAACGCGCGGGCGCTGGCGCGCGCTTCCTACATACCACCAAGACGGACCAGTTCAGAATAGCGGTTGCCGGGAAAGATGGCAAAGCGGATCAGCAAAGGGAGGCGCGAAACTGCAAATAGGTCAGGGGAGACAGGTGTTTGGCTTCGGGATGGCTCCGGAGGCCCGGGATGGACCGGTGTCAATCCGGCGGCGAGAGGGGCTTGGACATGAGGTAGGCGTCGATGCGGTCCAGATAGTAGCGGGGATGAATGCCGACGATCCGGTAGCCATGTCTGGTCCAGAAAGCGATGGCCGGTTGGTTGTTTGTCCCGGTTTCCAGGTCCACGCGGCCCACGCCGCCGCGGGACATTTCCGCTTCGGCCAGGGCGAGCAGCGCCGACCCTGTGCCGAGCCGCCGCGCCGATTCGACTACGTCGATCGTGATGATGTGGCCCAGCCCGTCCTCCCAGTCAGCGACAAGAAAACCGACAATCTCCTCGCCGAGGCAGGCGACCCAGCAGCCGCACTCGGGTAGGCCGAGAAACTCGCGGAGGGTGCGGCGGCTGTATGCGATGCCGGGCTCGTAGCAGGCCCGATCGATGCGGTAGAGGGTTTCAAAGTCGGAGGGCCGGCACGGGCGGAGGGTAAGGTTCAAGTCAGCCTCGGCAGCGGCGGGTTTTTCGCGTTACGAGTAAGGGTCACGCCGGGAAATTTCCGGAAATCATGGGGACCGCGCTCCTCCGCGCCCTCAGACTTCCAGGATGACAGGGAGTACGAGGGGACGCTTCGACGTCTGGCGGTTCAGGAAGCGGCGCAGGTCGGCGCGGATTTTCTCCTTGATCACCGTCCAATCGGCCGTTTCATCGGGATTCGAGTTTTCGATCGTGCGCAGGACCACTTCGCGGGCGCGGCTGGTGAGTTCCTGGCCGTTGTCGGAGGCGAACAGGCCGCGGCTGACCACTTCGGGCAGACCCTCGATGCGGCCGGTGTGTTTGTCGATGGCGATGATGGGGACGACGACCCCGTCCTCGGCCAGATGCTGACGGTCGCGGATCACGGCCTCCTCGATCTCCTCGAGCGAGCCCGAGTCCACGCAGACGCGGCCGGCCGGCACGACGCCGCGCACGTTGGCCGCCGTTTTGGTCATTTCGATCTGCTGCCCGTTTTCGACCAGGAGAACGCGGCCGGAAACCGCGCCCATTTTTTCGGCCATCGCAGCATGGCGGAAAAGCTGGCGATATTCGCCGTGTACCGGAAAGAAGAAGCGCGGCCGGACGAGGTTGAGCACCAGTTTCAGCTCTTCCTGGCTGGCATGGCCGGAGACGTGAATGGGCTGTCCGGCGCCGTCCTCGTAGTGAACGAGGGCGTGGCGGCGGAACATGTGATCGATCATGCGGAAAATCGCCTTTTCGTTGCCGGGGATGATGCGGGCCGAAAGGATGACGGTATCGGAATGATTCAGGGAAACGAAACGGTGATTATCGACGGCGATGCGGGACAGGGAAGAAAGCGGCTCGGCCTGCGTCCCGCTGACCAGCACGACAAGCTTCTTGGGGTCCATTTCCCGGATGTTTTGCGGCTTGACCACCATGCCGTCGGGAATCCTCAGGCGACTCAGATCGTGAGCGATTTCGACGTTGTCGACCATGCTGCGGCCGACGAAGGCGACCTTGCGGTCGAGCTGCTCGGCAATGTCGATGACCTGCTGGATGCGGTGGATCGAGCTGGCGAAGCAGGAAACGACCACCTTGCGGGGCGCGGCCCGGATCAGGTCTTCCAGGCGGGGCCGGACGGCGCGCTCGGAAGGGGTGTGGCCGGGACGCTCGATGTTGGTGCTGTCGGCGACCAGCGCCAGAACGCCTTCATTGCCGTAGCGGGCCAGGGTGTGGAGGTCGAAGGTGCGCCCGTCAATAGGGGTGGCATCGATCTTGAAGTCGCCGGTGTGAATGATCACCCCGGCGGGGGTGGTGATGGCCAGAGCGACGCAATCGATTGTGCTGTGAGTGACCGGAATCGGCTCGACTTTGAAGGGGCCGAGTTCGAGCGTGCGCCCGGGAACGATTTCGCGCAGGCGGGCGTTGTCGAGAAGGCCATGCTCCTCGAGACGGCGGCGCACCAGGGCGAGCGTGAACTGGGTGCCGTAGACGGGCACATCGAGGTCGCGCAGGATGTAGGGAATTGCGCCGATGTGGTCTTCGTGCCCGTGGGTCAGCACGATGCCGCGAATGGCGGCGCGGTTTTCCTTCAAGTAGGTGATGTCGGGAATAACAATATCGACGCCGAGCAGCTCGGCTTCAGGGAACATCATGCCCGCATCGATAACCAGCAGGTCGTCGCCGTAGCGAACGACCATCATGTTCAGGCCGAACTCACCCAGGCCACCGAGAGGGATTAGACAGACAGGCGTTTCACTCAAGCGGACGTTTGCACCTCATTCATAGTCAATGCTACCACAGCCCGGCTGCGTCAGGGGGCCATGCTGGCGCGCGCGGGAAGACCCTGGCCCCGGCGGACGCATCAGACGGACGTGCGGGGGCCCGACGCGGATGCCAGGACGTAGGCGAGGATTTTGTAGACGAGCTTGGCGGCCAGGAAATCGCTCGCGTGGTCGCCCGGCTGCGGGAGAAGCTCGACGACGTCGGCGGCAACGATCGTGCGCGCGGCGGCTACGGCCCGAATCAGGCCGGTGACCTGATGCCAGTCGAGGCCGCCGGGCTCGGGCGTGCCCGTGGCGGGCACGAAGGCGGGATCGAATCCGTCCAGATCCACCGTGAGATAGACGTGGCGGCCCAGACCGGCGATGACGTCCGGCGCCCACGATTCGACGGGCCGGCGCGCGATGTCTTTGCCCCAATGGACGCGCACCGGGAGACTCGGAATCGCTTCGGCTTCCTCGACGGAAAGCGAGCGGATGCCCACCTGGACAGCCGGGCACAGCTCGACGACGCGCCGCATCACAGACGCATGGCTCAACGGATTGCCCTGATACGCGTCGCGGAGATCGGCGTGGGCGTCGATCTGGAGGACCGTGAGGTCGGGAAATTTCTCGTGCGCCGCGGCGACGAGCGGGCCGGTGAGGGAATGCTCGCCCCCGAGCGCGAGGGGGAATTTGCCGTCGTCGAGAAGGGCGCGCTCGGTCCGGCGAATCTCGTCCATCACGTGCTCGAGCGTGCCTTCCTGCGTGTCGATGCCGGCCAGCGTGGCGATGCCGAAGTGGTGGTACGGTTCCGAGCCCAACTCTTCGTCGTAAAGCTCCATGTTGCGGCTGGCGGCCAGGATGGCGGCGGGGCCGTTGCGCGTTCCGGTCATGTAGGTGGTGGTGCGTTCGAGCGGAACCGGGAAGATGACGGCCCGGGAATCCTCGTATGTGGAGGATTCCGGGGGCAGGCCGCCGAAGTTGTCGGGAAGTGCGCGAGTGTAGCTGTTTTTCATGGCCGTCCTTGAAAGTTTCAATCTTCGATCCTCAGCCCGCGCGTCGGTGCCCGAGCGAGCGCGGCAAGATTTCAGCACGACAGGGCCGTCCATTTCAACTCCGGCGACGGAAACGCCCGGCGGGCGCGTTTGCTTTAACCTCTTCTACCCGGCGCGCCGTGTGTGTAGTATGGAAGGCTTTCGCGCTTCGGCTAGCGGCAGCGAAATTACACCGGCGAGGGAGAAAAATGGCAAAGCAGCAAAAAACGAAAACCGGACGCGTGTTGCACGACCCGATTCGCGACAATCTCGTGCCGACCGAACCGCTCGATCTGGGGAAAATCAAAACGGTCGACGATCTGGTGCGGGCAATGGGACGCACGGCCTTTACCGCGCGGCAAGTGGGCGACGCGGCCGACGTCCTCGAGGCCATGGCGCGCGATAAGGACTGTTTCGTGGTGCTGACCCTTTCGGGAGCGATGACGGTGGCGAAAATGGCGCTCGTCATCACCGATCTGATCGACGCCGGCATCGTCAATGCCGTCGTATCGACCGGCGCGCTGATGGCGCACGGCCTGGTGGAGGCGGCCGGACGCTCCCATTTCCGCTACGACTCAAAAATGGACGATAAGGAGCTGTTTCTGGCCGGCTACAACCGCGTGTACGACTCCATCGAGCCGGAAGTGAATCTGGATTACGTCGAGAGCATCAACAACAAAATCTTCGAGAATTGGGACGCGGCCGAGATGGTTTCCAGTTGGCGGCTGCTCGAACGGATCGGTGAATATCTGGTGAAGAATGCGCCCGGCCGGGGAATTCTGAAATCGGCTCTCAAACGAAACGTGCCCGTTTACATTCCCGCCTTCACCGATTCGGAGCTGGGTATCGATCTCGAACTGCACAACCGCTGGCGCGCGAAGCAGGGCATCACGCCCCTGCAATTCGACGCATACGACGATTTCAGGCATTTCGCCAAGCAGCTCATGCACCAGAAACGGACGGGCATTCTCACCATCGGCGGAGGAGTGCCGCGCAACTGGTCGCAGCAGTTCGGCGTTTTTGCCGAACTGTTGGTCCGGCATGGATATGAGAAGGGCGATCTGAAACGCTACCGATACGGGGTTCGCATCTGTCCCGAGCCGGTCCACTGGGGCGGTCTTTCCGGAAGCACCTATTCCGAGGCGATTTCCTGGGGCAAGTTCGTGCCGCCGGAAGAGGGTGGCAGGTTCGCCGAAGTGCTCGAGGACGCGACCGTGGCGCTGCCGCTGGTTGTGGGCGCGGTGCTCGAAAGGATTGGTTACCACAAGGGGAAGACGGCGCGGCCGCGGCGCCGGCGGCGGTGAAGGGGCGAACGAGCCGGGCGCCCGGCTCGACAATTTTCCTGGAATTCCCGGGGAAAAGCCTTAGAAGTCGGATTCGCCGAGCAGGATGGCGGCGGCAACCACCGTGGACCACAGCCCGCGCTTATCGCCGACGGCCGATTGCGTGATGTTCATCGTGCGAACGATCTTGTTCGAAATCCGGTAGACTTCCTTCTTCTCGTCCCAGGAAAGCTCAGGGTCGAATTCGACGTTGAGCGTGGTGGCCAGCATTTCGGCCGCGAGCTCCTCGCAATACTCCCCGGTCACTTCCTCGGTTTCTCCGAAGGAATGATGCTCGGACAAATAGCCGTACATGGACTTGTCGGCCGGAAGAGCGATGCCGATCCCCGCGGCGATCAGGCGGTGAGCCTCGCGGGTGGAATTCTCGCTGAGCACGGTGAAGGTGACTTGGCCCGGCTTGAGGTGCTTCAGGCCCTCGCTGCGGGAAATCAGTTTCGCCCCGGGTGGCATGATCGAGGAGACGCGTACGATGTTGCAGGCCGCGATGCCGGCTGAGCGGAGGGCCAGTTCGAAACTGCTGAGGCGTTCGCGGTGTTTCCCCACGCCCTTGGTCAGGAAGAGCTTTTTAGCTATAAAGGCCATTCTTTTCGAGCGCTCGAAGAAGGCGCGTCGAAAAGTAACAAGAACATTACCGGCTGTCAATCCACTTCCGCATGCCTTGGTGATTTCTACGCACCCGGCCGGTCGGGAGAGGAAGCGGCGACGGCCGGAAGGGGCTCGACGGGCCGCTCGGCCGGTCCGCGAGCCGGCTGGCCGCTCCATCGGTTTTTCGTCCGGAGAATTGAGACGCGCCCGTAAAAAAATGCAAAAAAAGTACGGGAAGATCGCAGTTGGCTTGCCAAGCGGCGTCCCGGTTGCCTATACTGTCGCGTCTGGTTCGGTCACTCAGAATCGGACTGAATCTAAACGGACTTATGGCTCAGAAGATCTCTGCTACCGCTGAAGTTTCCATCGAGGCCACCGTCGTTCCCGCCGCCGCCCCTGACCGCAGCTATTTCTGGGACAAGGTTCATTCGCTGACCGGGATTATTCCGATCGGGGCGTTTTTGGTCGAGCACTTCTGGTCGAACAGCTACGCGCTGGTCAGCGTCAACCTTTACAACAAGACCTCCTATGACCTGCAGACGATCCCCTGGCGGGTGCCCGTCGAGGCCATTTTTATCTGGATTCCGATCCTGTTCCACGGTTTCTACGGCATCTATATCTGGTCGAAGGGGAAGGCGAACGTCAGCCGCTACGCGTATGGGGCGAATTGGATGTACATCCTCCAGCGGTGGTCGGGCCTCGTCGCGTTTCTTTTCATCGGGTGGCACGTTTACGTCGAGCGGTTCATGACGCAGGGAAGATCGAGCTACACGGACGTGGTCGCCACCCTGTCGAATCCGTTGTATCTGGTGTTTTATGTCGTCGGCATTCTGGCGGTTTCGTTTCACTTCGGCAACGGCCTCTGGCAGTTTTCGAATAAATGGGGGCTGGTGGTCGGCCGCAAGGCTCAGCGCAAGGCCGCCTGGGTTGCCGGCACGGTGGGCGTGCTCTTCGCGCTGGTTGGTTTGTTGATCATCTGCGGCTTCGTCTTCCAATGGCGGCCGTTCCAGTTCTACGCACAATGAGACCAGCAAGAGTCATTCTGATCGGCGGCGGTTTGGCGGGCCTGATGGCCACGATTCGCGTGGCCGAGTTGGGCCATGCGGTCGACCTGTTTTCCGTGGTTCCCGTGCGGCGCTCGCATTCGGTCTGCGCCCAGGGCGGCATCAACGCGGCCAAGGACCTGAAGGGCGAGGGCGATTCCACCTGGCAGCACTTCGACGACACCGTCTACGGCGGGGACTTCCTGCAGAACCAGCCGCTCGTCAAGGGAATGTGCGACGCGGCGCCGGGCATCATCGACCTGCTCGACCGCATGGGCGTCACCTTCAATCGGACGGCCGAGGGACTGCTGGACTTCCGGCGGTTCGGTGGAACGCTCTTCAACCGCACGGCGTTTGCCGGCGCGACGACGGGCCAGCAACTGCTGTACGCCCTCGACGAGCAGGTCCGCCTGTTCGAAGCGCAGGGAAGAGTGCGAAAGTTCGAGGGCTGGATGTTCGTTTCGGCGGTGCTGGACGAAGCGGGCGTATGCCGCGGGGTTTGCGCCGCCAACCTGCGGACCGCGGAAGTACGGACCTTTCCCGCCGATGCGGTGATCGTGGCGACCGGGGGCCTCGGCGCGGTTTTCCGCCACTCGACCAATTCCATGGCTTGCACGGGCTCGGCGCAGTCGGCGCTGTTCCAGCAGGGCGCGTATTACGCCAACCCGGAAATGATTCAGGTGCATCCGACGGCGATTCCGGGCGAGGACAAGTGCCGCCTGATCAGCGAATCGGTTCGCGGCGAGGGCGGACGGGTCTGGGTGCCGAAAACGCCGGGCGACACACGCGATCCGCGCTCGATCCCCGAGAACGAGCGGTACTATTTCCTCGAGGAGTGGTACCCGAAGTACGGCAACCTGGTGCCGCGCGACGTGGCGACGCGCGCCATTCACAAAGTCGTCTACGAGGAGGGCCTGGGAATCGACGGCAAGCCGACGGTCTACCTCGACGTGACGCACCTGCCGCGCGAGATGCTCACGCGGAAGCTGGGCGGCGTGCTGGAGATCTACGAGAAATTCGTCGGCCTGGACCCGCGCGACCATCCGATGAAAGTTTTCCCGGCCCAGCACTATACGATGGGCGGGCTCTGGATCGACAACGAGAAGCAGGCCACGAACATTCCGGGGCTTTTTGCGGCCGGCGAGTGCGAATACCAGTATCACGGGGCCAACCGCCTGGGCGCCAACTCCCTGCTTTCCTGCATCTACGGCGGGATGGTGGTCGGAAAGTCGTCGACGCAATACACGCAAGGGTTGTCGGCCGACTCCGAATCGACCTCCTCCGGCGTGTTCGAATCGGAAAAAAAGCGGCAGGAAGAGATCTACGCGCGGTTGCGCTCGCAAGAGGGCGACCAGAACCCCATCACCATCTGGAAAGAGATGGGGGAACTGATGACGCAATACGTCACGGTGACCCGCAAGAACAAGGATTTGGAGGCGGCCGACGGCAAACTGGCCGACCTGCAGGAGCGCTACAAACGGATCAATCTGGCCGATACGGAGCGCTGGGGCAATCAGAGCCTTCACTTTACGCGCGAGCTCAGCAATATGCTGGTGCTGGCCCGGCTGATCACGCAAGGCGCGCTGCTGCGCGACGAATCGCGCGGCGCCCACTACAAACCCGAATTTCCCGAGCGCGATGACGAGAACTGGCTGCGCACGACTCGCGCCAAGTACGAGAATGGCAATTTCAAATTCCAGCTCGACCCCGTCGATACGTCGCTGATCACGCCACGGAAGCGGAGTTACAAGTCCTGATCGCGGTCGAGCCGGGAACAGGGATAGGATAGATCGGATGGCTGAAGGCAAGACAATCCTCATTCGTATCAAGCGGCAAGCCGGGCCCGACCAGCCGGCGCGATGGGAAGAGTTCAGCCTGAAGTGGCGGCCGAGCATGAACGTGATCGCCTGCCTGATCGATATTGCCGAAAACCCGGTCACAACCGGCGGCCAGAAGACCACGCCGGTCAGCTACGAGGCCAATTGTCTCGAAGAGGTGTGCGGGGCCTGCGCCATGGTGATCAACGGCCGGTCGCGGCAAGCCTGTTCGGCCCTGGTCGACCA
This sequence comes from Candidatus Dormiibacterota bacterium, assembly GCA_035534495.1. GTDB lineage: Bacteria > Acidobacteriota > Terriglobia > Acidiferrales > UBA7541 > JAKASX01. The sequence continues at coordinate 14,429 of DATLRW010000080.1, read as the reverse complement.
GCTCGAACAGCCCATTCAGATCGAGCCGATGTCGAAGTTCCCGCTGGTGCGGGACCTGGTCGTTGACCGCTCGAAGATGTTTCACAACCTCAAGCGGATGCGCTGCTGGGTTCCGGTGGACGGCACTTACGCCATCGGTCCCGGTCCGCGAATCGCGCCCGAGCGCCAGCAGGTGGCCTACACGCTCTCCCGCTGCATCATGTGCGGCAATTGCCTGGAAGTCTGCCCGAAGGTGAACGAGCACAGCGACTTTGTAGGCGCGGCCATCCTCAATCAGGTCCGCCTGTTCAACCTGCATCCGACCGGCGCGATGCACTCCCACGAGCGTTTGCAGGCGGTTCGCGGAATCGGCGGCGTGCAGGATTGCGACAACGCCCAGAACTGCGTGAAGGCCTGCCCGAAGAGCATTCCCCTCACCGAGTCGAACAACGACGTCAACCGCCAGGCGATTCGCGACGCGTTGATCGGCTGGATTTTCCGGTAAACATTCTCCTCCCCTACATGTAGAACGGCCCGTGCGAGAAGCCCTGGCGAGAAGTATGCCCGGCGGGGTTTAGCCGTGCAGGTTCATCGAAGCGCGAAGTCTGGCGTTCCCTTATTCCTGCGTGGCGGCGAGGCTTGCGTGGCAGGCGTCGATCGTGCGATCGAGGTCGGCTTCGGTGTGGGCTGCCGAGACGAAAAGCGCTTCGAATTGCGACGGCGGAAGCAGAATGCCGCGGTCCAACATTTTGTGGAAGAAGCGCGCAAAGCGCCCGGTATCGGAGCGCTTGGCCGATGAATAGTCGCGCACGGGGTCGCCGGCAAAAAACAGGGTAAGCAGAGAGGCGATGGCGTTCACCTGCGTAGCCGGCCCGGCCCCGCCTTCGGTCGCCGCGTCACGAACACCCTGGACCAGACGCCCGCTTTTCGCGTTGAGCTCCTCGTAAAATCCCGGCCGCTGGAGTTCCTGGAGCGTGGCGAGCCCTGCCACCGCGGCGAGGGGATTCCCCGAAAGGGTACCGGCCTGATAGGCCGGTCCTTCCGGCGCAATCATCTTCATCACGTCGGCCCGGCCGCCGTAGGCGGCCAGGGGCAATCCGCCGCCGATAATTTTCCCCAGGATGGTCAGATCGGGCGTAATTCCGAAAAGGCGCTGGGCGCCGCCCCAGGCGACGCGGAAGCCGGTGATGACTTCGTCGAAGATCAACAGAGAGCCGTGCCGCCGCGTGATTTCGCGAAGGGATTCGAGAAATCCCGCCATCGGAGGAACAACGCCCATGTTCGCGGCGACCGGCTCGACGATAACGGCGGCGATTTCCTTGCCTCGCGCGGCGAAGATCCGTTCGACAGCGGCGGCGTCGTTGTAGGGGGCGTTGAGCGTGAGCGCGGCGAAGCTTTCCGGCACGCCGGCGCTCGATGCGATGCCCAGCGTCGCCAGGCCCGACCCGGCCTGCGAAAGAAAGCCGTCGGCGTGGCCGTGGTAGCCGCCCTCGAATTTCACGATGGCGTCCCGGCAGGTGAAGGCGCGCGCGGCGCGAACGGCGCTCATGGCCGCTTCGGTGCCCGAGTTGACCAGGCGAATGCGCTCGATCGAAGGGAGCGCGGCGGCGATCTGTTCGGCCAACCGGACCTCGCATTCGGCGGTCAGGCCGTAGCTGGTGCCGCGCCTGGCCTGTTGATCGATGGCCGCCGTGACGGCCGGGTGCGCGTGGCCGAGAATCATCGGGCCCCAGGAGCCGATGTAATCGATGTATTCGCGGCCGTCGGCATCGATCACGCGATCTCCGGCGGCTCGTTCCACGATGACCGGCGCGCCGCCGACGGCGGCGAAAGCGCGAACGGGGCTGTTCACCCCGCCGACCAGGAGCTCGCCGGCGCGGCGCCAGATTTGTTGGGAACGGCTTGTCCCGGTCATTCGGCCAGCCAACGGGCGGCGTCCTTGGCGTGATAGGTGAGGATGAAATCCGCGCCGGCGCGGCGAATCCCCGTGAGGATTTCCATCACCGCGCGCTTTTCGTCCAGCCAGCCGTTCGCCGCCGCGGCCTTGACCATGGAATATTCGCCGCTCACGTTGTAGGCGCCGACCGGCACCGTCACGGCCCGCCGTACCGCGCGGAGAACGTCGAGGTAGGGCAGGGCCGGCTTGACCATGACCATATCGGCGCCTTCCTCGAGATCCAGGCGCACCTCGCGCAACGCCTCGCGGGCATTGGCGGGATCCATCTGATAGCTCCGCCGGTCGCCGAACTGGGGCGCCGACTCGGCGGCTTCGCGAAAGGGGCCGTAGAAGGCCGAGCAATATTTGGCGGAATAGGCGAGGATCGCGACGTCGGTAAAGCCGTTCTGGTCGAGCGAGCGGCGAATCGCCCCGACGCGCCCGTCCATCATGTCCGAAGGGGCGACGATGTCCGCGCCGGCGCGGGCGTGCGAAAGCGCGGTCCGGGAAAGCAGTTCGAGAGAAGGGTCGTTGAGAACCCGATCGTTCTCGACCACCCCGCAATGCCCGTGGCTGGTGTACTCGCACAGGCAGACGTCGGTTGCGACCAGCAGGTTCAACCCGGCCTTTTTGACGGCCGCCACGGCGCGCTGTACGGGCGCGCCAGCCGCCCATGCTTCCGATCCCTGTTCGTCCTTTTTTTCCGGAAGACCGAACAGGATGATTCCCGCGATGCCAAGCTGTTCGACCTCCCGGCATTCCTCGAGGAAGCGATCGACCGATTGCTGGCAGACGCCGGGCATCGAGGCGATTTCGGTGCGAACGTTCTTGCCCGGACAGACGAACATCGGATAGATGAAATCGCCCGCCGCCAGGGGCGTTTCGCGCACGAGGGCCCGCAGGCTCTCGCTGCGGCGCAGGCGCCGGGGCCGATGGATGGGAAAGCTCACTGGGATCCCCCTGGATTTGCCTCATGCCTGGCAAAGTGCGCGGCAATCGCCGCGGCCAGCCCGGCGTCGGTCGGAACCCGCGCTTCGATCGCGACGGCCAGCCCGCGCCGGCGAATGGCCGCCGCCGTTGTCGGTCCCATTGCGGCGATATGGGCGGCGAGTGTCATTTGCCTTAGCTTTTCCAACCCGATGCCATCGACCAGGGCCGAAAACGCGGAGGGACTCGCGAAGCTCAGCGCATCCACCTCGCCGCGCTCGATCTGGTTGAGGATGGCCGGGTCGATCTCCGTGGCGAGCGTCTTGTAGGCGACCACCTCGACCGGCGCCGCTCCGGCTTCGACCAGCGCGCGGGGCAGCTCGGACATGGCCCGCTGGCTCCGCGGGAGCAGGATTCGGCAACCGCGAAGCTCGCCCGAGAGTTCTCTGGCAAGATCGAGACCGCCGCGCCCTCCCGAAACCCGGTCGACACGCCAGTTCTGCTCTCGCGCCGCCGTCGCCGTCTCGGGGCCGACCGTTGCCACTCGTGGCCTGCCGTCCGCCCCGGCCAGTTTTGCGGCCAGGTCGAGCGAAACTGCCCGCGCCCGGTCGGCCAAGAAGCGTACCGCATTCCCGCTGGTGAGGAAAAGCCAGTCAAAGGAGGCCATCTCGATCAGGGCGCGGTCCAGGGCTTCGGTATCGTCCGGTGGAGCAAATTCGATCAGAGGCAATAGCAAAACCTGCGCGCCAAGCGTCTCGAGACGGGCCGCCAGTTCGGCGGACTGCCGGGCTGAGCGCGTCACAACAATGCGGCGGCCTTGCAAGGGTCTGTCGTCACTCGTCATGTTGTTTTTGCGGCCGCCGCTGCGGTTGTTCCCGGGATACGCGCTGGGGCGGTCCGTCATCTTTTCAGCGATCCCGGCCGACAATGCGAAGAATACGAGCGGCGCCGCTATCGAGCAAACGCCCCGCCAGTTCCCGGCCGAGGGTGAGTGGCGTTCTCTTGTCTTTCATTTCTTCCTCGCCGGCCTCCGCCGATAGCCGCACGTACTCCTTGCCGTCTGGTGATGCCACGCAGGCGTCCATCACGAAGCGGCTCTCTTCCCATCGCGCCAGCGCCCCGACGGGCACCTGGCAGCCCCCCTCCAATTCGGCCAGTAGGGCGCGCTCGGCGTTGACCGCGGACCGCGTGTCGATGTCGGTGAGGGCCGAAACCGTCTTGCAGAATGCCGGATCGCCGGCCCTGGTTTCCAGCCCGATCGCTCCCTGCGCCACCGCGGGAAGCAGAATGGCGGGATCGATCGCCTCCGTGATGCGGCTGGAAAAATCCAGACGGTCGAGCCCGGCCTTGGCGACCACGATGGCGTCGAAATCCCCGCCTTCGAGCTTGGCGAGGCGGGTGTCCACGTTGCCGCGCAAGGGCACAAGTGTCAGGTCGGGCCGGTAGTGACGCAATTGCGCCTGGCGGCGAACGCTGCTGGTTCCCACGCGCGCGCCCGAGGGAAGCTCGTCGAGCCGGGCGCCCGAGCGCGAGACCAGGCAATCCCGAGGGTCTTCCCGGCGGAGAACGGCTGGAAATGAGAAACGGGAATCGAGCTCGGTGGGGACGTCCTTCATGCTGTGCACAGCGATGTCCGCGCGGCCGTCGAGCAGCGCCTCTTCGAGTTCCTTGATGAATACGCCCTTTGTGCCGAGGTTGCCGACGGCGGCCTCCGGGAATTGATCGCCGGAGGTTTTCACGACGACAATCTCCATTTTCCATCCGAAGCGGTCCTCGAGCAGTTGGCGCACGTGGTTCGCCTGCCAGAGGGCCAGGCGGCTTCCGCGCGTGCCGATACGGCCGGTCATTGGTCTACCCTCGCTCATCCCCCGTGATGGTTATCCTCGCCGTGGTCGTCCTCGCCGTCCAGACCGAAAAGGTGTCGAAGCGTTTCCATGTTTTGCACGCGCTGGCGCCACGTGCGGGCGTGGCGCAGGCGATCGACGGGCTGCCGCAACAGCTCATCGACCAGTTGGGCGGTCAATTGGTCGATCTGCGCGCGTTCTTCCGGGCCGAGATGTGCGAAGGCCGCGGCATGAGCGTCGAGGATGCTGCGCCGCCTTTGATCGAGACGCACGCGGAGATCCTCGACCAGGTCGCGTGCGCTCCGCCCCGCGCGCCACGCTTCGAATTTGGAGATGTGCGCCGCGATGATGGCCTCGGCCCGGGGGATTTCGCGCTCGCGAGCGCGGCGGTTCTGTTCGACGATTTCCGTCAGATCGTCCAGATCGTAGAGGTAGAGGTTGTACAGGCCGGCCGAGGATGGCTCGATATTCCGCGGAACGCCGAGATCGAGAAGGAAGATCGACCGGTTTTGGCGTTCGGCCAGGGCGCGGGAGAGCATTTCCGCGGAGATGACCGGTTGCTCGGAGGAAACCGAAGCCACCACGATGTCCGACTGGAACATGACGATCGGGAACTCGGACCATTCGACGCACGCCGCGCCGGCGCGTTCGGCGAGCGCCGCGGCATGTTCGCGCCGGCGGCTGGTGATCGAGAGTTTCCGGATTCCGCGCTGGCGTAGCTGTTCGACGGCTTGCTGCGCCGCTTCGCCGGCGCCGACAACGAGCGCGGAATGTCCTTCCAGATCGCCGAAGACCCGCTCGGCCAGCTTTACGCCGGCCGAAGCGGCCGACATCGGCCGCGTGCCCAACTCGGTTTCCGCGCGCACCCTGCGGCCGGCCTCGATCGCGCCTTGGAAGAGCCGGTTCAGCACGGCTCCCGTCGAGCCCCAGTCGGATGCGCGGCGGTAGGCCTCCCGCACCTGGCCGAGAATTTCCGCCTCGCCCAGTAGCATCGAATCCAGCCCGGCGGCGACCCGGAACAGGTGGTCGACGGCGTCCACATCGCGGTGGAAGTAGAGGCAGCCGTTCAGCTGTTCCCACGAGATGCCGTGAAAGTCGGCGAGAAAGCGTTCGAGCGCGCCGCCGGATGGTTCGGGGTCGCTTCGAACGCCATAGAGTTCGCTCCGGTTGCAGGTGGAAAGGACAACGACCTCCTCGATCGCGCAACGCTCCCGCAGTTCGGCCGTCGCCCGCTGGGCCTGATCGGGGCTGAACGCGGCGCACTCGCGCAGCTCGAGCGGGGCCGTGCGGTGATTGAGTCCGATGAGGACAATTTGCACGGCTAGCAGGCCCCTGCGTCGATCGTCATCGGCCGTCGCCCGGCCCGGAAGATATTCAGCGCGTCGCGTTGGGAATCCGGATTCATGCCCGTCACAGATACCTGTGGAATTGCGAAAGATACACGTTCACGACGGCGTAACTGAAGAGCACGACCAGAAACGTCAGTACGCAGACCAGCGAAGCGCGCGGGCCCCTCCATCCCCCCCGCAGGGAAAGGCGCAGGTAGAGCCAGTACAGCACGAGAATCGCCAGCGTCACCAGAACCTTCGGGTCGGTGAAGAGAAAGCGATGCTGCATCCGCCATTGCCACAGGATCCCGAGCACCGTTCCGGCGATGAGCGATACCATGCCCACGCGGACGCTTCCGCGGCTCATCCGCTCGAGGCCTTCCAGGGGAGGGAAGCGCCACAAGCCAAGCCCCGGCCGGCGCCGGCGGAGATAGCGATGCTGGAGGAGATAGACGGCGCTCAATACGAACGCCAGCGCGAACGCCGCGTAGGCCAGCACGCTCAGCGTCACGTGCAGGGCGAACATCGTTCCTTGTTCCTGCCGTGTGGCCGACAGATCGGGGCCGCTCCAGGTTCCGATGGCAAAAAGCGCCAATACGCAAGGGACGACAAAAGCGCCCATCGACCGCTGGTGGTAATAGAGTTCCAGCCCGAGATAGGTCGCCGCCAGCAGCCAGCCAAACAGGGAAAGCGACCCGTAGAGGTCGTCATAGGGGACCGAATGAACCCAGTGCGAGCGTTCGAGAAGAGCCAGATAGTGGCCGAGCAGGCCCACGGCTAGAAACGCGGCTGCCAACTGCCCGGTGAGCCGCCGGCCCGTGTACAGGAAGCGTACATATAGGCCCAGGCTGCACATGTAAAGGGCCAGAGCGATGTAACTCCAATGTCCGGGCATTCCGTGTACCGGCAGGCAGGCGCGGCTTTCCTCGCGCAAGGCGTGCCAAATATGAAATTATAACAGCCTCGTTTTGCCACCCTCACGGAAAATGCTTTCTGCGACGGGCCGGGAGCGGTTAGGCTAGAGGGCCGGGCCGGGGGCGGTTACGGCAGGCCAAAGCAAGCAAGAAGGCGGGTAGCCGATGAAACAGCGTCATTTGGGTAAGTCGGGGTTGGAAGTTTCGCTTCTCGGATTGGGATGCAACAATTTTAGCCGCCGGACCGACCTCGACCAGACACGTGAGATCGTGCACAAGGCGTTGGACGTTGGCATCACGCTGTTCGACACCGCCGATGCCTACGGAGGAGAGCTCGGCGGCTCGGAAATCTTCCTCGGGCAAATCCTCAAAGAGCGGCGCAAAGACGTCATCCTCGCCACAAAATTCAGGATGCCCATGGACGACGCCGGGAAGCTGCAGGGCGCCTCCCGCCGCTATATCATGACCGCGGTGGAAGCCAGCCTCCGCCGCCTGCAAACCGATTGGATCGACCTGTACCAGCTACACCGGCCCGATCCCGCGACGCCGATCGAAGAGACCCTCCGCGCTCTCGACGATCTGGTCCGGCAGGGGAAGGTGCGGTACATCGGCTGCACGAATCTGGCCGCCTGGCAGGTCGTCAACGCCCATTGGACTTCGCGCCAAGCCAACATCCATTCCTTCATCTCCTGCCAGAACGAATACAACCTGTTGGCTCGCCAGGCGGAAAGGGAACTGGTGCCCGCCATGGAGGCATTGGGGCACGGATTCATGCCCTATTTCCCGCTCGCCAGCGGCATGCTTACCGGCAAATATCGCCAGAACGAGCCCGCGCCGGAAAATTCGCGCCTCCGTTCCTGGGCGAAGCCCATCGAGCGCTTTACGACCCAGGAATCCAACTGGCCGATCCTCGAGAATCTCCGGCAATTCTGCGCGGCCCGCCAGCGCAGCCTTGTCGAACTGGCCTTCGGTTGGCTGGCCAGCCGGCCGTTTATTTCGAGCGTCATTGCCGGCGCCACCAGTCCCCGGCAGGTGGAGGAAAACGTCAAGGCCATCGATGGCGCATGGGGGCCGGACGATCTGGCCGAGATCGATCGCATGACCCAGAGGACGTAAGACGGGCGGGCGCCGCGCCTCGCACATGGCGGGAACGTTATGTTATTGTGAGGGGCGGCGCGTGCGGTGATTTCGCCTTGCGCGCCATCCGTTTCCTCGAACGGACAAAGCCGCCCCGGGATGTTTGGCGGCGGGCCCGTTGCCTGCGAGCCGGACCGGAACTTTCGGACCGAACCGGGCTCGCCAGCGCGGGAATAGGAGAAAAATCAAATGAAAAAGACGTACAACGATATTCCCGTTCCGGCCGAAGGCCAGCCCATTCAATTCGACGGCAAGAGCTTCCAGATACCCGACTCGCCCGTGATTCCCTACATTGAAGGAGACGGCACGGGCCGGGACATCTGGCGCGCCTCCCGCCGCGTGTTCGACGCCGCCGCCGAGAAGGCCTACGGCGGACGCAAGCGCATCGCCTGGTTCGAGGTTCTGGCCGGCGAGAAGGCGTTCAATGGGAAGAAGACTTGGCTTCCCGACGACACGGTCGAAGCCATCCGCGATTTTCGGATTGCGATCAAGGGCCCGCTGACCACCCCGGTGGGCGGCGGCATTCGCTCGCTCAATGTGGCGCTGCGCCAGTTGCTCGACCTGTACGCGTGCGTCCGTCCGGTGCGCTATTTTTCCGGAGTGCCTTCCCCGGTGACCCATCCGGAGAAGATGAACGTGGTCATCTTCCGGGAAAACACGGAGGACGTGTACTCGGGAATCGAGTGGCGCAGCGGCACGCCGGAGGTCCAAAAGCTCATTGCGTTTCTCAACGGCGAAATGCTCAAGTCCACCGGCAAGCAGATTCGCCTGGATTCCTCGATCGGCATCAAGCCGATCTCGCCGACGGCCACGCAGCGTTTGATGCGCCGCGCCTTGCAGCATGCGATCGACCACAATCGCCACGTGGTCACGCTGGTGCACAAGGGCAACATCATGAAGTTCACCGAAGGGGCCTTCCGCGACTGGGGCTACGAACTGGCGCAAAAGGAGTTCCGCGACTGCATCGTCACCGAGCGCGAGAGCTGGATCCTCGGCAATCTGGACCGCGATCCGAACCTCTCGGTCGAGAAGAACGCGGCCATGATCGAGCCCGGCCTCGAAAACGCCACCGAATCCTTCCGGCAGCAGATCTACGCCGAAGTGAAAGGCGCGATCGAGGCGATCGGGAAATCGCACGGGCAGGGCCGCTGGCGCGAGAAGATTCTCGTCAACGACCGCATCGCCGACTCCGTTTTCCAGCAGGTGATGACGCGGGCGGACGAATACGAGATTTTTGTCACGCCGAATCTGAACGGCGATTATCTCTCCGACGCCTGCGCCGCGCAGGTCGGCGGACTGGGCATGGCGCCGGGAGCGAATATCGGCGACGGCTACGGGGTATTCGAGGCCACGCACGGCACCGCGCCCAAGTACGCCGATAAGGACGTCATCAATCCCAGTTCCGTCATGCTGTCGGGGGCGATGATGCTCGAGTTCATGGGTTGGAACGAGGCGGCGCGCCTGGTGGAAGAGGGAATCGCGGAAACGATCCGGCAGAAGCGCGTGACCTACGATTTGGAGCGAATGATGCTCGGGGCGACCCGGTTGCGCACGTCCGAATTCGCTTCGGCGGTGATCGAAAACATGGATGCCGCGCTCGCGGCGCACTAAGGCAGGCCTGGACCCGCTCCGGGTTACCTTCGCTCGAAAAACGACAGTAGGTTTTTCACCAGGAGAACAACGTACATGAGGAAAAAAGTCACGGTTGTTGGCGGCGGATTTGTCGGAGCCACGACGGCTCAGCGCATCGCCGATGATGGTCTTGCGGATGTCGTGCTCACCGATATTCTCGAAGGGGTCCCGGCGGGCAAGGGGCTGGACATGCTGGAGGCCATGCCGATTTTGGGCAGCGACGCCCGCGTGCAGGGCATCAGCACGCAGAACGGCGATTACGGCCCGACCGCCAATAGCGATATCGTAGTCATCACGGCCGGCTTCCCGCGCAAGCCGGGAATGAGCCGCGACGATCTGCTCAAAGCCAATTACGCGGTGGTCAAGCAGGCCACCGAAGGCGTCGCGAAGCTTTCTCCCCATGCGATCCTGATTCTCGTCACCAATCCGCTCGACGTCATGGCGCAAACCGCTCTCCGCGCCAGCGGGTTTCCCAAGAACCGCGTGATCGGCATGGCCGGGGTTTTGGATTCCGCGCGAATGAGAGCCTTCATTGCGATGGAGCTCGGCGTCTCGGTCGAAAACGTGCACGCCTCCGTGCTGGGCGGTCATGGCGACGACATGGTTCCGCTCCCGCGCTACTCGACCGTCGCCGGTATCCCGCTTCCCGAACTGCTTTCGCAGGAACGCATCGACGCCATCGTGCAACGCACGCGCAAGGGGGGCGGTGAAATCGTCGCCCTGCTCAAGACGGGTTCGGCCTACTACGCCCCGTCGGCCGCGGTGTACGAGATGGTGCGGGCCATTCTCGGTGACAGGAAAATGATCTTGCCGTGCGCCGCCTACCTCGAAGGCGAATATGGGATCAACGGCCTGTTCATGGGAGTTCCCGCAAAGCTGGGCTCGGACGGCATCGAAAAGATCATCGAAATCAAGCTGGCCGCGGACGAGCAGGCTGCACTCGAAAAGTCGGCAGCCGCTGTGCGCCAGATGGTCGAAACTCTCGGAATCTAACCCCGTTCCCCGATTTCTCTTCGGTATCGGGCGCGCCGGCCAGGCCGTGTAAGCGTTATTTCACGGCGGCCGGCGCGCCATTGTTTTACAGCCGGGTTACCGCCCTGCCTGTAATCCCGTAGTTTCCCGAATGACCACCCATTTATGGACTGAAAAGATTCTCCCTCCTGCCGATGTAAGGAAAGTGGGGATGGAGATGCGCGAGCGCGAGGCGAATGGCGGCTCATCGAGTAGTAACGACGAGGGGTCGGCATGTGTTTCAGCATGGAACACGGTGGGTCGTTATCTAAGGCCACAACACGGCCTCGTTGCTGCCGGTTCGGTCGCCGAAACCATTGGCAAGCCCTTTTGTTCAAGGCCATTAAATCGTTTTTGGGGCGCATGGAAGCGGTGTTGCAGGAAAACAGGACGACAATCAGGGGGGTATCTATGTTTTCGGGTAGTCGAGCTGCCGGCGTTACCGGTGAGCGCGGCTTTGCCCTTGTCGAGGTCGCGGTGGCCCTCGGCATCAGTTGTGTTCTGTTCTCCTTTGCCGTCTTGCCGCTTCGCCAGACGATTCAGGGGTACCGCCTCGCGGCCGATGCTCGCGCTGTGTCCAGCCAGTTGGCGCTGGCGAAGATGAGCGCCGTCGCGGACTTTACGCAGGCGCAGCTGGCCGTCGATTTAACGCGCCAGACCCTCCAGATCAAGGTGTACGACAAGACGAACGGTCAGTTCGCAACCACGCGGGGTGTGTTCTCGCTTTCCGAGGGCGATTCATTCAGCTTTGGCAGCGTGGCCGTGCCGGCGGGCCAGCAGGCCACTCTGCAGCAGACGCCGACGATCACATTCAATTCTCGCGGCATTCCCATCGATTCCACGGGAACGCCGACATCGGATTGTTCGCTGAATTTGACTGACAACAACGGGTCCTACTGGGCCGCAACCATTTCGGCTGCGGGCCAGATTGGAGTCTGGCAGTACTCGAACGGCGGTTGGATTGCGCGATGAGCAGGGGCATGAACAAGCGCGCAGGAGTCCGGTCGCCCGAAAGCGGCCTTACGTTGATCGAGACGATGGTTGCCTCCGTCGTCCTTCTGGTCGGCGTGGTCGCGATGATGGGAATGTTCGGTGTGGCTGTGAGTCAGAACCAGGACCAAGGGAGATTGGCGGTTCAGACAGCCACGTACTGCCAGAATAAGCTTCAAGAGCTCGAATCGCTGCATTTTCTCGACTCTTCCACCGACACGGGAACATGGCCTCCCTCGCTTTCGGGAGGTACGGGGCTGTGCGGCGCGATGTTGCCCGGAGCCACAGCCACCTGCGGCGGGATCGATCCCTCGGCGCCGGTTTCCGGATTTGTGGATTATCTCGATGCCGACGGCAACCCGGTCGAGGGGCTTGCCGGGGCGGTCTTTGTGCGCCAGTGGGAAATCACGACCGACGCCACGGGCACCCTGAAAACGATAACCGTCTTCACGCGGGCCATTGCGCCGGGCCCGCCCCCGCCGCCTACGTTCACCCTGGTGGCCACAAAAACGAACAAGGGAACCTGATGCCCACACCCGCCCGCCACAGGCAATCAGGCGGCTTCTCTCTGCTCGAGCTCATGTGATCGGCATGGCGATGCTTCTCGTCGTTCTCGCTACTGTGCTGACGGTTCTGGCGAAATACGAGCAGGTCTACCAGGGCCAGCAGGTTCAAGCCAGCGTGGAACTGGAGCTTAATAGCGCCCTGGAACTTCTCTCGCAAGAGATCGGCCAGGCGGGTTATCTCGGCTTTGCTCCCCGCACTTTGCAGTCGGCGGTGATCTTCAGCCCCCCGCCGCAGGCCGTGCCGGTCAGTTCCACCGATTCGTTTTTCGTTGGCGAGAAGCTGATGGTTGATACGGGGCCGACGCAGGAGCAGGTTACGGTTTCATCGGTCGGGTCGGGAAGTTTCACGGGGATTTTCACGCAAAGCCACGTGCTTGGCGCGCCCGTGACGGCTTTGGGCGTGTTCGGCACGGGAGTTCTCAGCACGGCAAGCGGAAACGATCTCCAATTGTTTGGCGATATCAATGCCGACGGTTCCCTGGTATTCGGGCAATTAACTATCGCTTGAGCGCCCAAGGACGATTCCTCGCCGATAGCGCCGAACAGCGCGCCGTCAACTGGTTCGTGAACAGCTACAGCCCGGCGGTGAATATTGCCCCCGCTTACACGGCGGGGCTCGGCGATGTTCTCTGGAACGGCAGCCCCGTGACGCTCGCCGCGATTGACGGCCACAGACGTCGAATTACCCGGCCAGCGCCGTGGCGACGTCTTTCTATGACGCGCTTCACGATCAGACGGTCACTGCCAGCGGCTTGCAAGGGACATATTCCGCTACTGCCCGGTTGGTTGCTTCGCAACCCGTCACGATCCCGCTCAGCAACCAGCCTTCCGCCCTGGAACCCTGGCAAATTACCGCGCAGGGCAATGTCGCCGGGCCCGGCGGCGGCGTGGTGCAGGAGGTTGCCACGATCACGCGGCAGCAGGAGCCGCTCATGAATTTTGCGGCGTTTGCCACCAGTTCCGCCTGCGGCGCCGTGAATCTTGGCGGCTGAGCGATGACCGATAGCTTCGATTCGAGCAAGGGGCCCTATAGCCAGACGCATTCGGCGAGCAATGGAAACGTGGGCAGCGGCGGGAACATCAGCTTGGGTTCCAGTGTGACCGTGAACGGGACTGCTTCCACGCCCAACCCGACTGTTGGAAGCTGTCCCGGGGCCGGGGTCACGCTCGGCTCGGGAGCCGTCGTAACCGGCCAGGAGCCCGGCGGCACGGAAGGACCCTATCTGGGTCTGGGCGATCTTCCATCCCTGCCTTCGATCTCCACGGTGACGCCAGGCACGGGAACCATAACGGTGAATAACTCGATGACGCTTTCACCCGGCGCCTATGGGGATATCCAACTGGAAGGCGGCGGCACGCTGACGTTTCAACCGGGCGATTATGACATCAACAGCCTGCGTGTTTCCGGAACGGGAACGATCACGATAGCGCCGGCCGGCCAGGTGATTCTTTACGTCGCGGGTAACGGCGTTGGCACCCCGGTGAGCCTTACCGGCAACAGTCTCACCAACAATACCGGCGTTCCCTCAAATTTTCAGATTGTATACGGCGGCACGGGCGTCATTCAGATTGCCGGCGGATCGGCGGCCTATTCGGTCGTATATGCTCCCGATGCTGCGGTCGAGATGACTGGCGGCAGCGACGGGTACGGCTCGATCATCAGCAATACCTTCAACGAAATGGGGAACAATAAGGCCCTACATTACGACCGCAGCCTCTCTTCCCAGTATCTGGTTCCCGGCCCGTTTCAAGTTGTTTCGATCAGCCGCAGCAAGTTCTGAACTCTTTCCCGCGGATGGCGGAATGATTTTCCCCGAGAGGGCGAGGCGGGTTGCGGGGCGGTGTTTCCACCACCGGACTCAAAAATGAGGTGCCCGCGGCGGGCGGAAGCAGGATGACTGCTTTGGCTGGAAATACTCCTCCCAGTGCCTAGGGTAGGCCTGGTCTTGGAATTAAGACATCCGGAGGAGTCGCGGGGAACGCCCCCGCGGGCAACCTCATGTTGTTTATTGCGTGCGTGTATACTAGTGTTGTGTCCCGGAAATACGTTCACATAGTCGCTGGATTTTTTCCAGGATCGAATCGGGTGTCGCCGTCCAGGAAAAGGGTCGAGCGTCAGCATTGTAGCGACGTACGAAGCGTTCGATTTTGGCGACCAGTTCTTT
>DATLRW010000079.1:0-3887 GCA_035534495.1 Candidatus Dormiibacterota bacterium | reverse complement strand
TTTTCCCGACGCAAAAATCTTTCCGTTCGTCGAGCGCCATGGTCTCATTTCATTGCCGGTCCGACAAAATATCTACGCGTATCAGCTCTGGTTTACCGGACTCTTCTTCGGCGGCGCTGCCATTGGAATGTGGGCGGCGCGCCAAGACATGGTTTCAAGGAGAAAATGGCTCCTTCCGCTTGCCAGTTTGCTTGCCGTCGCGTGGTTGACGGCGGCAGTCACGGTTTCACCCGCTTTTGCGGACGCATGGCATTTTGACTTCTTCAGCCAGCTCGGCAAGGTGACAGAATGGTTGAGCCCCCTCAGCGAGCCGCCGGGCTTTGATGGGACGCGTTACCTCGAGGAGCCGCCACCCGAGATGTATGCCGAATGGGGGTGGGATAGGCACCCTATCGGCCATCCCAAAGGCACCACCTACCCCCTCGACACGGCGCTGCAGGGCATGTTCCTTGGCGGACCGATCATGTTTGTGCCCTGCGGCGTCGCCGGCGCGCGGGCGGAATGCAACGATGACGACATCCCCCGTCTCGAGCGCCGGCTGGACAGCGCGGTTGCCGGTCTGAGCGGGGTATGGAGCACGGCCGCCGGTGGGCGGGCTTCGCTCGCGGACGGCCGGCTCGCCTTCGTCGAGGATAAGGAAGATGGCGAGCATTATCTCGCGACTGGCCAGTTGGCGAAGAGCGCGCGCACCCTGGTGCAGGTCACAGCCATCATCGATGCCGGCGACGTCGCAACGGGAACTGGCGCGGTGTTCAATCTCGTCTCTCCGGACGGTTCGGCTGCCGTGGCGTTCGATCTGGCGCAGGCGAAAATATCCGGTCATACGGAGTCGGACGCGCGCGCGCTCGACGGCTCGATCCGCCGCCTCGCGGGCGCATCCCTTTCCCGATGGGAGCTCACCGCCCGTTTCGTGGTCTTCGGCAAAGCGGATCAGTTCCAGGTCCGGCTGCAGAGTTCGCGTAACGGCCAGACCGTCTACCAGGGCAACGGCCGCTCCAGTTGGCAGGTCGAAAGCTCGCGGATCCGCATGCTCGACACGGGCCCATCGGTTGCCGGCTTGAAGCCGAAACTGGGCGGGCGGGGACAGACGGCGGGGGTATCATGCGCGGGCGCAGCTTGTGATTGATTTTTCCGCCATGCGATCACGGCGCAAAGTGCTGATCCGCGCGACTTTGACGGCACTCGCCATCCTAGCCGCGGCGGGCCTGTACAAGTTTTATTCGACCCATTTCCCGCGGCTCGATCGCGTGCTCGACAGCGCGACTGCCGGTCCCAGCGAAACGTGGTTTACCGTCGCTGGGGGACAGGTCACGGTCGAGAATGGCATGCCCGTCTTCGTTGAGGACACGACAGACGGCGAGCATTATCTGCAAACTCGCAAACTGATCAAAAGCGACCGCACGCTGGTACGGGTCACGGCGACCATCGAAACGGAGAATTTGCCCGATATCTGGCTGCGCCTCATCTCGGATGACGGCAGCGCCTCCGTATGGTTTGGGTTGGGGCAAACACAACATATCTACCGCTTCGGAGCATTGGACGGATCAATGCATATTCTCGCCGATCACAGCACTTGGGACCGGACGGGTGTCGCCTACGTGCTCCACCGTCGATTGGACGTGGAGCTTTCGGCACGCTTCAAGACCGTGGGCAAGGGCAACACCTTCGCCATCAGGCTGCAGGGCTTTCGAAATGGAACGACGAGCTACAAGGGAAACGGCCGGGCCGGCTGGAAGGTCATAAGCTCCTCGATCCACATTCGCGACACCGGCCAGTCGGTTTCGCGCTTGCAGCCGATGCCGGGCGGGCCGGTCCGCCTGTTCGCCAACGGGCCATAGTCCACGTGCGCAATGAAATCATGAACGCCCCGTCGCAACATCGTCCCAGGATCTGGAACCGCGCCTGGTTCGTGCTCCTGATCCATTTCATCTCGTTCGCGGCTTTCGCTTTTATTGCCTTCCGGACGAACCCGCATGCTCTCTTTTCGCAAGAGGACGGCGTTCACTGGCGTCTCCTGGCAAACGAGCAATTTCTTTGGGAAAAGTTCCAGCTTGGCGTTCCCGCGCAAATTTTTGAATCGATCGGCAATATACGCTTCCCGGTCAATTTTCATCTCATGCCAGAATTCGTCCTGCCGGCAATGCTGGACGGAGGAAGGATACGGGCGCTTCCGGTTTTCACGCTCCTGGCCTGCACCATGTTCCTCGCGACATACCTGCTTTCCCGCACGATCGGTTTCCGGGTCAGCGCCTCCCTCGCCGCGGCATGGGGGCTGCTCTTGCTGGCGGCGCCTTTTTTCAGCGAGGGACTGGTTTATCCCATGTTCTCGCTCGGTCCGCCGTTTGCGTGGAACCTCACGATGACCGCTCTGATCATCAGTCTGTTCTGGCGGATCGGGCGGACGAAATACGCACTGATCGAGATCGCCGCGCTGACCGTCGTGACATTTTGGGTGGCTATCGCCAATCCAGGGATGTTGGCAATAAGCGGCCCCGTCATCGCGGTCTTTGGAATCGCCGCGATGGTCAGCGCGAAGGATCGCCGAGAGTTTCTGGTCAAGCTCGGTAGCTGCTTGGTTGTGCTGGCGCTCGCCTATTTCTCGGGCCTGATCGATTTCGTGCTGGGAATCTTCCTCCACACGGCGTCCGCGGATTTCCGCAACGAGATCATACTGCCGTTCCCGCCTCATAGCCTGGACCAAGCCTCGCTGCTCTATCACCATCGCTCGTTCGGACCGGCCGGGCCGCTGCTGTTCGCGCTCGGTGTGGGCGGAGCCATCCGCGCCGTGATGACGGGCCCGTGGCAGCAGCGCGTCTTGGGTTCAGCGGTGCTGTTCAGTGCCATCGCGTATGCAGGTTTCGGCGCCGCGGTCATTCTCTTCACCTCCTATGCGGCGGTGACGCCTGTCTATTACGATTACGTCACACTCCCGTTCTATGTGATTTTTGCAGTCGATTTCGTGAGCGCTTCTGTCGCCTGGGGTAATCCATGCCTCACGACATGGGCGAGAATCCCGTGGCCTCCCACGACGACGGCGCCCGGAATGCGGGCACGTGTGATCGTTTGCTTATTTCTTGCTGCCGGCCCCTGGCTACTGTTCCCGACTGTAATCGCCACACGTCATACCCCGAATTATCTCTTTCCGCCGAGTGAGACTCCCATTGTGGCGCGGCTCAAGAGCGCGATCGGTCTCACGCCGGGCGCCGTATATCGTGGCCGCGTCATGTCCGCCTTCAAGCTCGCCGACAAGGCGCCCCAGAACTGGATGCAGCTGAGCGCCTTCGGCGACCATTTGTGGACGAGCACCGGCAACGACCACCAATTCGACGGACTTTGGTGGTACGGTATCCCGACGCTCTTCGAATACAATTGGCTCGTGTCGCCGTTCTTCTACCGGGTAACGCGGGATATCCTGGCGCGACCGGATGATCCGCGTATGCGGAATGTCGTGACACTCCGCAAGGTCGATCCGACGCTGCTGCGGCTTTTCGGCGTGCGATACGTGATCGCCGATACGCCGCTTCCGGCGCCGGCACATCTGGTCTTGACGCAATCGGTCGAGGGCGATCCGGTCACGCTCTACCTCTATGAGTTCGACAACGTGAACCTGGGCAATTACTCGCCAACGAAGCTGGTACCGGCAAGCGATGCGGACGCCGCGTTGAAACTGATTCGGTCCGGCAGCGATCTCAGCCGGGTGGCGGCGCTCGAGGATCCGCCAGCAGGGCCACTCGTCCCCGCCTCTTCGGTGCGCATCTTCGTTGAAAAGGATGGGCTTCGCCTTGACGCAACAAGCGCGCAAACCTCGCTCATCCTGCTGCCCTTCGAATACAGCCATTGCCTTACGCTGGAGCCTATCTCACAAGACGGAACGCCGCCGCGCCTGG
>DATLRW010000078.1:0-3411 GCA_035534495.1 Candidatus Dormiibacterota bacterium | reverse complement strand
CTTCCGCCTTTGGCGGCTATCTGATCGCGGAACTGGCCGGCCGCTGGGGCTGGCTGCGAGCGGGAGAAATGCAGATTACGCTGCTATGCCTGATTGGGGCCGGTCTGGTGTTCGTCCTGCGCCCCAGCGAGATGAACCTTTAGCCCCGGCCGCATGTCCCTCGCAGCCGGACTTCCCTCTAACTTCGCGCGCCCGTCAGGCTGGGCATCGTGGCGATTTCGCGGGCCACGCCGCACATTTCTTCGTGGATCAGCGCGTTCGAGGCGAGCAGAATCCGGTCGCCGGGATGATACGGATGGCCATCGAAATCGGTCACGAGGCCTCCGGCTTCGCGCACCAGCAGGATGCCCGCGGCCGTGTCCCACGGCTTGAGCCCGAATTCCCAGAAGGCTTCAAAGCGCCCGCAGGCCACCGAGCAGAGATCCAGGGCCGCGGCCCCCGCGCGGCGCACGCCGTGCGAGCGCAGCGTATATTCCCAGTAGTAGCGCATGTTCGGGGTTTCCGAGCGCTTGTGCGTGGGAAAGCCGGTGCCCAGAAGGCCGGCGGCGAGCCGATCGACTTGCGAGACGTGAATGGGTTCCCCGTTCAGCCGCGCGCCTCCGCCCCGTCTGGCGCTGAACATCTCATCGGCCGATGGATGGTAGACGACGCCGACGACCGGCTCGTCCTCTTCGAGCAGTCCGATCGAGACGGCGAAGACCGGAAATCCATGAGCGAAATTCGTTGTGCCGTCGAGCGGATCGACCAGCCAGCGGTAGCGCGAAGCCCCTTCCGCCTCGACGGTCTCGCCCAGTTCCTCGCCGACAATCCGGTGATCGGGAAAGGCCGCGCGCAGACGCGCCGTGATCAGACGCTCGGAACGCACATCGGCCTGCGTCACCAGATCCACGTCGCCTTTGTAGCTGATTTTCTGCGGTCCCTTCGATTCCTCGAGGAGAATCGCGCCGGCCTCGCGCGCCGCTTCGAGCGCGACTGCTAGCGCCCGATCGAGATCGATTGTTTCCTGATTCACTGGTCTCCTTCCGGGGCATAGTATCCCTTGCGATACAGCAGAGAATAGCTCGCCTCCGGCGCGCCGCCGGACGGCCGCAACCGCACCTGGATCGTGTGGTAGCTGTCGGGCGGGGGTGCCGGAGCCGGGTAATAGCCGAGCAGATATTCGGTCCGCAGCTCTTGATCGATGCGGTCGAAGGTTGACGAAAACTGGCCGGGTTTGTCCACGGGGTACATCGCGCCGCCGGTCACGTCGATGATCGTGTCGATCGCGTGCTCGCCCGCGGTGTTGCGCCCGATGTCCGATTGAATCGGCCGGATCAGAATCGTGTAGAGCATGGCCCCGGCGCGCACGGCGGCGTCGCGAGCCTGCTCGTAGCTGTTCCGGCTGGTGGTCTCGCCGGCGTCGGTCACCAGCAGGAGCACGCGGCGGTGGTTCGGCGACCCCGCCGCGAGCGCGTGCGCTCCCAAATCAATCGCATCGAAAAGCGACGTGCCCGTTCCCGCCCGAAGCCGGCGCAAGGCGCCGTCGAGCGTCGGCTCATCGGCGGTGAAGGGCGAGAGCTGATCGACGTTGTAGGCAAAGCTGAACACGGCCATCCGGTCGCCGGGGCGAAGCACCTGGCGGATGAAATGCTCGGCGGCCTGGCGTTCGAATTTCAGATCGTTGTAGGTGCTCAGGCTCGTATCGATCATCAGGGCCAAATCCAGCGGGAGATTCGTCTGCCGCTCGAAGAGGTCGATTCGCTGCCGGCGGCCATCCTCATACAGGCGGAAGGCCCGGCGCGGAAGGTTGGGAACCGGTTTACCGGAAGCGTCCAGAACGCTGGCGATCACGCTCACCAGGTTCACCCGAACCTTCATCTGCCCAGGCATCTGCTCGGGAGCGCCCGGCGAACCGGGTCGCATCTGCGCCCCCAGCGGCGCCGCGCATACAATCGCCAAGGCCACGACGCCCGCCATCCAACCGGAGAAACCGCGAAAATTGCGCCTGTTCCCCTGCCAGCGTTCGATTGCGGTCAAAACAGGATCACCCGGCCACCACTTCCGCCCGCTCGCCCTGGGCCCACGCCGAACCGTCCTCAAAGAATTCCTTCTTCCAGATGGGCACCGTTCGTTTGAAGGCGTCGATGGCATTGCGGCAGGCGTCGAAAGAGGCCTCGCGATGCGCCGAGCTGACGCCGATCAAGATGCTGGTTTCCCCGATCTCGATTCGTCCCAGCGCGTGCACCAGGACGACGCGGCTGACGCCGAACCGGCCGCGGAGAGCGGAAGCGAGCTCGCGCATTTTTTTCATCGCCATCGGCTCGTAGGCTTCGTATTCGAGCCGGAGAACGCGACGCCCACGGGAATGGTTGCGGGCCACGCCCTCGAAAACGACCACGGCGCCGTCCGCCGGGCCGGCGAGAGACAGAAGCCACTCGTCCGGTTTCAAAGGGCGGCGCACCAGCTCGCAAATTTCCGTTTCGACCTTCGCCGCCTCTCCCGAGCCGCCGCTGACGGGCGGCATAAACGCGACCTCATCGCCGGGGGAAAGACGGGCCTGCCAAAGCGCGAATTCCTGGTTGACGGACGGGGCGATGGAATTCTTCAAATCGGCGAGCTGCGGAAACCGGCTGCTATAGCGGGCAAACAGATCGGACACTCGCGCTTCCGCCTCGACTTCAACCTCGTCGGTGGCCGCGCCGACGATATCCTTCAACTGCCCAAAAAATAGGACCTTTACCCACATGTTATTCATTCTAGCCGCGCCCACGCGCCGATGCCACCTCGCCAAGTACCGCGCCGGAATAGCCGTTAGCTTGCCTGTGGATGGCCGGACCCAGACTCCGGAGAGATTCCTCGCTCTGCTCGGAATGACACAGCGGCACGGCATAGTGGGGCGCTGCTGTAACCGTCAGATGCGAACCAGTCCCACGCTCACAAACCGAGCATGGGGCACCCATAAAGACAAAATCAGGCGGCGCGATGGTACGATGCCATGCGATGTTGGATCGAGAGCCAAGCTCGCAAAGAGTCGAATGCCTGGCCCGCCCTGGTGCTGGGGAGGACACTTTCGAGGCGTAAAAAACCAGATTCTGCAAATGGCCGTATTCGCATATCCTTGTTCCATGTCAAAGAAAATGCTCACCAGTGACTTCCGTGCGGTACGAACTGTTTTGGAGGCGTCCGACTTCGCCTATGCGCCGAGATCGCCGGAAAGACCTGCAAACGATATGATCGACAAGGCTACGTGGGAGCACATTCAGACGTTGCCTGAAACGGTTTCCATCTTCACATCGAATGACCACGGTAAGGATCTTTCCCTTTTGAGCGATCTGTGGGGATGGTGGGTCGAGACCCTTCCGATAAAGCATGTTGAGGCCTCGAAACAAGCGGTTCATCGTGCATCTTTGACTGCTACGGACGAGTTTCAGG
>DATLRW010000077.1:0-3418 GCA_035534495.1 Candidatus Dormiibacterota bacterium | reverse complement strand
CTCTTTCCGTAAATCCGGCTCCAAGCGTTGGCACCGCTCCGTCCGCGTCGGGACTTTCTCCCACGCTTCCCGCGAGCGATTTCCCCGACAATCCCGTGGCGCAACATGCCTATGCGACGGCGGCGAAAATCGAGCCGCTGCTCAATCAGCTTCCCTCCGAGTGCGGCAAGAATGAAACCGGCAGCGCCACTTTGCTCAACTGCTTCCAGGACCGGAAGGCGTCTGATTGCAATGCGTGTCAAAAAGAGGATTATTACGCCTACCATGAGAGCCGCGCGGGCGACAGTGTCCGCCAGATCCGCCAGGGAATCCTCCAGGGCGCCTGGAAGAGCATTCATCTTGGCAGTTGGAAGACGCCGCTTATCGTGAAAATCGCAGCCATGCGCTAGCCAGCGGCACGGGCAATCGGCCGAGCCGGCCAGGAGCGGCCCCAACCCCGGGCGCGTCGCGCGAGCAGCGCAGACTCCAGCCTCCGCGCCAGTACATCGGCCTTTTCATCTGGTCCTGTCCATTCAATTGACAACGACGGAAAACGATCACATTTGTGTCGGGTCATGCCGGCACCGTCACCGGGGAACGCAAGGTTTCAGGCCGGGCGCCCTTGAACGGACAATCGTGCTGCGGGATCATTGATGCGTCCCGGAGCACGGACGCGCGCGCGTGCGGCCGAGCGCGCGGCGGCTGGACGACAAGGGGCATGGGCATGCATTCACGACTGACCGAGGGAAGCGGGAGATCGGCGCAAGGGCCTGACAGCCAGTCCAGCGCTCAAACAGTTATTTTCACCGACGGCTCCTGCATCGGGAACCCCGGACCGGGCGGCTGGGCTTACGTCATCCACACGGCTGATAGCACATGCGAAATGTTCGGCGGCCAAACCCACACCACCAACAACCGCATGGAACTCCGCGCGGCCATCGAAGGGCTCAACGCGTTGGAGTTGCCTGGCCGCGTCACGGTCGTGACGGACTCGCAGTACCTCAAAAACGGCATCACCAGGTGGCTCCGCAAATGGAAGGCCAGTGGATGGCAGAGAAGCGCCGTCGGCGGGGGCCGACGCGAGGTATTGAACAGAGATCTGTGGGAAGAGCTCGACGACGCCGTCTCCCGGCACACAGTCTGCTGGCAGTGGGTCAGGGGTCATACCGACCACGCGCAGAACAACCGTGCACACGAGCTGGCCAGCGCCGCAGCACGGGCAGCCCGAGGGCGCGGGAGAGGCGGACCATAGTCCGGCGCGACAGATGCCGCGCGCATGCCGCTATTCGTGCCTCGCGCGCGACCTCAGAATGTTGTGATCCAGATAATCCGGCACATTCGCTTCACGCACCAGGACCGGGTAGCGCGCCCCGCCGTGATAATCGATCGCGCATGTGTAGCTGTAGCCGTCGTTCTGCACCAGCAACTCAATCGGCGATGAATTCGTTTTGCTCGCCGCAATCGCGCTCCTCAAAAGATCCGGCGCGAACGGCTGGCCGTTCACCTGCAGCACCTTCATCCCGGGCGTAATGCCGGCCTCGAACGCGGGGCCGTTCCAGATGGAATCGTACACGGTCCCGTCCCCGCTCAGCGCGAGGCCAATCGAATACACCGCGTTCACGCCGCCTCGATGCCCCTTTTTTCTTCCTCCCGGCGGCTGATCGGTAAATTCCAGCTTCCACCCCGCCGCTTCGACGCCGCCCAGCGGCGCCTGGGCCGAAGTCGAATCCAGCCGCTCGTGAAAGAACTTCGTCCAATCGTAGGGAGCGATCCGGTCGAGCGCCTCGACGAGCTGATCGAACGTGTACGTCTTGAGTTGCGGCCCTCGGTTCGGGCCGCCGTAGAACAGTTTGCAGAAATCGTCGAACGATTTCCGGCCGTGGGTTTGCCGGTCGATGATCGTCGACACTTCCATCCACAGAAGGTCGCCTTCCTCATAGTAATCGGTTCCGCGGGACCAGTTCAGCCACGTGCCCGGGTCCGTGGTTTGCCACGGCTCGGCCACCGCCGTATCCAGCAACGGCCGCCAGGCCCGCCCCGGACGCCCCGGTCCGAGCGCCGCGGCGATGGAGGCCAGATAGCGATGATAATCGTCCTTGGTCCACAGGCCGCTCCGCGTCGCCAGCACGTTGCCCAAATAGTCCGTCAGTCCCTCGTACACCCACAGCATGTCGGTCTTTTCGGGCACTTCGTAGTAGGGCGTGCTCAGATCGGCCGGCCGACGGAATTTGCCGTTCCAGGAATGCGTGAATTCGTGCGCCAGCAGCGCCCCGACGTCGATCGCGGCGTCCGGCGCGCGCAGGGTCTGCTCGGGCAGCCGGCTGTCGTCCGATTCATGGTGCTCTAGGCCGAAATGCGAAACAAAGTCGCTGAGCGTCAGCAGGAAGTGGTAATCGCGATAATGCCGCGCGCCGAACAGCGCCCCCGTTTCGGCCACCAGATTCGTCAGACCCTTCCGCACTTTCCGGCTCATGTCGAGATCTTCCGGATGGTCGGCGACGAGATCGATTTCGTGATGGATCGGCTCGCCCGGGGGCGTCAAATCGATCGCCCGGTAATATTGGCCCGCGATCACCGGCGAATCCACCAGACGGTTGAGCGGAACCGGATCGAAGCTGATGCGATCGCCGGAACGGCTTTCCACCGGGAGCGCCGTGCCGAACTGCCAACCGGCGGGCAGCACGAGCGTCGCATCGAAGGTCTGGTCCTGCGCGCGAACCTCCGCCAGATACAAGAGATCCTGATTCCAGTTCACGTCCACCAGCTTGTCGGTGGACGATACGCCTTCGGTGTAAGCGCCTCCCGCGCCCGGACCGCTCGGCTCGAGGTACTGGAAAACGACATGGAGACGGCTTACTCCTTGCGGTACATCCAGATGGAACGTCCACGCGTCGAGCAGGTCGCGTTTCCAGGGAATGGTTTTCCCGTCGCCCGTGAATGTCAGGCCCGCGACACTCATCACCGGCCCGTCGAAGGCGTGCTCGCCGGGAATCCATTTTGGGTAGTAGAGGGTGAGCGGCCCCGGCTGGACCGGCATTTCCATGTCCGTGCGAATGATGCCTTCGAGAGCCTGGCGGGCGTCCACGGTCAATTCGATCGTGGGTCCGGTCCGTGCCAGCGCCGGCGCAGCCGCCAGAGGAAGGAGCAGCGCCAAATAATATAAGTTTGAAAACAGACGAAATCGCGATTGGCGCATACAGGGCACTCCTCCTTGTGCGACGAAATGGCGAATCGTGATCCGGGAACGCGGCGCGCTCCAGCCCGAACGATGTTAGGCTGCGCCCAAACCGCCGTCAACGCGCCCGGGGGATAGCGTATACGGCGGCGAAAAAGGGACCACCCCCTGCGTATTCGCCTGATGTTCGACTGGTGCGATAGCGCGAAAATTTGCTCGCATGCAGAGAAGGGCTTGCTCCGACCCCACGCGTGCTCGTGCGGC
>DATLRW010000076.1:0-6305 GCA_035534495.1 Candidatus Dormiibacterota bacterium | reverse complement strand
CAAACGGCAGTCGTCGCAGGTCAGATATTCAACGGTATCAGCGTCGGGTCCATCCTGCTTCTGGCAGCTTTGGGCTTGGCCTTGAGCTTTGGGTTGATGAAAGTCATCAACATGGCTCACGGCGAAATGCTGATGGCTGGTGGCTATCTGGCCTACCTGACCTGCCAGTATGTCCATGGCCCCTTTGCTTTTCTCGTGGCGATGCCGGTCGCTTTCATCGGCGGCTGCGTGTTGGGAGCGCTGCTGGAAATTGCGATTGTCCGGCATTTATACGGGCGGCCATTGGATACCCTGATCGTCACCTGGGGCGTCAGTCTGCTCCTCCAGCAGGGCGCGCGCAGCATATTCGGGCCGATCGGCGATGAAGTGGTCGCCCCGGCCTGGCTCAATCAGTCGATTTCGATTCACCACGGAATCCTGGCGGGAGTTGATCTTCCGTACGTTCGCATCTTCATCATTATCGTGTCGCTGGTTGTGCTGGGCCTGGTCGGCCTTTTCATTTCCAAGACGACTTGGGGAATGCGGTTGCGCGCGGTTCACCAGGACCGTGAAATGGCCGCTGCCATGGGCATCAATACGCACTGGGTCGATCTGGCGGTGTTTGCGCTGGGGACCGGCGTCGCCGGCCTGGCCGGCTCCGTTTTGGCCCTCATTGCTCCCGTGACGCCCACGGTTGGCCAGAGTTACATTGTTTTCGCATTTCTTGTGGTGATCGTCGGCGGGCCCGGCAGTCTGGTGGGCGCTGCGCTCGCTGCGCTTTTCGTCGGTTTGTTCTCCGCAACGGCGCAGATCTTTACCGATGTCAGCCTTGCGGATGTATTCCTCTTAGTAGCGGTCATTGTCTTCATACAGTTCCGCCCGAGAGGGATTATCTCAAAACGTAGCAGGCTGCTCGATGATGTCTAAGTCTCGCATTATCAAAACTCTTCTCCAGATAGTGGTCCTTATCGGACTGCTGCTCGCTCCCTATTATCTTTCTTCTTATAACTTGTCTCTGCTGGGACGTTTTCTGGCCTATGCCATTTTGGCTCTGGGCTTATCCCTCGTGTGGGGACAGGGCGGAATTCTATGCCTGGGGCAGGGTGTGTTTTTCGGTTTGGGCGCGTATGCCCTGGCTTTGCACCTGAAGCTGGCGGGCCTCGGGCCCACGGATTTGCCGGATTTCATGGTCTGGTCGGGACTGAGCAACCTGCCCTGGTGGTGGAAGCTATTTCATAGCGCCGCTTTTTCCTTTGCCGCCGTTATTCTGATTCCCGCGCTGGCCGCCGGCGGCCTGTCATGGCTGGTGTTTCGTCGCCGGGTGGGCGGCGTCTATTTCGCGCTGATCACGCAAGCTCTGGCGCTTGCCTTCTCGACGCTCCTGATCAGCGAGCAGGGCTACACGGGCGGATTCAATGGCCTGACCGATTTCAGCACTCTTCTCGGCTATACCGTTCTGGACCCGAAATTTCAGCGCGCTCTGTACTGGATCACCGTTGTGGTGCTGGCCGCCTCGTTCTGGTTTTTGGAATGGCTGCTGGCAAGCAATTTTGGAAAGATACTTCGCGCCATTCGGGACGGCGAAAATCGCGTCCGGTTCCTCGGCTACAACCCGGTTCCATTCAAGGCCCTGGTTTTCGCGATTGGCGGAGCGCTGGCGGGGCTTTCCGGGGCACTCTTCACGCTCCATGCCGGCGTGATCTCGCCGGCCAATGTCGGCGTCGTGCCGTCGATCGAGATGATCGCTTGGGTCGCGGTCGGCGGGCGGGCGAGCCTGGTTGGGGCGGTGGCGGGGACTCTCCTGGTGAATTTCGGCAAGGACTGGGTGAGCAACGCGATGCCCAGCCTGTGGCCCTTCGTGATGGGCCTGTTGTTCGTCCTGGTTGTCACCGTTGTGCCGAAGGGGTTGAGCGGGCTGTGGGATCGGGATTCCTGGGATTGGTTGTCGAGAGCGATCTCCCGCTGGCGCTCGGGCGGGCAGCCGCCCGCATCGGTGAGCTCGGGGCGGAATGTGGAGCACGTGAAAAAGGCCGTCGGAATCGATGTTGCCGCGACCCCGTTGTCGGAAGACGAAACACGATGAAGAAAGAGCCGGAAGATGAGTGAACCCTTGCGCCAAGCTTCGAGCCAATCCCCCGGCCAACCCCCCAGCCAGGCGTTGCTGCGGGTGGAAAACCTGACGGTTTCCTTCGATGGATTCAAGGCCGTCGACGGCATGAATCTCACGATTCAACGGAACCAGGTCCGCGTGCTGATCGGGCCCAACGGAGCCGGCAAATCGACCCTGCTCGACGCCATCATCGGCCACGTCCGCCCGTCGGGCGGGCGGGTGATTCTCAAGGGCGAAGATGTCACTCATTTGCCCGAGCACAAGATCGTGCGCAAAGGAATTTGCCGGAAATTTCAGGCGCCCGGCGTCCTCGAAGGACTCACCGTTTGGGAAAATCTGGCGGTGGCGGCGCGGTCCAGCCGGGAGTGGTGGTCTTCGCTGACCCACCGCACCCCTGCCGACGTGCGGGAACTGGTCGAGGAAGTGATCGAGATGATCAATCTGCAGGACAAACGGAATTCGCTCGCGAAGGTGTTGGCTCACGGCCAGAAGCAGTGGCTCGAGATCGGGATGGTGGTTGCCTCCAAAGCCGACCTGCTGCTGCTCGACGAACCGGCGGCCGGGATGTCTCACGGCGAGGCCGCTCAGACCGCCGATCTGATCCGCCGGCTTTCCGACTGGCATAGCTTCCTGGTGATCGATCATGACATGGGTTTTGTCGCTCAATTGGAGGCGCCCATCACCGTTCTGCATCTCGGACGGCTGCTGATGGAAGGCACGCTCGAAGAGGTGCGGCGGGACCCGCAGGTCGCGGCTGTATATCTGGGAAGGGAGGCGGAGAAGCCCAATGCTGGCCATTGAGGGCTTGGCGGCAGCCTACGGTATGAGCCCGGTGCTCTACGACATCGAAATGCATGTCGGCCCGGCCGAAACGGTCACCCTGCTGGGGCGGAACGGGGTCGGAAAAACGACCCTGCTGCGAACGATTGTCGGCCTGCACCCGGTCACGGCGGGGAATATCCGTTTCGAAGGCAACGACGTTACGAAGACGCAGAGTTTCGAGCGCGCTCGCCGGGGAATGGGATACGTGCCCCAGGGGCGCGGCATATTCCCTCACCTCACCGTGGAAGAGAACCTGCGCATCGGTTTTTCCGCCTTCGCCGGCCGCCATGGGAAGGAGGAGAACACGATCCCCGGCTATATCTTCGAATTGTTCCCCGTGCTCGACCGCCTGCGCCAGCGCAAGGGCGGCGTCCTCAGCGGAGGGGAACAGCAGCAGCTGGCCATCGGCAGGGCCCTGGTTACGCGGCCCAAACTCCTCATTCTCGACGAGCCGACCGAAGGGATCCAGCCGTCGATCGTGCAGCAGATCGACGACGCCATCCGAAAGATTCAGAAAGAGTTGAAGATTTCGATTCTCCTGGTTGAGCAATACCTCGATTTCGTCTGGTCGATCGCCGACCGCTTCTACGTGATGCGCAAGGGCTATATCGTCGATGAAGGGAGCCCGCGCCAGCGCGAGCCGGGATCGGTCATTCCCCTGCTCAGCGTTTGAGATGGGCCATTCCCGATTTTCCTTGCTTGCTTCGCTGTCCGTCTTTTTTGTCTCCAGCCTCACCGCAAACTGCCGCTCGCCCGAAATCCGGGCTAAAATCCTAGTTCGTTTGTTTGGAATCGCGAAGGATCTCGGAGGGAATCGATGAAGGCAATTGTCGTTCATGAATTTGGCGGGCCCGAAGTCCTCAAACTGCAAGAAATACCCACTCCACTTCCCGGCCCCGGACAGGTTCTGGTCCGCATTCATGCCGCGGGTGTGAACCCGTATGACACCTATATGCGCACGGGCAAATACTCGATCAAGCCGCCTTTGCCCTATACGCCGGGTTCGGACGGCGCGGGGGTTATCGAAGCCATCGGCGAGGGAGTGAAGGGCGTCAAGCAGGGCGACCGCGTCTACACGGCGAGAACGGTTTCCGGGGCATACGCCGAATATGCGCTTGCCGAGGAAAGCCAGGTGCATCCGCTGGCGGCGGCCTGCACGTTCGCGCAAGGGGCCGGCGTCTGGGTGCCCTATGGAACGGCCTATTATGCGCTGCACCGGCGCGCCGCGGCCTGCTCGGGCGAGACGGTGCTGGTTCACGGTGCAAGCGGCGGGGTCGGAACCGCGGCGGTACAGATGGCGCTCGCCATGGGCCTAACGGTCTTGGGCACTGCCGGGACGGAGAGGGGTCTGGAGCTGGCCAGGCGTGAAGGCGCCCATTCCGTTTTCAACCATACCAAGCCCGGCTACACCGGGCAGATTCTGGAAGCGACCGGAGGGGCCGGCGTCGACGTGATCCTCGAAATGCTGGCCAATGTGAATCTGGGCCAAGACCTCAAGCTGCTGGCTCGGAACGGCCGGGTTGTCGTCATCGGGAGCCGCGGCGACGTCACGATTACCCCACGCGATATCATGGCCCGCCACGCCTCGATTCTCGGCATGACGTTGTGGGGCGTTACCGAAGCGTACGATAAAGAGATAAATGCCGCGCTTGTCGCCGGTCTGGAAAACGGCACGCTGCGCCCGATCGTCGGCAAGGAACTGCCTCTCGCCGAGGCTGCCCGTGCGCATCAGGAAATCCTGGCGCCGGGGGCGTTCGGCAAAATCGTTCTGGTCTCTTAATCGCCGCGGCCGGGTCAGAATTCATGTTTGCCGAGCGTACACGGTGGGATCTCGATCCGAATCGCCTGAGCCAGGCGCTGGCTCGCGTCCGAAGCGAGGCAAAGCCGGTTCTCGACCTGACCGTTTCGAATCCCACGGCCTGCGGGTTCGTCTTCGATTCCGAGTCGATTCTGAAATCGCTCGCGAACCCGGCCGCGCTCAGGTACGAGCCGGACCCGCGCGGTTTGGAGGTGGCGCGCCGCGCCGTCGCCGGCTATTACGCCGAGCGCGGCGTGGTGATATCGACCGAGGCCGTATTTCTGACCACCGGCACGAGCGAAGCGTATACCTATGCCATGCGTCTGCTCTGCGATCCGGGCGATGAAGTCCTGGTCCCGCAGCCCAGCTACCCGCTGCTCACGTTCATCGCCGGCATCCAGGACGTATCCCTGGTTCCCTATTCCCTGGTTTACAAAGATCGTTGGCAAATCGATTTCCACTCGATCGAGAAAGCCATTACGCCGCGGACGCGAGCGGTCGTCGTCATCCATCCCAACAATCCGACAGGCAACTATTGCGGCCGCGATGAAGCGCTTCGCCTGGAGAATCTATGCGCCGAGCGCGGCTTGGCCATCCTGGCCGACGAGGTGTTTCTGGATTTCCCGCTCGATGGCCCCACGCCGGCCAGTTTCGCGGCATGCACCCTGCCCCTCACGTTTGTTCTGAGTGGCCTGTCGAAAATCGCGGGGTTGCCGCAGATGAAGGCGGCCTGGATGGTCGTGGGTGGCGTGGAAACGGCCAGGCGCCGGGCGCTCGAACGGCTGGAACTAATCGCCGACACGTTTCTTTCCATGAATGCGCCCATCCAATTGGCCATGCCCGCCTTTCTCGGTTTGCAGCGGGGTTTCCAGCAGCAGTTGCTCTCGCGGGTGCGGCAAAATCTCGCGGAGCTGGACCGCCGGTTAGCCGGACAGTCGTTCTGTCGCCGCTTGGCGGTCGAAGGGGGTTGGTACGTCGTGCTCCATCTCGATGCCAACCAGACCGACGAGGACTTGGCAATCGAGCTGCTTACGACGAAGGGCGTCTACATTCATCCCGGCCATTTCTACGATTTTGCCGGCGAGGGGTACCTAGTCGCAAGCTTGATCTGTCCGCCAGCCGAGTTTGCCGAAGGAATCAGGCGGCTTCTGACGCTTCGCTGACGAATCCGCGCAATGGCCTGTTCGCCGCGCCGCAAGCGCCATGCGGCCGGCGCAGCCTGCTGAGACAGTCTTCTGCCGAAATGAGCCCCTACTGAAGCAGACCATACACATCGAGAGAGTTCTCGGTCCCGAAATAGACCCTTCCGTGGGCGATGGTCGGCGTGGTGAATTTGACCGCGGGACCGCCGTGTTGGCTCGAACCATCTTTGGCGCTGCTATAGAGCTCGTGCGCCAAATTGGTTGCATCGTACGCGTAGAGGACCGCCGGGCCTCCCGATTGATAGCCGCCGGTCTCAAGCGCCCATACAATGGCGTTCTTGCCTTCGTCGGAGGAGATCCCGGGTGTGGTGCCGGGATAGTCAAAGGTGTTCGGTGTTTGCGAAACAGGCGACGGGGAAAAGCGGCAGTGTTCCAGCCGATACGCCTGCAGCGG
>DATLRW010000075.1:0-6940 GCA_035534495.1 Candidatus Dormiibacterota bacterium | reverse complement strand
TACAGCCCAATCCCAGAACGGATTGTCAAGTTCGTCCCTGAGAAATTCATCGTGCTCAGCCCGCTCCCTGTGCTGGTCACTCGTGGACACGAGTCGCTCACCGAGCGTAGGAGGGTCTATCGCAGGTAGTTACCAAATCCTCGAGGTCGCAGTTCATCCTGGTTAGCAGATCGAAGTCGAACTCATATTGCGACAGGTCGTCGATAATCGCTTTTTCTCGAGCAAAAATGCGCCTGCGCAGCTCGGGACTGCGGTCATTGACCACTGTCATCACTTGGAACGCGCTCCCTCTGCGCTCGACAAAAACCCGTTCGACCTCCGGGACTATAGAGAGCTCAAGCCAGATGAAATCCTCAGGACGGATAACAAGTCTTGTGTTCGTGAAGGCCAGGTTCACATTCATGTTTTGGCGCGCCTCCACCTGCCGAACGCTCTCCCAATCATGCGCTGCGGATTTCCCCTGCTCAAAGGATACGGTAGGAACGTAGTTCGCCTGCAGCGCGCCGGGAGCGTTTGAGAAGGTCTTGCCGTTGGTGGTTTGTTCTGTGCAATGCATGGCTTCTATGACTTCCTCTTAAGACTCTCGGGGGCGTTCGAATTTATGATAAGCGATGCGTTAACGGTGTACAAAGGATCACCGTTGGGCGCATACTGCCCTTCGATGCGGAGAATCTCCGCAACCACGGCCTTTAGTTTGAGCTCGGTGCCATCGTGCAGTATGTATTTGTTCCACTTCTCTCCGTCCGGAACCTCGAACTCGATTTCCTCGGCCAACCATTCACTTTCCCCGAGCCGAATTTTACGTTTTGCCATTGTGAGTGGGCTCGCCTCTACTGGGGGCTGACTATCGCACGCTTGCTTTTACCATAATACCCCTATGCGCCAAAGGGAAAAAGGTCCCAGTGTGCCCCGGGGCAAAGCCCCCCCCCCAGGGAAAAACGATGAATATACGCCGTTTACCAACGCCTCTGGGTGAGTATTGTCTGTTCCGCGCGTAGAGGCGAAAGCCGATGTTGATCGACTACGCCAGAATTCCTTTGCCTCGGCAAGCCCCAAGGGACGAAGGCCTCCTCAGGTGATTAGCGCGGCCAGCGGCGAGCGGCGCATGGCCGGTTTTCACCAGCCACTGGCCGCTCGCCACTGCCTTTTTAGTACCCGGACGGGATGGCCAGGTTGTAGATGTAGGCGCCCGACCGCGGCGAATCCATCCACAGCTGGAATCCGGTGATGAGGTAAAAGATGTAGGCTGCCGCCAGGCCGCCCGACGCCCCGTAGATCGGGAAGACGGTCTGTCCGCCGACCTCGTAGAAGTCGATGTCCTGCATGACGGCGCGGCCCCAGTGTCCCAGGTCGATGAAATCGATCCGGGCCGGCGAGGCGTTGATGGAGGTCTTGATGGGAACGCCGGCCATCGTCTTCTGCCCGGTGAAGAGCAGATCGAGGTCGTTGGCAGGCGTGCCGCCTCCCTCCTTGATGATCTCGCTGATGGCCACGCCCAGCGCTTCCCAGGCGTGTTCCTGTTCGAGCGAGGTGTAGGCGATCAGCTTGCCGAGCTGGTTCGAGCCCAACGCCTTGCGCACCTTGTTGATCGCCAGACGCACGTTCAGCGGCACCAGAGCGGCGTTTCCGGCGTTGACCGAAGGCGTCGCCAGCTCGACCGGGTAGGTCGCCCGGTTCAGGTTCAGCCAGGTGCCGGTCGTCGCGTTGTTCTGGTGATACGGAATGCCGAACAGGCTGGTGGGACTGGCCCCGGTGACGCCGTCGTGCAACAGCAGGTCGCCATCGGCGTAGCCGGCCGGCAGGTTATCCACCTGGATGAACTTGCCAAACGGATCGACCAGCAGAATGTTGGCCGAGCCGCGATTGGTCGCGAGGGTCGGGTCGTACCACTGAATCGTCTGGTTGTAATAGAAAAGCTGCGCCCCGGGCGGGTTCGCGAGGTTCACCTGGCCTGCCGCGCCCGCCACCAGATTGACGCCGCTGGTCTGCACGGAGCTGATCGTGCCCAGCACGCCGTTGCCGGCGGTCTGGAGCACCTTGTCGAGGAACGAGCGGAACTGCGCCATGCCGTTTTTGATTTCGCGCTTGGCGGCGTTCTCGACGGCCTTTTCCGGCGCGTTGGTCGCGTATTCGCTATGTCAATTGCACGCGCGCTCAGGCGCGCGTAACCCATCATTCGGGAAGACTGGACTGGCTCTTCACCGCTGGAAGCGGCGTCCCTTTTACAGTCTCTACAACTGGAACCTGCCCGCGATTGAGCGACCGAATTTCCTGCGCCAATTCGAGGAAGAGCTTCATGCGGTGCTCGTCTCGGCTGCGGAAATTCTGGCTCATCATCTTTCGGAACTTGAAGGCCAAGGCTGCTTGGCGCTTCTTGATCCGCAGGTAGGGGTAAATTGCCCGAAGAAAATCGGCTGCGCCCTCATTGGTGATTTTCCACTCACGAGATATCCGTCGGGAAGCCCTGGAGCTGATCCGCGGCCTCGTGAGGCAACCGCCAAACGTTCGCTTGAGCAGATCGAGGACGGAAAGATCGGTCGAGCCCATCCCGGCGTACAGAACTGCACTGTGGTCCGGCCTGCCGGGATAGACCGTGATATATCCTTCGCCGTCGAAGAGTCCTGCGAAATACGCTGCCGTTTCAGGTTCCAATCTCGGGATTCTGCGCTGTTCGATCATGGGATCAAAAACTCTACCGCAGTTCCCCGATATAGTGGGATTTATAGTTGGCCGAATCAGTTGACCAACTTGGTGATTTCCACCGCGTGGCGGAAAAAGACCGGCGTCACCTGCGCGACATCGTAGGTGGTTCCCGATCCGCGGCCCAGGTCGCCGCCGTCGAGGTTGGCCATGCCGGCCTTGCCTCCCGGGCGGATCTGCAAGGGCAGCCGCAGGTTGCGGCTGGAAGTGCGCTCGACGTCGCCGCGTTGCTGAATCATGGTGAGCAGGATGTCGTCGCGTTCGTACAGCAGGGGAAGTTTGTCGCGCACCTTTTCGAGCTGCAATGCAACCGATTGTGCGTTTGCCATCTGTGCCATTTCGTCTTTTCTCCATTGCCCCCGAATCGTCGGGAGCAGTCGCGAGCATTGGCTGGCGGCTCATTGCCGCGGCCTGTCGTGCGGCCATCGTTAGCGCCGCCGCACCTCCCCGCCACAAAAAGCGCTGTCATTCCGAGCGCATCCGATCAGGATGCGAGAGGAATCCCGGAGTAACGCTTCGCTATGGCGTAGCCACGCGCGGAATCTCCGCGGCGCTACAGCCGTCCGTCGAGGATGTCGTCGTCGGAGAGCTGGCGGTACTTGCCGGACTTGCGCAGCTCGCCCGGCGTCGGCGTCTTCACGCCCGGCGCGTCGATTCCCGACGTGCCGGTCACATCGACCCGGCCGGCGGCGGCCGCGTTTCGCCGCTGCCTCTGCTCGGTTGTGGCCAGCGAGGCTTGTCCGAACGCGCCGATCACTTTTTCGGCGACGCCCGGAATCATCCGCTTGGCCTGTGTGGATACGAGCCGAACGACCTGCCGCTGCACCTTCGGGTCGCCCGCGCCGCCGCGCAGCAGCGCGTTGACGTGGCCGACCAGATCGGAATTCTGTTCCAGGCTCTCGTGCACCCGCCGGTAGATTTCGCCGACCAGCAGGCGCTTGGCCTCGCCCGGATAGGCGCCGCCGACGAGCTGATCGACGGTCTGCTCGACCGCGCCGGTGAAATCGCGAACCACCTGCTCGTTCGCCTCTCCCACCCAGCGCTCGGTCTGCGCGGCGGCCGATTGCCGCTGCCGTTCTTCGAGTTGCCGCTCGGCCAGTTGCAGCCGCGCCAGCTTCGCCTCGGCGGTTTGCGGCGCCCAGGCGTCGTAGAGACGTCGGGCACGCTCGGCCAGATCCGGACGCGAGGGGTCGCCGGCCATGCGCCGCAGCGTGTCGGGCAGGGAATCGAGCAGCATGGCGAACGCTTCGGGATTGTCCCGGAAGAGGTTCTCGACGATCCGCCCGTGCTGGGAGGGATCGTTCGAATAGAACATGCTGTCGATCGCCTTCAGATCGGCCACGCCCTTGAGGTCGTCGGCCAGCTCGGCCGCGTTCTCGTAGTGGGCGATCTGGCTGGCCACCAGTTCGGCCGTTTTGAAATCGGGGAACAGCCTGGAAAATTCCTGTGCGCGGTAATAGGCGTCGCGAACCTCCGGATGCGCCCGGAAAAAGTCGCGAACCTCCGGCGTGAGCCCTTTCGGCGCAGCCGGGTCGTTCGGTTGGTTATCGGTGGCGCGGGAATGGTTGGAGGGGTCCGCGCGTTCGGGGATCGCGGCTTCAGCCGCGACATCAGCGTCCGCAGGATCGGGGGCTTTAGCCCCTGAAAACTTACCGGGGCCGGTCTCTTGCGCCGCTTCGGTGCCGATCCCGAGGATCTGGTCGTCGGTGAGCGGGGCCGAGCCGGCGGTTGGCGACGCCGCCGCTGTTGCCCCTGTGAATGTGTCCGCGCCCGCACTCGGCGCTATGGTAGCCGTTGCCATTGGTTGCTCCCTTGGGCGGGGACGAGCCCCGCCCCTACAGATGGCGTTTCACCTGCCGCTTTTTACCGCCCCGATGTTTTCTGCGGATACGGGGCGGTCCGACTTGCGAGAATCGGACCGAGGCCACGGACCCCTCGTCGGTGTTCCGCCCAAAACTCGTGCTTGCCTAGGGAAAAGTGGTCATTCCGAGCGCATCCGACCAGGATGCGAGAGGAATCTCAGCTTAAAGCGCCGGCATGGCGTTGCCAGAACCGCCCCAACGCCTTCACGCATACGGGCCGCCCCGAATTGCCAGAATCGGCCCGAGGCCACAAACCCCTCGTCGCTGTTCCGCCTGAAGAAAACTTGTGTTCGGTGGCTAGCGATGAGCGACCAGCCCTTCGCCGCCCTTCGCCCAAAGCCGCCGCACAAAATCTCGCCCCCGGGGGTCAGGGCTTCAGCCCTGACAAAAGCCATGTAGAAGGAAGGGGCTTCAGCCCCTGAAGAAACCCTGCGCACCCGCCGCCCATGAGGCGCCGTCATTCCGAGCGCATCCGACCAGGATGCGAGAGGAATCTCGGCGTGATACATCGGCATGGCGTCGCCAGGACCGCCCCGACGCCTTCGCGGACACGGGCCGGCCTGAATTGTCAGGATCGGGCCGAGGCTACAAGCGCTTCGTCGCCGATTCGCCGGATAGAAATGACGCAAAATGTCTTAAAAAGGAACTACCCTTCTGGGGTGAACCTCGATCCTCGCCCCTGCCTGGCCGGATAACTCGAACGCTGCCTGCCGGGCTGGCCTGTGACCCGCGTGATTTGGGACCAGGAGCGGGGCCAACTAAGGCCCGCTACTCAGCGCCAGCACATCTTGGTACAGCTTCCTCAGATGCTCGTCCGACATATCCACTATCGGCTCGTACATAAACGCATTCAGGTGGATGTTCTCCGGAACCATAAGCGCGACGCGCCGAAGGACTTGGATGGCCCCGCCTCCGCCGCCAGTAAACATTTCCTCGTATTTTTCGAGGAGCTTCTGAGTCTGGTTCTCGGCAATGCTCTGAACAAACGCACTGTCATTTATCTTCGCTATCATGAAGCTTTCCGCTGCCAACCTGATGGCTATGGAGAGTACGATCTTGTGCTCAAGGTTGGCGCTGGCCCCTGCGGCCAAACAGTCATTCGCTTCCGCGTGGATGTCGTCCACGACCCTGTTTGTAGGTGACGGATAAGCCGCCCCGTTACGAGAAAAAAGCCGGTTGTAAATCGCGTCCAACTCGGACTGGAGCACGCTCGAAGACGTCGGCTTGGAGTGGACAAGCGCCGTCAGAGTAGCGTAATCGGGACCGTCATCCCCCTCCGTGTACTCAATGAGGTTGCGTATGAACGAGATTGATGCGATACGCTTCTTCCCGTCATCGAAAAAACGGTCTTTCCACTGATTGACGAAGGGATTCTTTATGCCGGAAGCCTTATCAATCGATAGCCCAGACGAATTCCTGGTGGCCATGAGGCAGCCGGAGTAGCCGACAAAGCGGAGACATGCAGTGCGGAAGAAGTCAAAGTTGTGGGTGAGAATGATCAGTTTGAACTCAGGCTTCCTAGCCAGGTCCATCAGATACTGGATGATCGCGTACTTGTTCCGGTAATCGAAGGAGTCCGCAATGTCATCGATGATGAAGAGCGTCTCCTGTTCCCGCTGCACGCGAACCTGCACATCAAATAGAATGTCCAGGATGTAGAGTGCTTTTTTCTCACCCTGGCTGAGCATGTCGAGCAACTGGGATCTCCCCATCGACGCTGTCTCCCCGTCGTCTTCACAGGTAAAGGCGAGGACGGGATCGGCGTTGCCGACCACCACCGCATCCCGATTCTTAACGCTCAGCTTAAAAGGAACGACGAACCTGTCGTTGAACAGGTCGATCACCTGTTCCCACTGCGTATGCTCCCTCCGCGCCTGCTCCAGGATGTCCTTGCTCCTTTGCTCGGCATCCTCGCGCTTTCGCATTACCTCTTCATAGAGGCGTACGTGTTTCTTGAGGTACGACTTCCACACCTCCACCTTGAACTTGCCCACGTTAGCAAGCTGCGACAGAATTGCCTCGTTATTCAAGACGTAGGAGCGAAATGCCTTGAGGCTCTGGTTCCTTAAGAGGACCTTATCAAGATTGTCAAATCTGGATCGGAGGGCGGGATTGTCCGTGATCCCCTCTCTCTCCGCAGCTATGATTTCCTCAAGCTGCTTGCGGCTCTTCACCTCCACCTTCGTCTCGCTGCCGCTCAGCGTCACTAGGTGCTTGGCCTTGAAGAAACCTTGGTCCTCTAGGTTCTTCGCAATAGTTGTGGCGTTGTAGTATTCGAATATTCCCTTCCTAAAGTAGGTTGATGCCGCTATCAGCTCGTTGTATTTGGAAATGTACGCGTCCAAAGAGGCCCTGACGTCGGACTCGCTCAGGACCGC
>DATLRW010000074.1:0-4038 GCA_035534495.1 Candidatus Dormiibacterota bacterium | reverse complement strand
CGGCCGGCGACGGTGGGGGAGGGTGGCGGCTTGTTCGCGCCGTCTGCGCCCTCTGAGGGAACCAGAGAGGCCCTACCGGGGCTGCCGCCTGAGTGAGGACGAAGGCCCGTTGCGGGAAGGGTGGAAACGCGCCCGGGCGGGAAGGAAGCGCACACAGGGCTGCGGTGTCGCGAGGGGAGCGGGCGGGAACGGACCTCGCTGCCGTTACCGCGGCTCCGCCGAGCGGCGCAACGGCGCTGCGAAGCGGCCGAAGCGGCTTTTAGCGGGCTCGTAGCGGCCCGTACCGTTGCCGGAAACGGCGCGAGCATGGCCATGCCGGCCGAAACGATGCCTATCGCCTGGTGGATCCTCGAATACTTCGTGACGCCCTCCGCGACTCATGCCGGCGGCAACGATGCGTTCCTCGTGGTTAACGCCGATAAACGAAACACATAAACTACAGTTAATATTACGGCGCGTCAAGGGCCTCGACCTTGCGAGGAAGGGAGGCTGAGTGGGGTGATAAACGCTGCGATTGCCGGAACGCATCGACGCCCGGATATGGGGGTGCGCGTGGCGCCGGTCAATGGCTCGCCGGCTGACGCTCGGAAGCCGCGTAGAGGCGCTCGATCTCGCCGCCGAGGGATTCGATAATCGCCGCGCGCCGCAGCTTTCCATTGGCGGCCACCAGGCCGCTTTCCACCGTGAACGGCTGCGTCTGAATATGGAAGGCGCGAATGCGCTCATAGTGCGGCAAGCCGCCGTTGACTTGATCGATCGCCGCCTGCGCCTCTTCCCGGTTCACCGCTCCCGTGATGATCGCCGCCAGATAGCTCCGGTCGTTGCCGACCACCATCGCCTGCTGCGCGCCGGGAACCTGTCGAAGCAACTGGTCTTCGATCGGCTCGGGCGGAACGTTGTGGCCCGAGCTGAGAATGACGAGGTTCTTCAACCGCCCGATGATCCGCCAATTGCCGTTTTCGTTCACCTCGCCCTGGTCGCCCGTATGGAACCATCCGTCGCGAAGCACCGCGGCCGTTTCCTCGGCCCGGTTCCAGTAGCCCGGAAAAATGTTCGGGCCACGGACGAGGATTTCGCGGTCGGCTCCCAGCTTCATTTCAATCCCGGGGATGGCGGGGCCCACGCGGCCCGCGGCGACATGGACCGGATCGTCGAGCGTGCAGATTGCCGTCGTCTCGGTGAGTCCGTAGACCTGAAGCACCGGAATGCCCAGCATGGCGAAAAAGAGCTGCGTTTCGAGGGCCAACGGCGCCGAGCCGCATATGAGCGCCTTCAGGCTCGGGCCGAGCTGCTTGCGGATGGCCGGGAAGACGGTTGTATTGGCGAGCGCCAGGCGCGGCCCGTCGAGCGCTTGCGGCCTCTTCGCCAAACGGCGGAAATAGGCGTCCCGACCGGCGTCGAACAGGTGCTTGGCCAGGCCCCCGCGTCCGGCGATCTGCTTTTCGACGCCGTCGCGCATGCGCTCGAGGAGAATCGGAACGTTGAGCATGTATTCGGGCTGGGCGTCCTGCAGCTCTTCGGTCAGGCGCTGGAGATCGGTCGAAAAGGTGATCACGGCGTTGCGGCCGAGCGTGGTGAGCAGCAAAATCCACGACCCGGCAAAGCAGCAGGGCAGGTAATGAAATACGCTTTCGGGCTCTTCGCGCGGTCCCACGAGCTGATCGAGCCGCGCTCGCGTGCATGGCAGCATGAAATCGACGTTCGCCACGGTCAGGGGAACCCCCTTGGGCGCGCCCGAAGTCCCCGACGTGTAGATGATCGTGACAGGAGCGGCTGGTGCGAGCGGGCGCGGCGGCTCCGGGGCGGCCGCGCCGCCGGCGAAAATCTCCTCGAACAACGCGATTCTGGCCGCGCCCGCTCGCGGCGCGATGGCATCGGCCAGCGCCCGGTCGGCGCAGGCGGCAAGCGACGAGCCGCTGTCTTCGAGGATCACGGCCAATTCCGCCATCGCCTGCCGCGGATAGAGCGCGACCGCGATCGCGCCCTCGGCCATGATCGCCAGGTCCATCGCGACCCACCGGATCCCGTTCGGGGCGAGCAGCGCCACGCGGTCGCCCTCTCGCACGCCCGCGGCGCGCAAGAAGGCCCGCCCGGCCTGTATCAGCCCGAGCAGGTCGCCGCCGGTCGCCTCGGCGGGGGATTCGGCCCCTTTTTCCGCGAGGGCTTTCGCGAGGACGGGCCGATCGCGCCAGTCTTCCAGGCGCTTCCAGATTTCTTCGAGGAAATTCATGCGCCGTAGGTCTCCAGCAGCCCGCGCAAATTCGGGCTGAGCGGCGGCAGATAGTCTTCCCAGGCGAGCGTGCCCTGGCGGATCGGAAAATCGGGATAACGGCGCTGCACTTCTTCCTCGAGATAAATTCCCATGTGCGCCATGGTCCGCAAGTTTCGCGTGACTGTGCGGCCGATGCCCTCGCGGACCTGATCGGTTTGCTCGCGCAGCGCTTCGAGCGCGACGGCGAGCTTCTCTTCGAGGTTTTCGTCGTCCACTTCCAGGGAGAGGTGCGGCTGGCCGCGCTCGCGCATCAGATTGCGAATCCGTTCGTCCATGGTGATTCCCGCCGAGGCCACCAGCGCCGGCATCGACGTGACAATCGCATGGTAGCGCGATGAAACCATCCATGTCCCCAGCCGCAGGATGCTGACGAGCTGGAACATATTGTAGTCCTGGGAGCTGAATATCGGCGCCCCTCCCATGCGGTCGGCCAGGCGGCGGCACGCGCCGGTGTCCAGGCGCTCCATCGCCACGCAAATGGGGAAGGCCCCGTAGCGCTCGGCGAACAGGCGCGCCGTGCGGGCTATGGCCCCGATGTAGCGTTCGTAGGCCGCGTCCACCTCGCGGCCCGAGCGGAAAAAGTAGATCGTGCGGTATTGGCTGTCCGCGTATACGCCGGAAAGCTTCGCTGCCACGTATTTGCCCAGAGAAGCCTTCACCGGCCAGATGAACGGGTGAATGGGGCAGAGCACCAGCAGAGGCTTCCTGCCGTCCCAGCCGGCCTCGGTCAACGTTTTACGCGCGTGGTCGGAGCCCAGCGGCTCGAACGTCCACGCCGTGTCGGTGCCGAGTTCGGTCGGAACGTCCAGGTCGGCCAGGCGCGCGCGCGATTCTTCGTTTCGCGTGACGACCAGGGAATGGGAACAGTAGCGCGCCGTCATCCATTCGAGCACGGCGTCCATCTGGCCGGCTTCTGCGCCGTATCCCACCGAGAGTCCGTTGCAGGCGGCGGCGATGCCGAGCGAGCCGATCATCATCGTCGTGAGGGCGTTGGCGAACTTGCTCTTGAACATCGACCCTTCGCAGGCCAGCACGCCGTGATGGCGACGAACCTCGCGGAACAGGAAGGGAGGGAAAATGTCGGGCAGTTTCACCTGGCGCGCGTCGCCGAAGTAGCCCCGCGTGAAATCGAAATTCTGCGTCATCACGCTGAGAGAGACGTTCGTTTCGCCCAGCACGCGGCGAACCTGCCGCAGCATCTCCTCGACCCGCACGTCCGAGCCGGTATTGCGCGTGCCGTTGTATCCGGCGAAAAGCAGGCGCAGCTTTTCCCCCGGTTGCCACGCCCGCCCGGCGCCCAGCATCCAGGAGAATTTCGAGGTTTCGATGAGCGCGCTCACCCACAACTCGAGCAGCAGATCCATCATGGGACGGGCACTCCCGCCTCGCGCGGCCATTCGCGATAGGGATAGCGAAATCCGTGCTCGCGGCTGAAGCGCAGCAGGGCGTGGCAATAGGAAGAGAAGGGAACGGGCTTTTGTCCCGTCTCGGCAACCACCCGGCTGTTGTCGAATACCGTGTCCCAGACCAGGTAGGGCCAGAATACCTTCAGCAGCGTCGCCCCGCGCGATATCGGATTGCGTCCCAGGCCGGCGGCAAAATTGACCAGGCTTCCGAACGGCCTCTCGAGTCCCGGCGCAAACCAGGGGCTGCGGCTTCCTTCGGCTTTCGCCAGCGAACCGGTGATTTGAGAATAGGTCTCCGAATCCCGGCCGGAGGAAAGATGGTAGACGGTGTGGGCGGTCCGGTCCTTGCGGTGCAGCGTG
>DATLRW010000073.1:0-24116 GCA_035534495.1 Candidatus Dormiibacterota bacterium | reverse complement strand
GAGCCGGCATGGGCGGCAGTTGGTAGGGGATTTTTCGTGAGAATCGTTCTCGCGCATATTCGTCGGCCAGGCGCGCCGCGCTCACGTTCATTTCGGCCACTTTCCCTGCCTTGGCGCCAAAGCTTTCGCGAATGGCCTGCGCGACCGCTTCGAAATTAAAGCCGAGGGCGCCGACCGAAGCGCCCAGCACCATGCTGTTGTTCATAATGCGGTAGGCGCGGGCCTGGCCGGCCTTGTCGTAATCGGCTAACGCCTTTTCGAGCAATTCGGCGTAGGGCATCTCCCAAAGCTGAATGTCGCTCCGCTCGATCCACTCGGCGAATTGGGCGTGCTCGCGGTCGTAGAGGATCGCGCCGCCGGGAGCGATCTCGTGACTGTGACCGGGATGGGCGGGAAATTCGTGATACAGATCGCCCACCAGGGTTTCCTCATCGAGCGCCGAGAGCAGGTGGACCGCTTCGACGTGGGAACTGACCGGCTGGTCGGAAATACGAAGCCGGTACGCGCTGTGCTTCCCTTTGATGTTGGAGTGATACTCGATCTGGCCAAAGACGTAATACCCCGCGCGGGACAGGGCCTTGGCAAAGGTCTCCGCGCTGACGTTGATTCCACTGCCTTGGGGTCCGCCGATCATCCAGGAGAAGGAAGAGAGAGGGGAT
This sequence comes from Candidatus Dormiibacterota bacterium, assembly GCA_035534495.1. GTDB lineage: Bacteria > Acidobacteriota > Terriglobia > Acidiferrales > UBA7541 > JAKASX01. The sequence continues at coordinate 23,457 of DATLRW010000073.1, read as the reverse complement.
TTCTCAGACACACCCACCTCCGATGCTTTGAATGTACCGTACTTTACCACACCCGATTCGCACCGGAAACAGGCTTGCCAGCGGCAGGGGTATCCTGGCCAAATTCCTCCCCGGCGCCCTGACGACCGCCGGAGTCTCTCCCGCGAGGGGAGCCTGCGGGTGTTTTCGTCGAGACGAGTGAGACAAATGAAAGAAAGCGAATGAAAGAATGGAAATGAGAGCGGGTTGCGTTTGTTTGCCGGGGCTATTGCCGCTGAGCAAGGGGCGGCTGACTTGCCGGTGCGACGGCTCGCCGGGCATCACCGAAGTTCTGTCGCTCTGCGCCATCATAGCGGCGAGGGATATCGTACTATGCAGTATATGCAGAGTTATTACATAGGTAATCTATAGTTTGTTCTATTTACCTAGTTGACAATTCCCCTCCCAGTGCCTATGCTCGCGCTTCCTTATGTAGATTTGTTTGTGAAGATACCTGCGGAAAATGTTTTCGACTCTTGTTATTGCTCCAAATAAATTTTTCGTTGATTCTCTTACCGGCCTCATCGGCAGGCAAAAGGATCTGCAGCTTCTGAGCGCCGGGGAGTTTGTGCCCGGCATGGTGGAACGCGTCTTCGCTTGCGCGCCGGACATCGTGGTCCTGATTCCCGCGTGGCACGACACGCAATTCGCCGTAACGTACGCCATACACGAAGCCTCGCCGCGCTCGAAGATCCTGATGATCGGCATGGAGGACGACCCGCACGTTTTCCTCCAGGCGGTGCGGGCCGGGGCGGTCGGCTACCTGCTGAAGGAAGCCTCTTCCGGGCAGATCGTAACCGCCATTCATGAACTGGCCCGGGAATCCTTCTTTTGCCCGAAAAAACTGCTGCCTGCCTTATTCGATTTTGTGGCCCAGCTTCCGGAGGGGAGCCATTCTTCCGCCCGAGGCAACGGCCACGATCTCACGCAGAGGGAAAGCCAATTGATTTCCCTGGTCGCTCAAGGACTTACCAACAAGGAAATCGCAAGCCGGCTCAACCTCTCCGAACACACGGTCAAGAACCACGTGCATAGCATTCTCCGCAAAACCGGGGTCCGGACCCGCGTCGGCCTCGCGCAGGAGCATCGTTCCGAGCACGTCTAAAAAGCCATTCTCCCATCGGCCGAACGGGACCGCCCGGAACGAGTCGTTCCCGCCGCAGGAAATCGCGCGCCTTCGTTTGGAAAATGGATCTTGTGAAAAAGGGGACTGTACTAGCCCAGACAGCCGCACTAGGAATATGCGCTCAGGAGGATGGGTCCAATGGCCCACCAGGTCTAAATGGGGCCGCGCTAGTTCTTGCCCGCGTCATTTTTTCCATGCAGTATGCCGCCGTGCGCAAGAAAGATCGGGTAGTGATCGCCAACTCCGCGCGGGCCATGCGGGACATGTTGTTCGATGCGATTCGCAAAGAACTTCATTTCACCGTGGTGGCGGAGGTGGCCGACGGGGTATCGATTGCGACGGTTTGCGAATTGGAACAGGCCGACTACGTCCTCATCCCTCTCGAAGATGGCCGCGCGCCCATTCAGTTGTGCAAAGAGATACTGCGGAAGCGCCCCGAAATGAAAGTGATTGCCGTCGAGGCCGCTGCGGAAATTACGGCGCTGTGTTGGTGGTCGGATGGCGAAGTGCGCTGCTCCTATATGAAATCGTCCCGGGACAATCTGGTGAGGGCTCTCGGGTGCACGATTCCTTGACGCCACCGGGAACTCGAAAAGCCTGGCCGCGCGGCGCGTGGGGGAAACGGTCAGCGAAACAGCGCGGACGGCCGCGCAACGGATACGGGAGCGAGGAAGGCATGAACGGAAAGGGATGTGTTCTCCCAATTCTTGGCTTGCTGTTGGCGTTTCAGCCCGCGCTGGATGCTTCGGCGCCGTTTCCGATCGGCGCGTTGACCGGCAACGGCCAGGAACGCGTCAACGGCGTGCCCAGCGGAGCGGTTCTCTACAGCGGGAACCGGATCGCGACGAGTTCGTCCAACACCGCCTCGATCCATCTGCGAAAAGACGATGCGCTCGCCCTGGGGCCATCGACCGATGTGCGGATAACGGCAAACGGCAACGGGTTCATGGTATTGCTGCATCGAGGCAAAGTCGCGGCGATCGGCCGACCGGAAGCGCCCATTATCATCAGCGCGGGCGGGGTTACGGTCGCACCCGGGCAGGCGAGCGGATTGTACGAAGTCGCCTTGCGCGGAGATGAATTGAAGGTGTGGACCCGCCGCGGTGTGACAGAAGTGAAAGGCGCCGGCCGGACGGTCGAAGTCGGCGCGGGAAGTTTGATGAAGGCCTCCTTGACTCAGAAACGGTCATTCCAGGAAAGCAGAAAAATCCTGATGGTCACGATGGTCGCGGCGGCAGGCATGGGAATTGACGCCGGCTCGCATCAGACGACTTGCGTGTCTCCGAGCCAACTGACCTGTCCCTGAGCCCGTCCGGAATGCAGCCCGGTTAGCGGGAAAGGGACGCCGGGACCGGCCGAGGGGACGAAAAGAGAATTTCGGGAACCAGTGGTGGGGGGGGAAAACCGCCAAACCGAATTCAGGGTTCAGAGCCCTGGGACTCAGAGTGCGGAGCTTTGCCCGCTTTATGACGAGCGAAACCGTGAACGACGGCATACCAAAACAGACCGCCTGGTACGCGCTTTACACTCGCCATCAGCATGAAAAGAGCGTCGCCGGCTCGCTTTCCTCCAGGGGCTTCGAGGTCTTTTTGCCACTGTATCAGCAAGTTCGGAAATGGAGCGATCGGCGCAAGAGGCTCCAGCTTCCCCTATTTCCCTGTTACGTATTTGTGCGCTCGAACCTGGCTCGGAAAGCCGACATCCTCGTGACGTACGGGGTTCACGGTTTTGTGGGCTTCCACAACGCCCCCGTGCCCATCCCGCAAACCGAAATGGAAGATTTGCGCCGCGTCATCGAACTTGCCGAGATTGAACCCCATCCCTTTCTCCGTTACGGGGATTGGGTCAGGGTGAAATCCGGCCCATTCGAGGGCGTCGAGGGCTTTCTGGTGCGGCGAAAGAATCAGACACGGCTGGTACTCTCGGTCGAGGTATTGCAGAAATCAGCCTCCATGGAAATTGATGCCGTCCTGACGGAGAGAATTTTACGACCGGACGTTCCTCACAGAAGCGTACTGACGGAGGGTCGAACGGTTCCCGCCGGAGCAACCGTCTAAATCACAAAAATGATGGTTCATCGGAATTCAATGGCGAGGCGGCGAAACGCGGCGCGGCCTTCTTGCGCTGAATGGCTGGGGATGGCTTTCCTGGTGGCAGGCATGCTCCTGACCTGCCGGCCGGTCGCCCTTCGAGCGCAGGATCAGCGGCTCGCTCAACCGGAAGCGCGGGTGCGGAAGCCGTCGAGCGCCCGGCAAACGGCTTCGACCGGCGAGGCATTGCCTTTGCCGGGATATACGATCGCGCCGGGGGATCTGCTGGACGTTTATGTCGTAGCCGTCCCCGAGTTGTCGCGGCGCTATCGAGTCGGTCCTTCCGGCCGAATTACCCTGCCGATGCTCGATCATCCGATCCAGGCGCAAGGGCTCACGCCGGACCAGTTGTCGGAAGCGATCGGGCAGGGCCTTCACCGGCAAGGCCTGATCACTCATCCCGATGTTCTCGTCAGTGTGGAATCCTCTCCCCGCAATTCCATCGTGGTGACCGGCTCGGTTGCCAGGCCGGGTGTTTACCCCGCCTATGGCCCGACACGGATCGTCGCCATCCTGTCTCTGGCGGGCGGACTTTCGCCCGATGCGGGGAGCACGGCCATTGTCATGCGCGGGGCGAAGGCCATGCAATGGCTCGAAGCTTCCGATGCCCCCGGCGCCGGGAATGATCCGTCCCGGCCGCCGCGGATCGTAAAGGTCCCGATCCGGCATCTGCTCGATACGGGCGATGAACCGCAAAATCTCGCTCTCTACCCCGGCGATGAGGTTGATGTGCCGCGAGCCGGCGTCGTCTATGTCGTGGGTGCGGTCCATCGGGCCGGTGGGTTCGCATTGACGGGCGAGGCCAGCGAACTGACGGTACTGCAAGCGATCGCCTTGGCCGGTAACGTCACGCGCACGGCCATGCTGAAGAATGCCATGATCATTCGCCAGAATCCCGCCCGCTCGGCCGGGCGCAAGCAAATCCGCGTCAATCTGAAGGAAATTCTGGCCGGGAAAGCATCCGACCGCTCGCTGAGCCCCGGCGATTTCCTGTTCGTCCCCGACAGCACGGGCAAGCAAGTGTTGGCGCGGGCCTTGGCCGCCGCCACAAGCGTGGCGATCTACCGGGCGCCGCTCTGAGCGGAAGCCCGATCCCCGACTTTCGTTGATATTTGTCATGTGCCGGCTGCCGGCTGCCGAGCGATTTTTCGTCGGCATTCGAATTTCCTGGTGAATCCACCGCAAGGGCGGCCACTGCCAAAAAGGAATGATTAACGATCAGCCCAACCCGAATCGCCGCGACCTGCCGGTGCCCCTGGCGAGCCGCAGCTACGGGAACGCAACCATCGACGCGCCCGGGGCCGAACGGTTCTCGCTCGACTCCTGCGGGCGGGTCGTGCGCCGGCGGCGCGCCACGATTTTCTCCGTTGCGGCGATCATCGGGATTTTGTCGGCGCTCTATGCGTTCCGGACCAGGCCCGTCTATCGGGCCACGGCCAAAATCGAGGTCGACGCCGACGCGGCTCCGCTGTCACCGGCGGGCGGCGAGCCCGCGCAGGCGGCGGGCGTGAGCGATGCCTACCTGCAAACCCAGGTGGATATCCTCAAGAGCGACGCTCTCGCCTGGAAAACGATCGCGCAGTTCGGCCTCGATGAGAACGGAAAATTCGTTCCCGGCGGGAAGACGCCGGCCGGGAGCAGCTTGGCCGATGCGCGAATCCGTCGCAGCCGAGTCCTGGCGGCGTTCGAAAGGCGCCTGCAGGTTCGGCTGGAGCCGGGAAGCCACATCATTCTGGTGAGCTTCGAAGCCGCGGACCCGAACCGCGCCGAACAGGTTTCCAACGCCCTGGTCGACCACTACCTCGAATACAACTTCACGGCCAGGTATCAGTCCGCGCGCCGGGTATCGAAATGGATGGCGAAGGAACTCGGCGACCTGAAAGTGAAGGTGATGAAGTCCCAGCAGGCGCTGGTCAATTATGAAAAACAGAACGGCGTGGCGGACCTGGGCAATCGCGACAGTCTCAACCAGGACGCCCTGGCCCAGCTGAGCCAGCAACTGACGGCGGCCGAGACCGACCTGGCCGCGAAAAGAGCCGTCTACGACGCGGTGAATCGAAACCCTTCAGCGGCCGGGTTGCTCACGAAAGATCCGTTGCTCTCCCGGTTACAAGGCCGATACGGGGACCTCGAAACGAATTACGCCAAGGCCCTGGCGCAATTCGGCCCGACCTTTTACAAGGTCGTTGCGATTCGCCAGCAGCTCGACGAGGTCAACCGGCTTATGAATCAGGAACAGAAACGCGAACGGGAGCAGGTCGAAGCCGATTACCGCGCCTCGATCCAGCGGGTGGCCATTCTCTCCCGCGCCCTGAGCGGGCAGAAAAAACAGGTGCAAAGACTCGACGAGTTGCAGATTCCGTACAACATCCTGAAGAACGAATATCAGACCAATCAGCAGCTCTATCAAAAGCTGCTCGAGCGCCTCAAGAATGCCGAAGTCTCGGCCGGGCTGAAAGCGACGAATATCCACGTGCTGGACTGGGCTTCCTATCCGGTTTCGCCCGTTCGGCCGAAAAAAGCCGTGGATATCGCCGCGGGCCTGTTGTCGGGACTGCTGGCCGGCCTGACGCTGGCTTTCGTTCAGGAAGGGCTCGACACTTCCGTGAAACGGCCGGAAGAGCTGGAAGGCGTCATCGGAGCGCCCGTTCTCGGGGTCATTCCCGAGGCGGGGAAATTTTCCGGCGAGCGCGAGTGGCTGGCGCGAGGGAAAGGGGCCCGATCGGACGGTGTCGAACGGTGCGTGCTGAAGCTGCCCAACTCTCCCCTTGCCGAAGCCTACCGCACATTGCGAACCTCGGTCCTGCGTTCCTCCCCGTCCGGGCCGCCGCAGGTTTTGCTCTTTACGAGCACGCAGCCCCGGGAAGGGAAGACGTCCACCTGCATCAATCTGGCGCTGTCGCTGGCCCAACTGGACAAACGAGTGCTTCTGATCGATGGGGATTTGCGCCGCGGTCAGGTCCGGAAAGCTCTGCGTCTATCGCCGCCGGCCGGCCTGAGCGATATCCTCGCGGGCGGCGCACCGCCTGAAATGGCCCTGACCCAGGTGGATGAGGCGCCGAACCTGTGGGTGCTTCCCGCGGGCCCTCGGCCATCCTCCCCGGCGGATCTGCTTTCCTCGCCGATGATGGAGCAGTTCATGGCTGATTTCCGGCAGCGCTTTGAATTTATCCTGATCGATTCGCCGCCCCTGCTGCTTGTCGCCGACCCGACCATCCTCTCCCCGTTTGCCGATGGGATCATTCTGGTCACGTCGAGCGAAACCACCGCCCTCAAGGCGGTATCACGCGCCTCGCGAATTCTCGAAACCGCCGGCGAGAAGCTACTTGGCGCGGTCGTCAATCGCGCCGATGCCCGCCACGGCAACGACTACGACTATTACCGCTATCATCGCGATTATTACTGCGTGCCCGAGGGGGCAAACGCGGCTGCGTTTCCTCGTTCCCGCGACGGCGCGCAAATTCCATAGGCAAGGCTCCATCCCGGCCCGCCGCACGCGGCCAGTCTGGCCCGCCATCACGCCATGAAAGGACAATCCCTCAACGAAAGCCCGGTTACGTATCGGCTGGGCACGGTGCTCGGTCGGGTTGTCTTCGCGCTGGCTATCGCCCTGGTGGTTTTGCCTCTCGGGTATGAGGCGGCGCGAATGGAAACGTCGGCGGTGTTGAGCGCTTTCGAGAAGCAGGCGGACATCCGAAAGGCCATTGCTTTCGATCCCGAAAATCCCCGTCTCTATGAGCAAATGGGAAGGATGGACCAGGCCGAGGGGAACGCCAGCGCAACGGAATCGGTTCGCTGGTTCCGGAAGGCGGCGGATCTGGACCCCCGCGATGGCTTGTACTGGGAGAGCCTGGGGCAGGCCTGCCAATTCGCGGGTGACGAACGCTGCGCCACGAACGCTTTCTCGCGCGCCCTGTTCCTCGATCCGATGGCCCCTCGCGCACTCTGGCTGGCGGCAAACCACGATCTGTTTTCGGGCGCGTCCGGCCAGGCCGCCTCGCGCTTTCGGCGTCTGCTGGCGATGGACCCGGGATACGCCGGAGCCGTCTTCGCCATTTGTCTGCGGGCATACGGCGATCCGCAGTTCATCGGCGAACGCGTCCTGCCGGCCGATTCTTCCCCGGCCTTGAAATTGGCGTATGTGAATTTTCTCTCGGCGCAGAACGAGTTCCAGGCCGCGGCACGGTTCTGGTCCGAACTGATTTCCTCTCATGCGCCATTCCGTTTTTCCATGGCCGACCCGTATTTGGAAAGACTCATTTCCTCCGGTCGAATCGGGCAGGCCGCCCGTGTCTGGCAAAATCTTCAGCATTCGGGAATCCTGGCCGCCGGCGGCGGTGGAAATACGGGAAATCTGGTTTTCAACCCGGGCTTCGAAAGAGATCCGCTGAATGCCGGTTTTGGCTGGCGATTCAAGAGAATTTCTTCCGTCAACGCTGCATTCGGCGACCCGTCCGCCCATCATGGCGCCCGGTCCCTGCGGATCGATTATGTTATTCCTGAAAATCGGGCGTCAGAACCGGTCTACCAACTGATTCCCGTCGCCCCTGGCCGGACCTATCGCCTGGCCGCCTGGGTGCGGACGCAGGCAATCGGCTCGGATAGCGGACCGAGGCTCCGCGTCGTCGATCCACAACACGCTGGCTGCTTGCAGGCGCAGACACCAGACGCCGTCGGGACAACCACCTGGCATCAAGTCAGCACAACCTTTACGACCTGTCCTCAAACGAATCTCATCCGTCTTTCCCTCTGGCGTCCGCGCAGCGATGGTTCCCCGGCCGCCACCGGCGGGCACTTTTGGCTGGACGATGTGCGGCTTGAATTGGAACAGGGGTCCAGCCTTCCGCTTCCCCGTAACGCAAATCCATAACGGAAATCCGTAGTCGAACCCAATGCACGCAAGCCTCCCCTCTGAGCGCCTTACCGTTGAAGGGGACGCCGCTCCATGGCGGCCAGGCGGCGCGGGGAATCAACCGGCGCGCTTCCGGGCGGCTCGTCTGGTTCTGGGTTCCGCCCTTTGCGCCGCGCCGTTGGCGCTTGGCTCGGTTGAGCCGTGGGCTTGGCCCGTGCTGACGCTGCTGTCCCTGGGCGCGCTTGCATTTTGGGGCGTGGCTTGTATCCGGCAAGGTTACGTTCGCATTCACTGGTCCGGTCTCTACGGTCTCGGGGCTTTTTTGCTGGCGCTGGGGCTGTTGCAGTTATTCGGCCATGTGGCGGCGGACCGCGTGGCAACGCGCGACGCGCTCATCCTGCTGGCGACGGATCTGATTTTATTCTTCCTGGCCGGCCAGCTATTCGCATGCGAATCCCCGCATGCATATCGCCAATTTGGCGGGTTCGTCACGATTTATGCGGCAGCCCTGGGACTGCTGGCCATCTTTCAGTCGCTTTCCAGCCACGGACTGATCTATTGGAGCGTCCGGCCGGCGGCGGGAGCAGTCTTCGGTCCCTACATCAATCGGAACGACTATGCCGGCTTGATGGAAATGCTCATTCCCGTCGCGGCGGCCTACGCCTTCACGCGCCGCGCCGGCGACCCCCGGCGTCTGCTTTCGCTGTTCGCCGTGGTCGTTGCCGTGGCCTCGCTCCTGCTGTGCGGTTCCCGTGGAGGGATGGTGGCCCTGCTCGCGGAGATCATCATTTTTGCAGGACTGTCCTTCCGTCTGAAATATCTCGCGCGTTGGCAATACTGGGCGATCGGCGGGGCGCTCATCGCGGGCATAGCCCTTTCGGTATGGACCAATCCCGCGCGTATCGGGGTGAAAATCGAGAGCGTAGCCTCCTTCCCGATGGCGCCCGAGGTCACCCTGGGCCAACGCCTCGCCGTCACCCGTGACACATTGCGTATGGTTCGAGACCATCCCTGGCTGGGCGCCGGCATGGGAGACTTCATGAATGTATTTCCCCGGTATCAAAGCTTCGCCGGGAATGCCGTTTGGCAGCACGCGCACGATGACTACGTCGAGGCCCTGGCGGAAACCGGGCTTGCCGGTGGATTGCTGTTGCTGGCGGGTTTGCTGATTTTCCTTCGCACGGCTTTTGGAAAACCGGACGAGCGTCTCCATTTCCCGGACGGCTGGGTCCAGCTTGCCTGCGGCCTGGGTTGCTGCGGCCTTCTGGTGCACAGTTTCGTCGATTTCAATCTTCATATTCCCGCCAATGCCGCATGGTTTGCGGTCTGTCTGGGCGTGGCGACCGCCCCTCCCCTCGGCCGTCGCCATCGGTTTGATTTCGTTTAATCGCGGGAATTCACTTTGTTTTCAATTCATAAACAAAGGAAGCAAACAGCCGTGTGGAAACGCACTTTCGATCTGTTGCTCTCCGGAATCGGTCTGATCGTCTCCATCCCCCTCTGGGCCGTCATCGCCTTGGCGGTGAAGCTCGATGATGGAGGGCCCGTCTTCTATTCGCAGACGCGCGTGGGGAAGGATTGTCGGGAATTTATCAGCTGGAAATTCCGCTCGATGGCGGCCGATTCCGGCCGGAAGGTGGGCCCCTTACCGGCATCGTGGAACGATCCCCGCATCACCCGTGTTGGACGCCTGCTGCGCGCCAGGGCCATGGACGAGCTGCCTCAACTCTGGAACATCTTCCGAGGGGAGATGAGCTTTGTCGGTCCTCGGCCGGAATGGACCGAGCTGGTCGAGCGGTTTCGACGCGAGGTCCCCTCGTTCGACTTGCGCCACTCGGTTCTGCCGGGGCTGACGGGCCTCGCGCAGATTTACGGACACAGTGAGTTGTCCCGCCGGAAAAAGCTTCGCTACGACCTGCTCTACATTCGCCGGCGAAATGTCTGGCTCGATTTTCGCCTCGTGCTGGTCTCTTTCCTCGTCACATTTGCCGCCGGATGGGAGATGCGCTCTCCGAAACTGCCGGGCCTCACCCGGCGGCTACGACCGCGGAATACGGCTCCTAAAACTCAGCCGGCCCCAGCGCGCCTGATCATCAGCTCCTCACCGGGGAATCCCGCGGGGTAATCTCGCGCCGCGAGGCAAGCACACGAGGGTCTTGACGATGATGCCCGATACTTCGAGCCGGGTTCATGTTCTGGGCGTGCCGGTCGACGTTCTCGGCATGAACGACGTCCTTCGCATCATGGAACGCTGGATTGTCGAAGGCAGCCCGTGCCGTTCTATCGCCCTGACCAATTCGCATGGAATTATCGAGGGACGCCGGCGGCCTTTGTTTAAGACTATCCTGAAAAGCGCCGATCTTTCCCTGCCTGACGGCCGATGGACCGCTCGAGCCGTTGCGCGCAAGGCCGGCTCGCCAACCAGCCAGATTCGCGGCGCCGATCTCCTGTGGGAGTTTTGCCGCCTCGCTGAGAGAAAGGGGTTTTCGAATTTTTTCTATGGCGATACGGAAGAAACGCTCGCGCAGTGCCGCCGCCGGCTGCTCGCTCATTTTCCCCGGCTGAGAATTGCCGGTTCCTATTCCCCTCCGTTTCGGGTCCTCACTCCGCAAGAAGAAGCCCGCGCCGTGGAAACGATCAATGCGGCCAGCCCCGACGTGGTATGGGTCGCCCTCGGCCTGCCGAAACAGGAGCAGTGGATTTATGACCATCGCTCGAAGCTTCATGCCTCGGTCGCCGTGGCTGTCGGCGCCGCCGTCAAATTCGCCAGCGGAAACGTGAGGAGCGCGCCCGAATGGGCCATCCGGTCGGGCTTCGAGTGGCTCTGGAGGCTGATCCAGGAGCCGCGAAAGGTGTGGCGCCGGGCCCTGATCTACGGGCCGCAATTTGCCGCGCATGCGCTGCTCGACGTCTACGGCCTCAGAAGGTACGAATGACAAACGGCGGAACGGCGGGGCGGTTTTTCGCGGCGAGCGGCCAAGCCCGCGAGCGGTGACGCATACCGTGCATCGGAATTGGCTGCCATTTCGGCAAAACAGGCTGGCTCGCAATACGATTGCCTTGTATGCCGCATTCGTCGCGAATACGGTCGTGCCGCTCATCACCGTTCCTTATACCGTCAGGGTTTTGACGCCCGCTGGTTACGGCTCGGGAGCCTTCGCGTTGTCGCTGGCCGGACTGGCCGGCGTCGTTGCCGCGTATGGATTCGGACTTACGGCTTCGCGGGAAATTTCGGTCAACCGCGAGAGCATCGAAGCCGTTTCGCGGATTGCGAGTGAGGTCATATCGGTGGAGTTGCTGCTGCTTACCGTTTGCCTGGTCGCCTTCGGCATTTCGGTCGCGCTGATTGCCCGCCTGCATGCGGTAGCCGCCGACGCGTGGATCGCCTTCCTGGCCGTCGCCTTCGGCACGCTTAACCCCGGCTGGCTTTACCAGGGCATGGAGGAGCTGCAATTTTCCGCCCGCGTCGGCGTGCTGCTCCGGCTGGCCTACGTTCCCGCCCTGTTCCTTTTCGTCAGGAAGCCGGGCGACACGGCTGTGTGGCTCGGGCTGCAAGCCGCCACGGCCGGGCTGGGAAGTATCTGGCTATGGACCCACGCGAGGAGGAGCCTGGGAGTCCGTTGGGTTCTACCGCGCTGGCAGGGAATCGCTCATCAGCTCCGGCAGGGGTTCACGATTTTCTTTTCCCAGTCGGCCGTTGCCTTGTACACATCCGGAAACGTGTTCATTCTGGGGATGCTGACGAATATGACCGTCGCGGGATACTACAGCGCCGCCGAACGGCTCGTGAAAATAGCCATGGGCGCCTGGGGACCGTTGCAACAGGCCGTTTTCCCGCGGGCGAGCCGCCTGGCTTCCCAGTCGCGCGAAGCGGCCTTGCGGCTGGCCGGGAGAATGCTTCTCCTGCAGGGTGGATTGGGCGCCGTTCTCAGCGGCGTTCTGCTGGCCGCGGGGCCCTGGCTCGTGCCCGTGGCCTTCGGCCGGCCGTTCGCACCCTCCATCGCCGTGCTGCAAATCCTTTCCGTTCTGCCCTTTGTCATCGCCGTGAGCAACGTGCTCGGAATCCAGGTCATGGTGCCATTCAAACGGGACCGGGCCTTCGCGATGGTTCTGGTGACGGCGGGACTGTTCAATGTTGGTTTGAGTCTCCTGTTGGTTCCGCGCTGGCAGGCCAGTGGCATGGCTCTTTCCGTTGCCGGCTCGGAATGCCTGGTGACGGCCTGCATGTTCGTGTATTTGTGGCGCCATCGCCTGGCTCCCTCGATGAACCCCCCATCCGAAGGTGTCGAAGCCGTCCATGTTTGATTTTCTCGTTGTGGGCGCCGGATTTGCCGGCAGCGTCGCCGCCCGGCGTCTGGCGAGCGCCGGCGCCCGCGTCCACCTCATCGACCGGCGTTTTCACGTCGGAGGCAACGCCTACGACGAGTATGATTCGCACGGCCTGCTCGTCCACCGCTACGGCCCCCACATCTTCCACACCAATTCCGCCCCGGTGGTGGACTATCTTTCGAAATTCACCGAGTGGCGGCCATACGAGCACCGCGTTCTCGCCTCCATCGACGGCAAGCTGGTGCCGTTTCCCGTCAACCGGATCACCCTGAATATGCTCTACGGGCTCGATCTGGACGAGGCCGGCGCAGAGGCCTTCCTCGATCGCGCGCGCCTGCCACGCAGTCCGATTCTGACCAGCGAAGACGTTGTGCTCGACGCCGTGGGCCGCGATCTTTACGAAAAATTCTTCCGTGGCTACACGCGGAAACAATGGGGGCTCGATCCCTCCGAGCTGAGCGCCGCCGTCTGCGGCCGCGTCCGCTTTCATGCCGGCGCGGACGATCGTTACTTCCTGGACTGGTTTCAGGCGATGCCGCGCGACGGGTACACGGGGATGTTCGAGAAAATGCTGGACCACCCGAAAATCAGCCGCGAGCTGGGCGCGGACTTTGCCGGCGTTCGTGGCCGCATTCACGCGGGACACATCGTCTTTACGGGTCCAATCGACGCCTACTTCGATTGGCGCCTCGGCCGATTACCCTACCGTTCGCTCCGGTTCGAGCATGAGCACCTGGCCGGCGTCGGCCGCTTTCAGCCGGTTGCCACGGTCAACTACCCGAATCATCTCCCGTTCACCCGCATCACCGAATTCAAGCACCTGACCGGACAGGACCATCCGGGGACCTCGATTGTTCGCGAGTTCCCGCAGCCTGGTGGCGAACCGTATTACCCGATCCCGACCCCGGACAATATCCGGCTCTACAAGCGGTATGAGGAGCTAGCGCGCGCCGAGAAGGACGTCACCTTTGTCGGCCGCCTGGCGCAGTATCGCTACCTCAACATGGACCAGGCCGTCGCGGCGGCGCTCAAGGCCGCCGACGGCGTTCTGGCCGGCTCGTTCGCGAGCGTGTGAATGGCCAAAATCAACATTATCGGGGTTGGTTTTTCACCGAAAACCTTCTCGGGGGGCATCTGGTGCGTGATGGAATATGCCAGTGGGTTGGCCGCCAGGGGACACGAGGTCACGGTCGCTTCCGTGCTCCCTTGCCGCAACAGGCCGGACTGGTTCCCGCGGCCGGTGGGCAATATTGTCACGTCTTCGGTTGCCAGCCGTTGCGAGTGGCTTGTCGTCGCCGCCAGGGATTGTGCCGGCGCCCTGCTGCGCAGGCGCAAGGAAGGTTTTGAATCCGCGCTGGGCGAGTTGGCCTTCGCTTGCCTGGCTTTTCGTCCCGGGGTGCTTCCCGCCGATCTTCAAATTGGAGTGGCCTGCCGCTACCTGCGGCGCGTCCTGCCGCCGGCCGACATCACGCTGGCCACCGCCTCGTGGATCGCTCTTCCCCTTCGCCTTAGCGGTAGCGGCCGTCGATTCTATTTCATGCAGCATTACGAGCCATACCAGTTCGCCGAGAGGACGGACAGGAATCTGCTGACGGCGCAGGCCGAAATTTCCTATCGCTCGGGGCTCGGACTGATTGCCAACTCTTCCTGGCTCAAGGGGAAAGTCGAGAGCGAATTCCCCGGGGCGGATATCCGCCTCTGTCCGAATGCCATTGACCACGCGGTATTTCACGGCAGCCCGCGCCAGCGCTCCTCCGGCACCACAACCACCGTCATCAGTTACAGCGGGAATCGGATCGCCTGGAAAGGGTTTTGTGAAATGGCGGAGGCCATGAAGATCGCCAGAAACGCCCTTCGCGGAAGAACCATACGCTGGCTGGTGTATGGTCCTCCGGCCATCCTGCCGCCCGATAACCCGGTTGCCGAATATGAATGGCTGGGATTCCTGCAGCCCCCGCAGCTGGCCGAGGCGTACCGAAGCGCCGATATGCTGCTCGGCGCATCCTGGTACGAAAGCTTCCCGCTGTTTCCTCTGGAAGCGATGGCCTGCGGACTTCCCGTCGTCACCACGCCGCTGGGGACGGAAGATTACGCATTCCCTGGGGAAACGGCCGAGGTTGTCGCCGCGCGCGATCCCGGAGCCATCGCCGCCGGCCTGATCCGGCTGATCGAGGACCCTCGTTATCGTCGCCGCATCGCCTGTGCCGGAAACGAGATTTCGAAAGAGTTTACCTGGGAAAAATCCGTATCGACGATGGAGCAAATCCTTCTCGGATCGCTGCGTGAATCCACGCCCACCGCCGTCCCGCTGGGGACGGGCCGTTGAACCCTCCTGTCCGCGCGGGCGGCCTGCGCCGGGCGGCCGCGCCCCTTGTCGTCATCAGCATCCTGAACTGGAATGGCTGGCGGGATACGACCGAATGCCTCGACTCCGTTTTTGCGCAGGATTATCCGAACTTCCTGGCGGTTGTCGTAGACAACGGGTCCTGGGATGGTTCGCTCGATCGGATACGCCGTTGGGCCACCCGACGCCTGGGCAAAGAAGCGGTTGTTGTGGAGTACGACAGGCAGGCCGCCCTGGCCGGCGGGAGGCCGGAGGAAGAAGCCAGGCTCGATGCGGTTGAATCGGGAAAGAGGCTGGTGCTGGTTCGGAGCCGGGAGAACCTCGGCTGGGCCGGAGGAAACAACCTCGCTGTCACGTATTCGTTACAACGAAAAGGAGTCCACTACGATTTCTTCCTGAATAACGACGCGACTCTGGCCGTTCACTCCCTTTCGATCCTCGTCGATGCAGGTTCCCGTTTCCCGCGCGCCATACTCGCGCCCATCCAGCGAACTCCGGAAGCTTCCGGCGCGCCCCCGAGCCTGCCCTTGTCTTTATCCTTGCCCAGATTCCTGTTTGCCCCCCTGATTCGTCCCGGGCGCCGCGGGCCAAGCACGGGTGCATTGTGCGAGTCGGGAGTGGTGAGCGGGGCGGCGATGCTGGTTTCCCGGCGCGTTCTCGATGAGTTCCTGCGCCTCGACGGCGAATGTTTTTCGTCGCGAATATTTCTGTACTGGGAAGATCAACTCTTCTGTCATCTGGCCCGCAAACGCGGGGCCATGGTTGCCAACGTGCGAGACGCCGTCGTGTGGCATAAAGGCTCGGCCAGCTCGGGCGGATCGCGTGGCCCGCTTCTCTTCTATTACAGGGAAAGAGGCAAAATCCTGGCAGCCAATGCGGCGTTGCCGCCCGCCTTGCGTTTGCTGTTCCATGCGGTGAACCCGCTGCTGTGCCTGGCCAGGGCGGTGAAATATTCACTCGCGGGCCCGGCCTGTGCCCGAGCCGCGCTCCACGGATTTGCCGATGGCCTGCGCGGCGTGGGAGGCAAGTGGCGCGATCACGATCGTCTGGCAACCCGGCCCATCGAATCGCCCCAGTTTCTCGCCGGGGAAAAGGGCCGATGACGTCCCCGCTCGTTTCCGTCATTATCCCCGCGCGCAACGCGGAAAATACGGTCGGGAACGCCATCGCGTCGGTCCTCGAACAGTCCATGCCGGACCTGGAGCTGATTGTGGTGGACGACGCTTCAACCGACCGCACGGCGCCTGTTGTCGCCGCCATGCGAGATGCCCGCATCCGGTTGCTGCGAAGCGAACGAAATATTCGATGCGCCGCCGCCCGCAACCTGGGATTGCGAAATGCGCGGGGGAAATGGGCTGCCTTCCTGGATGCCGACGATGAGTGGGCGCCAGGACGTTTGGAGTCCCTGCTCTCAATCATTCAGGACTGTGAGAATGGCTACGCGGTCGATTTCCAGGTGCTGGCCGTGCCCGGTCCATTGGGACGGCTCGTGCGCGCGAATGCGCCCCGTCCCGCCGAAGATGGAAGGGTGGAGGACGTTGATTTTGATGCCATTTTGCAGCTGGGGCACGACGTCAGCCCGATCGTTTCGGTGCCCGCCTGCGCTCGCGCCGGAATCCGGTTCCCGGAGTCGGGCAGTGGCGGGGAATGGGTGTTTTTTCTCTCAAAACTTTTCGCGCAGGGAATGCAGGGCAGACTCGTTCGCCGGCCAGGCTACCTGTGTCGCGCGCAGGCCGCGCACGACAGCTCGACGCTCCGCGCCAGAGAGGAGTATTTGAACGTACTCGAAATTCTGGCGGCCGACGAGTCGCTGCCGGAAACGAGCAGGCGCCTGTTGTCGAAGAGGATGGCGTACGTCCGGGAAGGACTGGTGGCCGCCGCCCTGCGTCGCCGGGACGGCGGAACATTCGTTCGCTATGCGCGGCGGTATCCCCGCGCCGTTCTCCGCCTGCCGCGTCGCGCCGTGCTTTTTATCGCCGCCAGGGCCCGCCTCTTCCTGGCCGCTTCGGCTGTGTCGCGGAATACAAATCCCGCATTGCCCCGCTGAAGAAGCAGTCAAATTCCTCCGCCATGATCCGGCCCAAAATTGCTGTCACGCACCCGCGCTTGGGCTTTGGCGGCTCGGAAAGCGTTGCGCTATGGGCGATCGAGGCGCTCAAGGTTCGCAATGACGTGTCCCTGGTAACGGGCGGCCCGGTGGATCTTGCGCGGCTGAACGAATACTACGGTACGAACATCCAGGCCGGCGAGATCGAAATCGTCCGCGCGCCCCTGCCCTTGCCACTGGCCCACACGGCGAAATTTGCCGCGCTGCGCGGGGCGGCCTTTCTCCGGTATTGCCGCCGGATGGCTCCCCGGTTCGATCTCCTGATCAACACATACGGCCTTTGCGATTTTGCGGTTCCCTCCATTCAATGCGTCGCCGATTTCAGCTTCGTCCGCCAGTGGCGGAGCCATCTTCACCCCGATCTGGCGCGTTACCGGCGGTGGTGGTATGGCGATTCGCCTCTGCGGCGAACCTATTTGAATCTATGCGACGCGACGGCCCGGCCGAATCCCGAAGCATGGAAACGAAACCTCACGCTCGCCAATTCCCACTGGACGGCCGGGCTCCTGCGGGAGAAATTCGAAATTGCCTCGCAAGTGCTCTATCCGCCGGTCGCCGGGAATTTGCCGAACGCGCTCTGGGAGCAAAGAGAGAACGGCTTCCTCTGCGTTGGGCGCGTGGTGCCGGAAAAGAGAACGGACGCGGTCATCAAAATTCTCTCCCGGGTACGCCGGCGCGGCGGCGGCGTCCATCTGCATATCCTCGGCGGCGTCGACGATTCTCCATTCGGCAGAGCCATCCAATCTCTCGCGGAGCGCAACCGCGATTGGATTTTCCTGGAAGGACGGGTTTCGGGCCCGAAAAAAGCGGACATGCTCGCCTCGCACCGTTTCGCGATCAACGGCTGCATGCATGAGGCGTTTGGAATCGCCGCCGCCGAAATGGTGAAGGCGGGTGGCGTCGTGTTCGTTCCTAACGGCGGCGGGCAAACCGAAATCGTCGATCACCCGGCGCTCACCTTCGAAAACGAGGATGACGCCGTGAAAAAAATCGAGGCTGTTCTCTCGGGCAACGCCCTGCGGGAAGACCTGCGGCGGCATCTTTCGCGCCAGGCCATGAATTTTTCCGTCGAGAAATTCCAGGCCTCTCTCTGCCGGTTTGTCGATGACTTTCGAATGGAGAAATGCCCGGCAGCAAGAGCGGTTCTCGTTCGGTGACCGCGGGGCCTGTCTTTACCGGCATGCGCCACAAAATCGCAATCGTCATCCCCACAATCGGCCGGTACGCCGAGTTGCGCCGCATGCTGGCGAGTTTGGCCGCGCAGACCCGGCTACCCGAGCAGGTGCTGATTGTCGGCGAGGGAGCGGGTAACGCGGAAATTGCCCGAGGGTTTCCGCAGCTCAATGCGGAATTCATACCCATGCCGAATTCTTCCATCTGTGGTGAGCGCAACCGGGGCGCCCGCCAAGCGCGGCCCGATGTCGACCTGATCGCTTTTATGGATGACGACATTGTTCTGGAGCCGCCAGCGATCGAAGCCTTTTTGCGATTCTGGGAGACGGCGCCCGAGGATTTGGGCGGGGCGAGTTGTCGCTTTGCCAATCATCCCCGGATCTACGCTCCCCGGCTCAAGAATCTCCGAGCTGTTTCCCGCCTTAGCCTCTATGACAGGCGCGATGGCCTCGTCCTCCGTTCCGGCGTTCACACGCAGATGCCCAACATCGAACAGGACACGTATGTGCAATGGCTGCCGAGCGGCGCCGTGGTCTATTCCCGAAAGGTGCTTGCGGAATTTCGCTTCGACGAATGGCTTGAAGGCTATAGCCACCTCGAGGACCTGGACCACAGCTACCGCATAGGGAAAAGTACCGGCTGGCCGTCGTCGCCAGCGCGCGTTTCTATCACTATCCGTCAAAAATTGGCCGCCCGGACCCGTATCGATTCGGCAAAAAAGAGGTTTTGAACCGCCTCCACCTTGTCTCCAAACATTCCGAGCTCTCCCTGCCGCTGTGCTGCCTCGTGCTTTCCATCCGGGCCGCGATGAGTCTGTTCCTCGGCTTCTCCCGCCTGGAGGGGGGCTATTTCCGGCGTTTCATGGGAAACGCCGCCGGTGCTTTGCTGGCATTGAGCCATTCGATTCGCGCATGGCATTCGGCCGTTTTTCGTTCGTGCGCAACCGCCGTCGACCTCCACTCCCCCACGGGATCCGCGCCCGACGGGCAGAAACAATGAAGTCCTTGGCTGATGATATGTCCCCGGACGGGCAGGCCCGCGTGCTCGTCTGCGCCTACGCCTGCCTGCGGGACCCGGGCAGCCGCCTGCCGGGAGGCGGCGACCTGATGGCTTGGAACATCGTGACGCGGCTGTCCCGGCACTGCCGTGTATGGGTTCTCACATCGGCTCTCAACAAGCCGGCCATTGAAGAAAAAGCGCGAGAGAACCCCGCTTGCGGCAATCTCCACTTTCGCTACGTAGGGCTGCCGAAATGCCTGCGGTTCCTCGGCCGTTTTCCCGGGGGCGTTCAGCTCTACGCGTATATCTGGCAATGGCGGGCCTATTTCGCGGCCCGGCGGCTGCACGCGCGGATCGGTTTCCACGGGTTCCACCATCTGACCTATGAAAACGATTGGATGGCCAGTCCCACGGGAGCGCTTTTGCCGGTCCCGTATTTGCGCGGCCCAGGTGGGGGAGCGCACCGCACCCCTCCCGAATTTATCCGCGGGTATCCGTTCCGGTGCCGCTTGTGGGAAAAGGTCCGAACCGTTGGCCAGTGGATCTTTCGGCACGACCCGCTTTTCATCCTTGGCCAATATCGGGCCAAAGCCATACTCGTCTGCAACCGGGAGGCGCTCGACGCCATTCCGAAGAAATGGTGCCACAAGGCGCGGCTTTTCCCGGTGAATGGCGTTTCACCCGAGGCGTTTCAGGGGAAGGGAAGTCGCGCCGGCGGCCCGGGCGGCTTCCGAATCGTGACGGCAGGCCGGCTTGTCCGCCTGAAGGCCTTCGATCTGCCCATTCGAGCCTTCGCGCAATTTGTCGAGCGAACCAAACCCTCCGCGTCCGCAAACAACGAAGTAGTCCTCTCCATCATTGGCGAGGGCCCGGAAAGGGAACGCCTGGAAAGCCTGGCGCGCAGGCTCGGCGTCGGCGGCCTGGTTCAATTCATCGGCTGGAAGTCGCGCGAGGAGCTTTGGGCGCGGATGCGCTCGTCGGATCTGTTTCTCTTTCCCAGTTTGCGCGACGGGGGCGGGGCCGTGGTGGTCGAAGCCATGGCCGCGGGCAATCCGATTGTCTGCGTCGGGCTTGGCGGACCGGGGATGCACGTGACTGCCGAGTGCGGCGTCAAAGTCCGGCCAAGGGCGCCGGCGCAAGTCGCTTTCGATCTGGCTTCAGCCCTGGAGATGCTTTACCGGCAACCTGAAATTTGCCGGGGAATGGGCCGGGCGGCACGGAGACGCGCAAAGGAATTCTATCTTTGGGACGCGCTGGCCGAGCGGCTGCTGGACGTATATCGGGACATCTTTCATCCGGCGGCCGAACGCACCCTCGTTTCCCGCCGCGGCAACGCGCCCCGCGCCGAACGCCTGCCTGGACATGCATCCTAGAATCCCCAGCGAAACAGCCCGGCTCGCGCATGGGCGGCGGGCCACATGGTTCCTGCTGCTGCTGTGGCTTCTGCTTTGGGCCGGCTATAACACGGGAATCTACGTGGCGCAGGCCACGAACTTTCCGTCCGACCTCTTGCAGTTCGTGCAGGGCATTCGCGCATTTTTTCCTTTGCTGGCCGGCTGGCTCGCCCTGATCGTCCTGCTCAAAAAGGGAGGCGTCAGGGTATGGGCGGTGGCCGGTCCCATTGGTTTGTGCGGTTTATACGGGGCTGTGGGGCTGATTTCGTCCGCACTGATTTCCAAATTTCCCCTGAACGCCCTCTACTGGGCGGGCATGTACAGCGCCGTCGCGATCGTGCTCATCGCGGTTTGTTCGGATGAGGAAGCCTTCGCCGTCCTTTCACGGTTGATTGCAGCCAACTGGATCCTCGATATCGCGCTCCTGGTGGCATTGCTGGGAGCGATTCCGCTGCTGGGCAGACTGGCGCTTACGCCGACGACGGGAAGCCCCCTGGGCGTCGTCGCCTACAACGGGCTGGTTGCGGAACACCGGTTGATATGGGGGATGGCGACGACGCGAAATACGGGCTTGGCGCGATATGCCGCCGTTGCCGGGCTGGTGGCGCTCGGCAAACTGTGGAACGGGAAGTTTTCCAGACGAATCGCCTGGATTCCGGTCCTGCTGATTGCCGTCTATGCCCTCGTGCTGGCGCAGGCGCGAACGGAGACGATTGGATTCCTTGCCGGAGCGCTTGTCATCCTGGCATGGCGAAAGTCCCGGCGCATCCTCCTGATCGGGGGCGGCATCCTCGGGGCTGTTTTGCTTGGACTGCTAGGTTTTTTTCGCCTGTTATGGGAGTTCGGAAGCCGGGGTGGCGGCTTCGATCCCACGCTCTCCGGCAGGACGGTCCAGTGGATGGAAGGTCTGGCGGCAACGCGCCGGTCGCCGTGGCTGGGCCTGGGCTTTCAAGCCGACCGCTATTACCTGCATGGGATACAGCTCGAAAACGCCATCTTTCAGGCCCTGATCCAGGCCGGCGTTCTGGGAACCGTTGCCTTTGCCATGGCATTGGCCCTGGCGTGGTACCTGCTCGTGAGACTGAACCGCTGCGGCAGGTCTCTCGATTTGCCGGAAGAGATCCCCGGCATCCTTGCGTTTTTCACCGTAATGTCGGTGACCGAATCAACCGCCTTCTACGGCGCCAATTGGCTCCTGCTGGCGCCCGTGCTTGCCTACATTCAGGTGCTGGCCTGGCAGCGGGGAATCCTGAATTTCAGCCGCCGCGCTGACGCTGCCGAAGCCCCTCCCCCAAAGTCCTCGCGTCTCTACGCGCGATCGTAGCCGGAGTTGCGGTGGATCGTGCGCCCTTCCTCGTCGTCCGGCTCGCCGTCCCGGCCGCCGTACCGGTGGGGGAGAATTCTCCGGGCCCTTTCCACAATTCATGGCATACAACTGCCCGCAATAACCTATGGGTTATCACTTCCTGGGTTGATAACCGGTTAGCGACTTTCCCGTCCATCGTAAAACAGGTACCTTCTGCCCCAATAAAAACAGGTGCCTGAGAGGAGGGACTGTATGTTTTTGAGGCGCGCTTCCCGTGTGGGATGCACGGCCGAACGATTGGAAGAAGTGCTCTCTGGGGCGCGGACCGAGCGCTCGCCGGCCCCCGCGCCTGAACGCCGTTCGGGCACGGAAATGGCGGCTACCGGCACTGGCCGGCTCCTGCAATTTCCGAGCAAGCCCATCGGCGCTCCGTTTCTGACCCGAGTGAAAAGTGATAAGTTCGCATACCATCGGCAGGCTGCCCGATGGCAGGACCCGTTGCGCCACTTTCGCGCCCAGTCGAGCGGCGAGGGGAATGTGGAAACCGATGTAGTGTCATTCCTGGTGGTTTTTGTCTCCTGCATCTGGCTTCTGTTTTGGTTGATCAGTGAATTTGCTCAAATCCTGGCGGGACTGCGCCCTGGTTTGAGATAAGACGCTTTGAGATAAGCCCCCACCTGTCGAAGAGCAGTTCTGCCCGCCCTGTTTCGCCCGCACCCTGACCCCCGAACGCGCGGTAATTATCCCCGCAGATCAAGTATCCTAGTACCGCAGGCAACGACTACGTGCTCCTGCTGCGCTGTGAAGTGGAACGACGGGCGAGCAACTTTTCTTCTAATCGCTGCAATCCATCTAGGTTGCTTGGGTCTGCCATTACTTGCTCAACCCATTTCCTGAGGTCGCCTGGCAGTATGGTAACGGCTCTCAGCCAACCTTTCTCCGCCCTGTCCCCCTCGAATGCCTCCCAGCCGACGGTAGCAAATTCATGCATGGGCTTATCGCGCAGAGCGAACTGAGCGAGCTGATAACAGACCCAGCTAATAGTGTCCACGCATTGCAGCCCCGGTATTTCCTTACTTTTTCGGAAGCTATAGTTTGTATAGCCTCCTGGTACTCCAGCCTCCGCCGCCGCGCCTTCGGCTCGCTCCATCGCAGCTTCTATGTCGGCCTTGGAACTCGGTTCCTCCATCCAGTGGAATACGTATTCAAACGGCGGCCTTGCTATCCCAGAAAATCGCCACACACTGAGAAACGAAAGCAAGTGATGAACGGCCCAAGTATAGTGATGCCGTCCGACGCGGGACTTCAGCGCCTTGGGCATAATTTCATCGTAATGGCTCTTATTGACCGCTACGGAAAAAGCGGCCAGCCCGTATTTTTTGGTGATCTGTCTGACGCGGGAATACACTCTCTTCCGTTTATCCTCGTCCCAATCGGCAAACTCTGATTTCGGATTTTTGTAAACAAACTCCGACATGGAAAAATCAGAGAATCCTTCCTTGTTTTTAAGTGTGTCCCATTCTTTTCCCAAAGGCACAATTTGCCTTGCGGGTATGACCAGCGCGGTAGCAACGGCGATTACTAATAGGAGCATAATATAGATGGCATGCAGTGAGTAATGTGGTAGTGTGTCGGGCATGGGGAAACAGGATGCTCGCTCGTTGCCGGCGAAAGCGCAAGAAGACCTTCGTCGACGAGTCGTGGAGGCCGTTCAGAACG
>DATLRW010000072.1:0-2666 GCA_035534495.1 Candidatus Dormiibacterota bacterium | reverse complement strand
GAACGGGGCACAGCTTCTTCGAGCGGAGCTAGTACTACAGTTGTAATGGTTTGGATTCGCAAAGATCCGGGCCTAAAGGCCACTCGATTTTGGCCGATTTTCAGGGGCCTGAAGGCCCCTGCTCCCTCCGGAAACGCCATTTACAACTGTAGTACTAACAGCCTGTGGTGCAAGTCGAATTGCGAGGGAAACCGTGCCTCAGGGGCTAAAGCCCAGTTGAATTTGCGGCATCTGCGGCACGACTGAAGTCGTGCCCTGACGCGTGTTTGCCTTTCTTTTGAAGCGATTTCTGAGTTGGTGTGTCTTGGCAGGGGCTGAAGAGGCTGAGGAAAAAGGCCAAATCTGGCCTCATTTGCAGCTCCGGCATGGCAGGGGCTAAAGCCCGGCTCTTTATTATGAAGCGGTTATCGGCACCCTTCGCTACGCTCAAGGGCAGGCTCTTGAAGTCGTGCCCTGTTACAAAGCCTGGCGCGTTTGGTTTTGCGCCGGAAAAAAGGCGCAAGGATGGGGCACGGGAATGAGGGGCAATCAAGGGGGAAATTGGGAGCGACGGTAAAGTTTTATCGTCCTGCGATGAGCATGAGCGCGTCGGGCTGGACGGTGCAGGCGTTCGACTTTTCGGGAGTCCAGCTCGATCCGTCAGCGTAGGTGATGGATAGCAACTGAAGCGAGTTGACCGCGGTGAATGCGGGCAGGTCGATGTCGGCGGAGACGGAGCCGTCCTGGTCCGGAGTAAAGGTGACTTGCAGTGTCCGGCGGATGTCGGATGGCCCGCCGCCGCTCAGGTTCAGATTCTGCATGTGGCTGCGCGCGGAAATCCCGCGCGCGGTCACGGTGGCGGAGGCCACCAGCTTGTCCTTCGGGGATCCTTTCAGAATCAGGTGAAGGTGTTGGGCGGGCGCGGGCATGGCTTCCGGCTGGTCCTGGGACGGGGTGCGTTTGGTTCTCACCATCTGGGTGAGACCGCGCTGCGTGGCCTGCATGGAGACGGGGCATGCGTCGACCGGCTTAATGACTACGGTGGTCGTATTGCGCTGGCCGTCTGGGCCGATCCTTGTGACCGTGACGGGGATGCCGTTTTGCGGCGACTGGACTGGCGCCTGAGCGGAAGCGGCGGCGGTGAAGGCGATTGCGGCGGAAAAGAGCGCGGCGGCGGTGCGCAACATGACGGGCTCCTTTATGCCGGCAGGCGTGCCCGGACAAGACCACGATACGCGCGGATATCGCAGGATGCAATCGGGCTGGGGAGTTCTGCTTTGACCGGCCGAAAAGGCGGCTGAGTCTGCTGTGTTACCGTTGCTTATAGCCCGTCCGCGCCTGCTGCGGGTGGTCCCGGTATGTGCCGGAGGCCGCGCCAAACGGCAGACCGGCTGGACGCGTCGAAAGCAGCATGCGCCCGGCGCCGGATGCCGGTTCCTGGCGCGCCGGGCAAACGACCGCATGTCTCAACAGCCGGAATTGTCGTCCCTATCAAACAACCCGGCTACGCGGCCGCAGGAGGCCGGCACAACGGAACCGGCGCCGCAGGTTCCGCAGCGCATTCCCCGCTGGCTGGAGCGAGCGGAGCTTTTTCTGCGAGTGCTGCTGCGCCTGTATATCGGCCTGGCGGTCTGTTTTGCACCGTGGTCGCAAGTCTTGTGGGACGAGAATCCGCTGTTTTTGCGTTTTCCGACGGTGGGGGCGATTGCGGTCCATGGGGCGGTGCGCGGCATCATATCGGGTTTGGGGGTTCTGAACCTCTGGTTCGCGTTTCGCGACGCGATCCGGCATCGGAACGGGTGAACATGGAAAAGGACAGGGAGCAGGGAACAGGGAACGGGGAACAAGAACTGCCCGACGGCGAGGCCAGGCTGCCGGCGAATGGGGCGCCGCCGACACCACTTGAGAGCGCGCCGCTGGCGTACGCCAATCCGGCATTTTTGAACGGCCCCGACGGGCGTCTGATTCGGATCCTGGCCGAATATGCCGAACCGCTGGCGCGGTTTCGCCGCGAGCAGATTCAGGACACGGTGGTGTTTTTCGGCTCGGCGCGGTTCCGCGGCCGGGAGGAGGCCGACCACGCGCTGGAGTTGCTGGAGAACACCGGCGCCACGCGTCTTGCTCCCAGCGAGGAGCAGCCGGCCAGCATTCCTGCGATTCGGGAAGGCACGGCGACCGAGTTGCAGCGCAAGCGGGCAGTGGCCGCGGTGGAAATGGCTCGCTATTACGAGGACGCGCGCCGCGTGGCCTACCTGCTTACGCAATGGGCCAGGACCATTCCTTCGAAGCGGCATCGTTTTGTGGTCACGTCGGGGGGAGGGCCGGGGATTATGGAAGCCGCCAACCGCGGCGCCCACGAGGCCGGCGGCAAGACCATCGGGTTGAACATCAGCCTTCCGTTCGAGCAAGTGCCGAATCCGTATATCACGCCGGCGCTGAATTTCCAGTTTCACTATTTTTTCATGCGCAAGCTCTGGTTTGCATATCTCTCCAAGGCGCTGATTGTGTTTCCGGGCGGGTTCGGGACGCTGGACGAGATGTTCGAGATCATGACCCTGTCGCAGACGCACAAGCTGGCGAAGAAGGTCACGATACTCATCTACGGCTCCGATTACTGGAAGAAGGTCTTTCATCCCGAGGCGCTGGTGGATGCGGGCGCGATTTCGCCGCGCGACCTGGACCTGCTG